>NZ_CP090978.1:5532500-5882500 GCF_021513275.1 Paenibacillus hexagrammi | reverse complement strand
AATACATAGCTGCATGAGAGGCATACCCAGGGAACTGAAACATCTAAGTACCTGGAGGAAAAGAAAACAAAATGTGATTCCGTCAGTAGCGGCGAGCGAACGCGGATTAGCCCAAACCAGGGGGCTTGCCCCTGGGGTTGTAGGACCTCAACGTGGCAAAAGTTTGTTAGGCGAAGTGATCTGGAAAGGTCCGGCAAAGAGGGTAAAAGCCCCGTAGCCAAAAACAAACATATGCCTAGAGGGATCCTGAGTACGGCGGGACACGTGAAACCCCGTCGGAATCCGGCAGGACCATCTGCCAAGGCTAAATACTACCTAGCGACCGATAGTGAAGCAGTACCGTGAGGGAAAGGTGAAAAGCACCGCGGAAGCGGAGTGAAAAAGAACCTGAAACCGTGTGCTTACAAGAAGTCAGAGCCCTCTATATGGGTGATGGCGTGCCTTTTGTAGAATGAACCGGCGAGTTACGTTCCCGTGCGAGGTTAAGTCGAAGAGACGGAGCCGCAGCGAAAGCGAGTCTGAATAGGGCGCTTTAGTACGTGGACGTAGACCCGAAACCGTGTGATCTACCCCTGTCCAGGGTGAAGGTGAGGTAACACTCACTGGAGGCCCGAACCCACGAATGTTGAAAAATTCGGGGATGAGGTGGGGGTAGCGGAGAAATTCCAATCGAACTCGGAGATAGCTGGTTCTCCCCGAAATAGCTTTAGGGCTAGCCTCGGAGTAAAGAGTTGTGGAGGTAAAGCACTGATTGGGTGCGGGGCCCGCCAAGGGTTACCAAGTCCAGTCAAACTCTGAATGCCACAAACTCATATCCGGGAGTCAGACAGTGAGTGCTAAGATCCATTGTCAAAAGGGAAACAGCCCAGACCATCAGCTAAGGTCCCCAAGTGTGTGTTAAGTGGGAAAGGATGTGGAGTTGCACAGACAACCAGGATGTTGGCTTAGAAGCAGCCACCATTGAAAGAGTGCGTAATAGCTCACTGGTCGAGTGACTCTGCGCCGAAAATGTAACGGGGCTAAACACGCCACCGAAGCTATGGCATGTACGTAAGTACTTGGGTAGGGGAGCGTTGTATGTACGTTGAAGTCTGACCGTAAGGACAGGTGGAGCGCATACAAGTGAGAATGCCGGTATAAGTAACGAAAAGATCAGTGAGAATCTGATCCGCCGAAAGCCTAAGGGTTCCTGAGGAAGGTTCGTCCGCTCAGGGTCAGTCGGGACCTAAGGCGAGGCCGAAAGGCGTAGTCGATGGACAACAGGTTGATATTCCTGTACCACCGTAGCCGTTATGAGCGATGGAGTGACGCAGAAGGATAGTGACGCGAGCTGATGGATGCTCGTCCAAGCAGTGAGGCTGGTGTGTAGGCAAATCCGCACACCATAAGGCTGGGCTGTGATGGGGAGGGAAATTTATAGTACCGAAGGTCATGATTTCACACTGCCAAGAAAAGCTTCTAGCCAGGCGAAGGTGCCCGTACCGCAAACCGACACAGGTGGGCGAGAAGAGAATTCTAAGGCGCGCGGAAGAACTCTCGTTAAGGAACTCGGCAAAATGACCCCGTAACTTCGGGAGAAGGGGTGCCTCGGTAGGGTGAATAGCCCGAGGGGGCCGCAGTGAAAAGGCCCAAGCGACTGTTTAGCAAAAACACAGGTCTGTGCGAAGCCGCAAGGCGAAGTATACGGGCTGACGCCTGCCCGGTGCTGGAAGGTTAAGGGGAGCGGTTAGGGAGTAATCCCGAAGCTGTGAACCGAAGCCCCAGTAAACGGCGGCCGTAACTATAACGGTCCTAAGGTAGCGAAATTCCTTGTCAGGTAAATTCTGACCCGCACGAATGGCGTAACGACTTGGGCGCTGTCTCAACGAGAGATCCGGTGAAATTTTAATACCTGTGAAGATGCAGGTTACCCGCGACAAGACGGAAAGACCCCATGGAGCTTTACTGCAGCTTGATATTGGACTTTGGTACGATCTGTACAGGATAGGTGGGAGCCGTTGAAGCCTGAGCGCCAGCTTGGGTGGAGGCGCCGTTGGGATACCACCCTGATCGTATCGGAGTTCTAACCTGGTACCGTGAACCGGTATGGGGACAGTGTCAGGTGGGCAGTTTGACTGGGGCGGTCGCCTCCTAAAAAGTAACGGAGGCGTCTAAAGGTTCCCTCAGAATGGTTGGAAATCATTCGAAGAGTGCAAAGGCATAAGGGAGCTTGACTGCGAGACAAACAGGTCGAGCAGGGACGAAAGTCGGGCTTAGTGATCCGGTGGTACCGAATGGAAGGGCCATCGCTCAACGGATAAAAGCTACCCTGGGGATAACAGGCTTATCTCCCCCAAGAGTCCACATCGACGGGGAGGTTTGGCACCTCGATGTCGGCTCATCGCATCCTGGGGCTGAAGTAGGTCCCAAGGGTTGGGCTGTTCGCCCATTAAAGCGGTACGCGAGCTGGGTTCAGAACGTCGTGAGACAGTTCGGTCCCTATCTGTCGCGGGCGTAGGAAATTTGAGAGGAGCTGTCCTTAGTACGAGAGGACCGGGATGGACGTACCGCTGGTGTACCAGTTGTCTCGCCAGAGGCATAGCTGGGTAGCTATGTACGGAAGGGATAAGCGCTGAAAGCATCTAAGCGTGAAGCCCACCTCAAGATGAGATTTCCCAATTCGTAAGACCCCTTGTAGACGACGAGGTTGATAGGTTCGAGGTGGAAGTGCAGCAATGTATGGAGCTGACGAATACTAATCGGTCGAGGGCTTAACCTTTAACAAACACACTTTACGTAAGTTTCGTATCTAGTTTTCAAGGAATAAACCTTGAATGTTTGGTGATGATGGCGGAGGGGATCCACGCGTTCCCATCTCGAACACAACCGTTAAGCCCTCCAGCGTCAATGGTACTTGAACCGAAGGGTTCTGGGAGAGTAGAACGTTGCCAAGCAAAAATAAGAGCCTTCTGAAGAGAAATCTTCGGAGGGCTCTTTTTGGATATTTTATTTGTTAGAAGAATCAATCAACCCTAAGCGAAGAACTCTCATAAGAGCCTGCTTAGGGTAATTAGGTCTAAATAATGCAAATTGGACTGACAGCCACAAGAACTAAGCCATTGTTTATTGTATAAAGCACGAAGTGTCTTTTCTTGTGATTTTGATCAGACCGCTTTGACGATAGGGTCTAAATCGATAAAGCATCCAAAGGCGGGGCATAAGAACCCAGGTGTGAAAAAGAATCAAATCCAAAATCCATATGGCAGGAATCCAAGGATACAATAAGGCGATGAAAGCAAGACCGATCCAGAAAAGATTCAGTTGTACTTTGCTTACTAGTTTAATAGAAGCGTGTCCTTCGGGCAAGATCCCGCACCAGAAGATGCCGGGGCGAAAGGACCAACCCCTCATAGCACTTCCGATCGTGTATTGAAAAAAAGCCCTGACCAGTAGCATATGGAATATAATGATGATGGGATACCCTAATAGCAAAGGGAGCCAGTCCTGCACATCGATTTTATAAATAAGAATAAGCAAAAGGACGATGAAGTAAGGGACAATTTTAAATATAGAGTGATACATTCGCTTCATTAACTTATAGCTATATATAGTAGAATCTTTAGACAGTGCCTGCTCTTGTTTGGACATGGAAACCCTCCGTCTAGTTACATAAAACTCACTCTTAGATATATCGGATTATTCCTTCCAAATTATGAGTACATAGCTAGTTTAGAAGATTTCAGATTTGGCTATACTAGTGTGTAAAGAAAGAAAATGAGGTGATTTTTCATGGAGGAGAACCGAATTGGTGTTTGTATGATTTGTGAGCAGCAGCGCAGCGGAGGTATTCATATTGTTTCTGTGTTTATTTGTGACCAGTGCAGCAGCGAGATTGTTCGAACGGATGTGGAGGACAGAAGATACCCATTTTTCGTAAAACAGATGAGGAAAGTCTTTCATACCGGGAAATCTGGAACCAGCACTTATATGTAGATCTCACATAGGTAAGATTTTATAAGGAACACTCGAAAGCTTCGATATGAAGCTTTTTTTGTTTTTTTAGCAGGTTTTCTCTACTATAATGTGGGGAAGGATGAGAGAGGGGAACAGAATGAATGACTACTATTTCGAAGCAGGATCGAGATCGCGCACCTTTATATGACGCAATGGCCGATCATCAGCGAGGAAGACATGCGAATTTTCATGTACCAGGACATAAGTCGGGCAGAGGATTGCTGCGAGAAGCGAGTGGATTGTTTTCATCAATCATGTCAATTGATTATACAGAAATATCCGGACTAGACGATCTCCATCAAGCAGAAGGGGTGATCTTGGAAGCCGAAAGGCTTGCAGCGGATTGCTTTGGTGCGGAGGAGACCTACTTTCTGGTAGGGGGCAGTACGGTTGGAAATTTAGCGATGATATCTGCATTGTGCGCTCCGGGAGATATTTTGCTTGTACAAAGGAATGTGCACAAATCGGTTTTGAATGGATTCATGCTAGCTGGTGCTAAAGCGGTATTCCTGCCTCCCAGTTGGGATCCTCATCTTGGAGTACCTACGGGGATTAACATAAATAGCGTTAAGGAGGCCATAAAGCGCTACCCGGAGGCTAAGGGATTGTTTCTAACGAATCCAAACTATTACGGAATGGGATTGGATCTTGAACCAATCACAGATTTTATGCATGCACAAGGTAAACCGGTACTAGTGGACGAGGCACATGGAGCTCATTACGGCTTTCATGAGGATCTCCCCAAATCAGCAATCTCCATGGGAGCCGACATTGTCGTTCAGTCGACCCATAAAATGCTGACCGCCATGACCATGGGAGCCATGCTTCACATACAGGGGAAGCTTATCAATCGGGAGGCTGTAAAACAGCGCTTAACTATGCTTCAAAGCTCTAGCCCATCCTACCCCATAATGGCTTCGTTGGATTTGGCAAGGAAGCTCATGCATACACAGGGGGAAGAATGGGTACGAAAGGGATTACAAGTAGTTAATTATTTGAGAAAGCTGCTGGATCAGAAAGCTGAATTCGAGTATTCTTTCAATAGCTACCCTCTAGTATCAGGACCTGGATACACAACGGTAGATCCTTTTAAAATCACGATTCGTGAACGGACGGGAACGTTATCTGGTCCTCAGCTGAGAGATGCACTGGAGTCCCGCGGCTGTTATGTCGAAATGGCAGATGCTCGAAATGTTCTGCTAGTTCTCACTCCAGCATCAACGGAAGATGACGTAACTAGATTATATGAGGCGTTATGTAACATTTGTTTGGAGGAACTGGTGGAAAAGAAGGAACTTCAACCGCCTATCACGAATATATATAACTTACCTTCTCTTACTCACATTTCGCAGCCTGTCAAATTTGATATGCGAAATTTGCAGAATGAAGGGATCTCGTACAGCTTAGCAACAAGCTCGGTCGACGTTCAGCAAGCTATAGGAAAATGTTCCGCTGAGATGGTGATCCCTTATCCGCCGGGAGTACCTCTCCTGTATCCGGGAGAAAGGATCACAGAAGCAGCAGCCGAGATGCTGGAGCAATTCAGAGCGCTTGGCATCAAGTTTCAAGGGACAGCATATGGACAGACCCGCAAGCTTAAGATATACACATAGTACATTACAGGCAAGGCAAGGTGCTTCAGCATTTAGGAGGTTCGTGTGAAGGGAATATTCATTACGTTTGAAGGCCCGGACGGCGCCGGCAAAACGACCCAACTGCAGAAGTTGGCACAAGAAATCACAGCTCTTGGCTATGATGTCGTTGTAACCAGAGAGCCAGGTGGTACATCCATCAGTGACCGCATAAGAAGTATCATATTATCTCCTGAGAATAAGGAAATGACCGATCAGGCTGAAGTTCTTCTTTATGCGGCATCCAGAGCTCAGCATGTGCATGAGTTGATTTTACCAGCAATAGAGGCAGGGAAAGTAGTTCTATGCGACCGCTTTATTGATGCAAGTGTTGCTTATCAGGCTTACGGATTAGGCGTGGATCGGGAGATGGTTACATCCATTAACCGCTATGCAAGCTCCGGGCTGCAGGCAGAGAGGACATATTTGTTGGATGTGCCTGTAGAGGTTAGTCAGCATAGGCTGCGTCAACGAGCGGCAGGAACACAAACAGAGCTTCAGCTGGACCGTATCGAGCAGAAAGGCTTTGAATATCATAGCAGAGTTAGGGATGGATTTCATCAAATTGCTGCAGAGGAGCCCCAGAGGGTAAAAGTCATCGATGCGAATCGAACAGAAGCTGAGATTGCCGAGGATATTTTGATCGACTGTAAACGGTTGCTTGAGGTACATCTTTCCGGCTAAAGCATCCGAGTCGAACTTCGTTTATAATGAAGAGGAGGAATCGCCCATGAAGTTAGTCGTTGCCGTTGTTCAAGACAAAGATAGTAACCGTCTCTCTAATGCGCTGATCAAAGAAGGATTTCGCGCGACCAAGCTTGCGAGTACTGGTGGCTTTTTGCGTGCCGGCAATACAACCTTTATGATAGGCACGGAAGACGAGAGGGTACAAGAGGCGCTTCAGGTTATTCGTGCTAATTGTAAAATACGGGAGCAGCTTGTCACACCGGTGTCACCAATGGGTGGAACGACTGATTCGTATATTCCATTTCCAGTGGAAGTACAGGTGGGTGGAGCCGCTGTATTCGTACTGCCAGTCGAAAGATTTGAGCATTTCTAACATCGAATGTCGATTACTTATATAAGGATGGATGAAAAATCATGAAAATTAATCCGGGGTGGCAGCCCATCGGCAAGAACGTGAAAGTCAGCGACAATGTCCCGTCACCTATGACGGCGCCCCGGAATTTCTCGGATATCATGCATCAGCACGACGAGAAAGTTTCACAGGAGCAATTGACGCAAATGATGCAGCAGATTTCGCTGCAGGGAGATCGTCTGGCCCGCTCGATGACCGTTCGGGAGCTTCGGCAGTACAAGTTGATGGTCAAGAAATTTCTAGAGGAAACGGCCAGACGGGGTGTCAGCTTAAGAGATACTAAGGGCTGGGACCGCAGAGGAAGATCGAAGAGGTATAAGCTGCTGGAAGAGATCGATGTGCATTTGCTTGCCTTGGCGGACGAGCTGCTGGAAAACGAGCAGGGACGCATTGATATCTTGCACAGAATCGGAGAGATCCGAGGCATGCTGATTAACCTTTTATTTTAGGTGATTGAGAGTTTGTGTAGTGCTCGTCTATAGGACGATGAATTCGGATGGAGAGAAATGATGATGTCCTTTCAAGAAATTCCTGGACAAGCGGCAGCCAAACGGCAGCTGCAAAGCGGATTGAGGCAGGACAAGCTGTCTCATGCTTATATTTTCAGCGGTCCTGTAGGGACAGGGCGATCCGCAATGGCTACGGCTTTGGCGAAGGCCATTTATTGCAGTAATGTAACCGATGACGGATGCGGGGAATGCTTGGAATGCCGTAAGGTAGAGCATGGTAATCATCCCGATCTGCACATTGTCGAGCCTGAAGGGGCTTCTATTAAAATCGAACAAATCCGTGAGTTGCAAAAGGAATTTGCATACCGGGCTACAGCCTCCGGCACGAAAATATACATCTTGCATCACGCAGATAAAATGACGGTGCAGGCTGCAAACAGTCTGTTAAAATTTTTAGAAGAACCGACTTCCCGCGTAGTGGCGATTCTGATAACGGAAAATGGGAATGCTTTGCTCCCGACCATTCAGTCTCGCGCTCAGTGGATTTCGTTCACACCGATGCCGCGCGGGGATATGATTGAAGCGCTTCTATTAGAGGGTTATGCTGCTGCATTAGTTCATCCGGCTGCTCATATGACGGCTGGGATGCAGGCTGCGCGGGAGCTGCTCGCCTCGAATTGGTTTGCAGAAATGAGAAGCGTAGTGTTACAATTAGCGAAGGAGACGCTGACGCGGTTTCCTTCCTCGATGATTACCGTACAAAAGATGATGAAGACAGAGCTGGCGGATCATATATCAACGCTCTTTGATATGTTGATTCTCTGGTTTAAAGATATGGTGCAGTTGCGCCTTGAGCGCAGAGACAAGCTAGTGTATCACGACCAGTTGGACTGGATGGGCTCCCTCGCATTCAGTCGGGACACTTCTGATTGGGTTTGGATGATGGAGCAGGCGGTTGATCTTCAAAAACGCTTGCGGTTTAACGCCAATTCGCAGCTGGTGATAGAAAAAATGCTGGTGGAGATGCAGGGGGTGTAGCATGTATTCGGTAGTTGGAGTCCGCTTCAAGAAAGCGGGTAAAATATATTATTTTGATCCGATCGATCTGCCTATAGAAAAAGAAAATGCCGTTATCGTGGAAACCGCACGAGGCGTCGAATATGGCAAGGTAGTTGTTGGCAAAAAAAGCGTCAAAGAAAACGATGTGGTTTTGCCGCTCAAAAAGGTGATCCGGATTGCAGATCATACAGATGCCGATCTGGTCGAAGAGAACAAGAAGGCTGCTAAGGATGCTTTTCAAACCTGCCACGAAAAGATTAAAGATCATAATCTTAAGATGAAACTAGTTGACGTAGAGTATACGTTCGACCGGAATAAAATTATTTTTTATTTTACGGCAGAAGGTCGAGTCGATTTCCGGGAGTTAGTCAAAGACTTGGCTAGTATTTTTCGAACGCGCATCGAATTGCGTCAAATCGGTGTTCGTGATGAAGCGAAGATGCTTGGAGGCATCGGACCTTGCGGGCGGATTTTATGCTGCTCGTCCTTTTTAGGTGATTTCGAGCCTGTATCCATCAAGATGGCTAAGGATCAGAACCTATCGCTGAACCCTACGAAAATATCTGGGCTTTGCGGTCGTTTAATGTGCTGTCTGAAGTATGAGCATGATAATTATGAGAGTGCTAAGGATACGCTCCCAACTGTCGGCAGACATGTGATTACTTCCTTGGGCAATGGCAAGGTGCTCGGTCTGAACTTGAATGAACGCACGGCTAAAGTGCAATTATTTGATCTTGGTAAGGTCATGGATTTGCCGTTTGATGATGTGGTAGAACAAGAGTAGACGCTTGATTCGGACAAGCCGTGAATAAAGGGCGGCGCGACAAGCACGCATGGCTCTAGAGGTGAAATCGTGGATAAACAAGATGTTTTCGAGCAGATTGGTGAAATCGAAGAAAGAATGGGCGCCACTTACGCCGAATTGGGGCATTTGAAGAAAAGAGTGATTGCTCTGCTCGAAGAGAACCAGCGGCTTAGCATTGAAAATGCTCAACTGCGCAAGTTGATCCGGCAGGATGACCCTGCTGTGGTAGAACAGCCGGTGGGAGAGGATGTGGAGGAAGCTCCCATTATCGGTGCAGGATATGACAATCTGGCGCGTCTATATAATGAAGGTTTTCACATTTGCAATGTCTATTATGGGCACCTTCGTACTGAAGGAGATTGTCTGTTTTGCTTATCCTTTTTAAATAAATAGTTTGTTGACCGTAGGGATGATATCCTTACGGTTTTTTCCATAAAGAGGACATGAAAGGAATTGGCCTAATCCATATATGAATCAAGTACCTTTACAACCTTCAGAACGAATTGATGATTTATTGACCCATAATTTGAAAATTATACAGAGTGATCAAGTATTCAGCTTTTCACTGGATGCTGTTTTATTAGCTCGCTTCTGTTCCGTGTCCCATAGGGGGGCAATGATTGATTTGTGTACGGGTAATGGGGTCATTCCTCTCCTGCTGAGTACCCGTTCCCGGGCAGAGATATGGGGTGTTGAAATTCAGGAGAGACTAGCAGATATGGCCGCTCGGAATATGCGTATTAATGGCTTGGAGCAGAAGCTGCATATGCTGCAAGGAGATTTGAAGACCATTCATCAAAATCTGGGGCATGGCAAATTCGATGTAGTAACGGTAAACCCGCCTTATCTACCCGTCCCTAATGGTGAGCAGAATGTGAATGAGCATATTGCAGCGGCAAGGCATGAAGTTCATTGCACACTCGAAGATGTGATCGCAGCATCGGCAAGGCTAGTGAAGGCAGGGGGAAAGGTAGCGATGGTGCATCGACCGTCTCGCTTGGTCGATATTTGCTGCCTGATGCGGCAATATCGAATTGAACCTAAGCGAATCCGCTATGTGCATCCACGTGCCGGTGAGGAAGCGATGATGGTCTTAATAGAAGGAATGAAGGATGGTAAGCCGGAAATCCGCACGCTTCCTCCTTTTATCGTATACGATCAGGATGGACAGTATTGCAAGGAGCTGCAGGAAGTGTATTACGGTGGACGAGCTTCTTTGGAAGATTTGTAAAGTAGTCAGAATGGCAGATGTACAAGCATATAATAAAGTAATGGGTAAAGAGGGTACCAACATTGACGATACAAGTACAAAAGAGCTACGCCGAAGGTAGAGGCGCAGGGACGCTATACCTGGTGGCCACTCCGATTGGCAACCTGGAGGATATGACCTTCCGCGCGATCCGCACGCTGAAGGAAGTGGAGTTGATTGCCGCGGAGGACACGCGGCAAACGCGCAAGCTGCTGACGCATTTTGAAGTCGCAACGCGACTCGTCAGCTATCACGAACACAACAAGCAGGCAAGCGGACCGGAGCTCATCCGCTTGCTGCTTGAAGGGCGGAGCATCGCGCTGGTTAGCGATGCGGGGCTTCCGGCCATCTCCGATCCAGGCTACGACCTGGTGAGGATGGCCGTGGAGCAGGACGTGCCGGTGGTCCCGATCCCCGGCGCGAATGCGGCTCTGTCGGCGCTGATTGCATCGAGCCTGCCGACAGACCGGTTTACCTTCGTCGGTTTTCTCCCCAGGGAGAAAAAGGATCAGACGAAGGTGCTGCAAGGACTGCAGCAGACGCAGGGCACGCTGCTGTTTTATGAATCGCCGCACCGCGTCGAGAAAACACTCGGCCGGATGGCCGAGGTGTGGGGCGGCGGGCGGCGGGTCTGCCTCGCCCGCGAGCTGACGAAGCGGTACGAGGAATTTGTCCGAGGCACGATTGAGGAGTGCCTCGAGCATCTCTCGCAATATCCGCCGCAAGGGGAATATTGCATCATCGCCGAAGGCGAGTCGGCAGCGGCAGCTTCCGCAGCCGGCGGTGCAGGAGCTTGGTGGGCGCAGCTGTCACTCGGCGAGCATGTTGAGCACTATGAGGCGCAGGGCAATGAGCGGAAGGAAGCAATGAAGCTGACGGCCATAGATCGTGGCCTGTCCAAGCGCGATGTGTATAATGCGTTGATTGAGCGTTAGCAGCGATGAAGCGACGCTTTAAGAAGGAACAAAGAAGAAGTATGCCTGAATTAGGTTTGTAAAGATTAAGTAAAGTGAATCGACAATCCAGTAGGATACAGTAAAATTGACTTATTGCTGAAGAAATGAACTTTGCAAGCATGCAGAAAGAATAAGGCTGCGGCGAAGCTGTGGTTAACAATCAAGCATTGAAGGAGCATTCATACAGAGAAGCAAGAAAGCAGTAGAGATACAGCGAAGCAACAAGTCGGTGGAAAAAAGAAGGGGCATCAAAGCCCCCGCATATACGTTAGGCTCAGCGAATGGTTTGATGTAGACGATCTACAACATAGAGACGTACGTAATCCTTTGTTTTGCACTAGCCTACTCAGCATTGGTTTAGGAATAACCGCTGGTGTGCTGGAATTAGACTTAAGATATGTTATAGGAAGAGGGGCGGCTTCAGCCTCTCTAAAATCTGAACAAAAAAAGATCTCTAACCCGTGGCTTTCGCCAACGAATTAGAGACTAGAGGAGATATGAAAAAGGTTAGAATTACCTAAAGGAAATGTGATACTTCTATTATATACTATTTTTCTTATTTTGTCACAGGTGTTGGCATCTCAGATAAACAAATATGGCAAACAATTTTTCCCTTAAAATAAGTAACGTTCTCGGCATTGCCGCAGAAGATACATGCAGGCTCATATTTTTTTAGCATGATGCGCTCACCATCTACATAAATTTCCAAAGCGTCCTTCTCGCCAATACCCAGCGTGCGGCGGAGTTCGATTGGAATAACAACGCGGCCTAATTCGTCAACTTTTCTTACGATACCAGTGGATTTCAACATATATGAAGTTCCCCTTCCGAATGTGAAGTAGATGTAAAAGTTAATCGCCATGTTTCGACAATCTTTTCATAACTTATGATACCAACCATTCCCAAAATAGTCAACCATCTTTTATTAAATTATACATTGGTCTAAAAAAATATGAAAGTTTTGTGGAGTAAAGACAAAGGAAATCCCTTATGGGGTAAGGTTTTGTAAGTAATATCTTACAAAAGTGACGTGAAGAGGCTTTAATTTTACAGGAAGAAAAGGGAAAACGTTACATTCGAAATTGGAATCTATGATTCGACTTTATTCGACAATTATGTCGAATGTAGAACGCAAGTGATGTCGAAAAGCTGTCGAAATGATGTCGAAATCAGCAAAAGAGAGGTTGTGGCTGAATGAAAGAAGAGAAAGTATTCAAGGATCCCGTACATAAATACATTTATGTTCAGGATGATATCATCTGGGATTTGATCAATACGAAAGAGTTTCAAAGGCTGCGGCGCATCAGGCAGTTAGGAACCTCTTATTTGACGTTTCACGGTGCGGAGCACAGCCGGTTCTCCCATTCGCTTGGCGTTTATGAGGTGACACGGAAGATCATTTCTCAATTTGAACGGAACCAGTATGAGGATTGGCCCAAGGAAGAAAGATTGCTATGTCTCTGTGCAGCACTTCTGCATGATTTGGGACACGGACCGTTCTCCCATTCGATCGAAAAAGCTTTTGGAACCCGTCACGAGGACTGGTCTTGCCGCATAGTGCTGGGAGATACCGAGGTCAATGAGGTGCTCAGCCGGGTATCGCCCGAATTTCCGAAGCAGGTAGCTGGAGTTATTTGCAAATCTTACAATAAAGAGATCGTCATCAGCCTTGTATCCAGTCAATTGGATGCTGACCGTATGGACTATCTGCTGAGAGATGCATATTTCACTGGAGTAAATTACGGCATGTTCGATTTGGAACGAGTCCTTCGTGTTGTCAGGCCGTACAAGGGCCATATTGTCGTGAAAGAAAGCGGCATGCATGCGGTGGAGGATTACCTGATGTCCAGGTACCAGATGTATTGGCAGGTGTACTTCCATCCGGTGACACGCAGTGCGGAAATTTTGCTGAATAAGATTTTTCAACGGGCAAAGCATTTATATGAGGAGCAATATGCATTTGGCTTCATGGTTGATCCGATCCTTCATTTGATTCAAAATAAGCTGACTCTGCAAGACTATTTGCTGCTAGACGAATCCGTGATGCAGACGATGTTAACGTTCTGGAGCGGGGAGAAAGATGCAACACTGTCAGACCTGTGCAAACGCTTTTTAAACCGAAAGCTGTTCAAATACAGTACGTTTGAAGAGTTGGACCAAAAGGTGCTCGCCCGCATGGAGCATGTGATGAATGAGATGGGACTGGAGCCGGCCTCGTATCTGGAGATTGATTTTCCGACAGGACTTTCTTACGATGTGTACAGGCCTGGAGAGAGTGATGATAACTTTCCTATCCTCCTGCTGAATCATAAAGATCAACTGACGGAAATCACGCACAAGTCGGAAATCGTGCGCTCCATTAGCGGCATTCATCGAGGCAAACACCACATCTACTACCCTGAAGAGTTAGTGGAAGGCTTGAATACGAGAGAATACCAGGATGTATGGGCGCTGCTGGGCTCACAGGATTAACAGGGGCGCAACGAAGTCGAACGAGAATTTCATCATTCAAAGGAGTTTATCATGCTAACAGATTCACATACGCACTTAAATGCAGAGCAATTTAACGAAGACCGTGATGAGATGATTAGGCGTGCTTGGGATGCAGGGGTCACCCGTATGGTGAATGTCGGCTTCAACCGAGAGACGATTCCAACGTCCATTGAGCTAGCAGAACGCTATGATTTTATCTACTCGACGGTGGGGTGGCACCCTGTAGATGCCATTGATATGAAGCCTGGCGATCTGGAATGGATAGAGGAACTGTGCAAGCACGAGAAGGTAGTGGCGATCGGAGAGATCGGGTTGGATTACTACTGGGATACATCACCTAAGGATGTACAGCAGCGAGTGTTCAGGGAGCAAATTCAGCTGGCGCGGAAGCTCCATATGCCGATTGTCATACATAACCGTGATGCGCATCAAGATATCCTTCAAATTTTAAAAGAGGAAAAGGCGGCGGAAGTGGGGGGATCATGCATTGCTTCTCTGGCAGCTGGGAGACGGCCAAGCAATGCCTGGACATGAATTTTTACATTTCATTCGGGGGTCCCGTTACTTTCAAAAATGCGAAGCAGCCAAAGGAAGTGCTGGCTCAGGTTCCGCTCGATCGTCTTCTCATTGAGACGGATGCTCCCTATCTGACTCCGCATCCTTTCCGCGGCAAGCGCAATGAATCGGCCTATGTCCGGCTTGTTGCCGAAACAGCCGCGGAAATACGCGGACTAAGCTTGGAGGAACTTGCTGAAATTACAACGGGTAATGCAATTCGTTTATTAGGGCTCAAGTAGAGCGGTACGAAATTTTCGGCGCAGTACAACTCCGCAGATGAAGGTGATGATTATGACCACCGCAGCGGGGAGGAGCGCATAGACAACCGAAGACCTGATCAGAAGCGGGATCGACAGCAGACAGGTCTGGATGAGCAGTACAGTCCAGATCAACCAAGCTGTAGCTCCTGCTTTTTTCATACGATCTAAGGGGTACATGTCCAGCCAAAAGGTATATTGGTGCGCACGCTCAATGCCAGTCAGCTGAATCATCGACACAAGCACAATGATGATCAAAGCGATTGCTCGGGCCCACGGACTGGAGGCTGCGCATAAGATCACAATGCCGAGTCCGGTCATACGTAAGATGATGCCGAATAGCTCGGTGCGCAGCAGCGTCTTTGTAAAGAGATACAAGTATGCGGAATTCTGTCGAAATGGCAGCATCCGGGTAATTCCGCTAATCCAGCTGCGGCGCGAGATTTTCGTAGGAAGCTGAGGGACGTGGATGAACCAGTTGAAAAACAGATACAATTGTGCCTGCTGCTGCTTTTCTCTAGCGATCAGATAGTCCCATCCTATATAGTAGCGTAACGTTCTTCTTAAACAGATCAACCAGATGCCAAGCAGCAGCAAGGCTGCACAGCCGGCCCACATCAAATGGACTTGGAATTGAAGGATGACAATAGCAACGCTTCCGCCCCAGCGAAAAAGAATAAAAGCGTTTCTGCGATTTGCGTAGACAATACGGCTTTCATGCCAGCTGGCAAGCAGGTGTGCTAACTTCACGACGATCAACAGAAGCAGCATAAGAATGAAAGGCTGAGCAGCAGTACCCTCGCAGTGGTGATACAGAGGCCAAAGTGCTGCAATGGCGGCCAATAGCCACAAAGTTTGCAGGGCAAGGCTGTACAGAATCGAGTGTCGAAAATAGCTCCCCATCTGACTTTCCATACGCAGTAAGAACATTCTATCTGCATCTCTTAGAAGTGTACGAATTGGACTTGCCGATAGTGTAGGAACGAGCAGCAGCAGCACAATCCAGAGGTAAGGATAATTTGTCGGAAGCTGCTGTAATGTTTTTGCATAATAATAGGAAGCTACAATGACAAGAAATAACATGAAGCCGACAAAATTACTGCGGGCGGCATATAGCCAATAGCCCATCGTTTCTTTCATATAAAGGTGAAAACGCTGCCTCCATATATCCTCAACACTCATTCTCATGTCCTTCATAAAGAATCACCTTGGATAATGTGATAGAAAATGTCGTCTAATGACGCTTGCGCCAGGCCCGTTTGTGCTCGCAGTCCTTCTATATCGCCATGAGCTGCCATGCGCCCTCGATGCAATACGACAAAGTGGTCGCAATATTTTTCAATGGTAGACAAAATGTGCGATGAGATGAGGAAGCTGGCCCCTTTGTGCTTCATCCTCACCATTAATTCCAGCAGCGAGCGTATCGCAAGCGGGTCGAGGCCAAGAAAGGGCTCATCGATGATATACAGGTCTGGTTCGACCAAGAAAGCGTTCATGATCATAACCTTCTGCTTCATCCCCTTGGACAAATGTCGGGCGAAGCTTTTCAGCTTATCTGTCATGCGGAATTCCTCTAGAAGGATCTGGGATCGCTCCTGATACTGCTCGCGTGTCAGCCCATATGCCATTGCGGTTAATTCCAGATGCTCGGCAATGGTTAATTCCTCATAGAGCTCGGGACTCTCGGGTACATAAGCATAAGAAGAGCGATAAGAGATGGATTGCTCGTCCAGCGTGAGTCCTTTGATGCGAATAACGCCTTTTTGCGGCTGTAGCAGTCCAAGGATGTGTTTAATGGTCGTGCTTTTACCAGCCCCGTTAAGGCCGATTAGACCCACCATTTCACCCTGGCGAATCGAAAAAGTAAGTCCGTGAAGAACAGGCTTGCCTGGAAGATATCCTCCATACAAGGCTTCAAGTTGCAGAATGGGATTCATCGAATGGCCTTCCTTTTCAGCAAATTATTGGAACTTTTCACCCAGTTTTAACCACCACCATTATAAACAAATTCGCTTTTCGTGCCTAATTCCTAGGCTCATTTTGTGAAAATAAGCGTAAAGATGCGTTATATAGAGAAAAACGTATTAAAAGCCGTGATTTATTATTTAAAATGTCTATAATTATTGAATTCCGCGCTTTTTAGCAGGCGACTATCCCTTTACAGGTTGAGATTTACAGCGTAATATACTTTTCATAATAACTTAATAACCAATTTGCCAAATTTCCATTCGCTGAGTCCCATATAAGGGAACGGGGGAACCGCTGCCGGCAAGTCAGTGTTTACGTACAGGCTGATTTGCAAGCAGAATGATTATCAGGGGTGAATCCATTGTGACTGCATGATGCAGGAGCAGGGTAGGGCGACTCTCACGTCCGAATCCGTCAGCTAACCTCGTAAGCGTACCGAGAGAGGTAACGATTGTCGTGTCTAGTCATGTCTACACACATGTATACAAGACCACGGGAAGAGTCCTCTTTCCGCTGGTCTTTTCATTTTTTGGAGATATTTACATCAGGATGCTCATAGGATGAAAAGCGAGGGGGGTGGGACTACCGTTGGCAGCGCAGCGCGTTGTGTGCTGTTGTCGGGAGAACTCCGCTGTAGAGCTGGAGAGGAAGAGGTACGTTAAGTTAAATCACACAAATAACCTTAGTCGCGTCTAATAATCATGCGTAACACACGGGCGGCGAGGCTTTGAAGGAGGACCGAAGAAGTGGGCAACATCTCTTTAACCGAGACCCATGTAAGTCGATCATCCAGCATGTCCTTGGCACTGCGATGGAAGCATGAAAACTTGCGTTTGATCTTAAGTTTGGGTTTGATTTCAATCGCTATGACTTTCATGTTTTTGGTGTTGTTGTACGGTACGGCTACCAAGAGCGTATCCGTAGTTGTGAATGGACAAGAAACCGTTGTGCACACGAAGCAATGGGTCCTGCAACGCCTACTGGATGAACAAGCCATAAAGATAGGGGAGCACGATGAAATTTCTGCTGCGCTGAATACCAAAATCAAAGGCGGAGAGAAATTCGTTATCGAGCATGCTTCACCGATTCAGTTGACTGCTGATGGAAAGACCACCACTGTTTACACAACTGCAAGAACGGTTGAAAGTGCATTGCAGGATTTACATATTGCACTGGGAGACCTCGATAAAGTAACCCCTGAACCAACCGCATCACTGACATCCGGCGATGAGATTAAAGTCGTTCGGGTGAAAAAAGAAATCGAAGAAATGACGGAGCCGATCGCATTCGATACGGAAAAGAAGAATGATGCATCGATCTTGAAAGGTAAGGAGCAGGTCGTCCAGGAAGGTAAAGAGGGCGTTCTGTTGAAAAAGAAAGAGAAGACCTTCGAAGACGGCGTTCTTGTCTCCGAAGCGGTTGTCGATGAACAAGTCCAATCGGAAAGCGTCAATAAAATTGTCGCTATAGGAACCAAGAATCCGGTTGTTGTCTTATCGGCCTCTTCGCCGAGCGTGGATGAAATAGCCAAGAATGGCGTTAAATTCGGTTACAAGCAAATTCTCAAGAATGTGAAGCTTACTGCGTATTCAGCGGGAGTTGCATCTACTGGTAAATCCAAGGATAGCCCTGGTTATGGTAAGACCTATACAGGGACTACCGTAACGGAAGGCAGAACGATTGCCGTAGATCCCAAAGTGGTTCCGCTTGGCTGGTGGGTATACATTGAGGGCGTGGGCTTCCGTCGTGCTGAGGATATCGGCAGCGGCGTGAAGGGGCAGATGATCGACGTGTATTATGACGATGAGAGTCATGCCAATCGATTCGGGACGAAAAGCGGGTTTACCGTCTATATTATCGGACCGAAGAAACCAACGGAGAACTAGCACATCTAGGTGTAAATAAATATCTGCACGGGCAGAATGAAAATAAATAGGAATGATCCGGCTGTGCCGGCGAAAGAAGAGGGGCTCCCTCTTCTTTTTGTGCGTGTAGGGAAAGGAACGGCTGTATGATTAAGGAAGTTATTGTAGTTGAGGGCAAGGATGATACGGCTGCGATCCGGCGTGCGGTACAAGCAGACACCATCGAAACAGGAGGCTCCGCAATTGGAGCTGCTGTGCTCAAACGGATTGCGCTTGCGCAGGAGCGCAGGGGTGTCATTATCTTCACGGACCCCGATCATGCCGGTGAACGGATACGCAAGATTGTAGCTGCCAAGGTTCCTGGCTGCAAGCATGCTTTTATTTCACAAGAACAGGCGGAGTACAAAGGGGATATTGGCGTCGAGAATGCCTCCCCGGAGACGATACGCCACGCACTAAGCCATCTTCGTACAGAATATGAAGCTGCTGTCTCCATGGTGACATGGGAAGATTTGATAGATGCGGGTCTTATCGTCCATCCTGAAGCGGCTTCAAGGCGCTTGGAGGTAGGCAAGAAACTGGGGATAGGGTACTGTAACGGTAAGCAATTTTATAAACGCTGTGCCATGTTTCAAATCACTCGTGAGGAGTTTGAGGCGGCGGCAGAACTATTAGATAAATGAGGGTTGTAATCCATGAATACGAACAATAGGATCCTTTCTGAGGATGTCGCTACGCCGAGTAGAACCAAGGAAATTTTAAAGAAGCATGATTTGGTGTTGAAAAAGAGTCTAGGGCAAAATTTTCTGATCGATCAAAATATTCTCCATAAAATCGTATCCGCTGCGGATCTCGGACCCGGCAAGGGGGCGCTTGAGATTGGGCCCGGTATCGGCGCGTTGACTCAGCAGCTGGCTAAGCTCGCAGAGCGTGTGCTTGCTGTTGAAATTGATCAGCGTCTGCTGCCCATTCTGGCAGAGACGCTGGAGCCGTACCCCCATGCCTCAGTCGTGCATGGGGATGTGTTAAAGCTGGACCTGCCGGAGCTGTTCCGGCAGCACTTCGAGGGCAAGGTCGACGCCGTCAGCGTCGTCGCCAACTTGCCCTATTACATCACGACGCCGATCATCATGAAGCTTCTCGAAGAGAAGCTTCCGCTGGAGAATATCGTCGTGATGATTCAAAAAGAGGTGGCCGACCGCATGGCGGCCGCCCCCGGCTCCAAAGACTACGGCAGCCTGAGCATCGCCGTACAGTTCTACTGCGAGCCGGAGCTCGTCACGATCGTGCCTCGCACCGTCTTCGTTCCGCAGCCGAACGTCGATTCCGCCGTGATCCGGCTGCGTGTGCGCACGGCGCCGCCGGTGGACGTAGAGGACCCGGACTTCTTCTTCGAAGTCGTCCAATCGTCCTTCGTCCAGCGGCGCAAGACCCTTTACAATAACCTGGCTGCACGGTTCTTTACCAAAGAAACCAAGGCCGAGCTCGAAGGGCTTCTTCTCGGCATCAACATTGTGCCTTCGCGCCGCGGCGAGACGCTCAGTATGGAGGAATTCGCGCGCTTGACGTCGGCTCTCCGCGCGTACGGCTGTAAATAGCCAAATTTACCCGCACCAAATGCCCAGTCCCGCCATAGGATAGCCCTAGGAGGGGATTTGAGCGATGAGGCAAGGAGACTTTGTTACCCGTAAATCCTATGGCGGAGACGTCATCTTCAAGATTGAGCGCATTGAACGGCTGAAGGCTGATCTACGCGGTGTCGATTATCGGCTGATGGCGGATGCGCCGCTGTCGGATTTGGCGGCATCCCATGCAGCGGCTTCGGTCGATCATCCTCGATCAACCACGCCGCAAATGCTGGAAGCGTTGCGACGGATTGAGAAAGCAAGACAGCAGCTGCACGACAAGAATCAGTCGGCTCTATCACATAAGCTCGCCGCCGGATCCAGTTACTTTGAAGTGCCGGGTAAAGTTCTGCACGTAGATGGAGACCCGGCTTATTTGCGTAAGAGCATGCAGCTGTACGGTGAGCTTAGGGTCCCTGCTGAGGGGTTCTACATCCCGGAATCGCAGATGCCGGATGCCCTGTATCGGCTCCTGCCGCAAATCAAACCGGACATCGTCGTGATTACCGGTCATGACGGTATTCTCAAGCACCGGAAGATCGGGGATATGAACAATTTGGGCAGCTATAAAAACTCACAGCACTTTGTCAATGCCGTCCAGGTAGCGAGGCAATATGAACGCAACCGAGACTCGCTTATCATTGTCGCTGGAGCTTGCCAATCACACTTTGAAGCTCTGCTTCGGGCAGGGGCGAACTTTGCAAGTTCACCGGCACGCATTCTGATCCATGCGCTGGATCCTTTATGTATAGCTTCCAAACTGTCTTACACCTCCGTTAAGGAAATGATCTCCATGCTGGATGTTGTCGATTTGACGGTCACAGGGCTTGATGGGCTGGGAGGCGTGGAAACAAGGGGCAGCTACCGAATGGGGATACCCGGCATTCAGCATATGGAATAAGCATACTTGTATGAATGCTTCTGGGAATAAATGTATAATAGAGAGTGTGCAGGTGGAAGACCTCCTAGTAAGGTCGTTCTCTCTGGATGCTCTTTTTGTTTTCTGGAATTTTAATGGAAATTGCAAGTATAATTTGTAAGCTTTAGTGAGACTCTATACTACGTAAAATAAAGAAATTTAGTCAGATATTCCATTGACAGTACGTTTGTCATGCTGATATAATATTTGGCCCAAATTTGACATATATAACCCGATCGGTTATAATCAACAGAGAAAGAGGTGGTAGTTGACAATGGCAAAAAATGCGCTGTTGGAAATTAAACGCAGTTTGGAGCCCCATGTTGGGCAGAAGATCATGTTGAGAGCAAATGGTGGCCGTCGAAAGACCATTGAGCGATCTGGTGTTTTGGAAGAAACCTACCCTTCTGTATTTATTGTTAAGCTGGAAGAGTCCAATGCATCTAAACGGGTCTCCTACAGCTACGCAGATATTCTAACGGAGTCCGTGGAAGTGACCGTTTGCAATGATGACGGACAAGTCCGAATTACGTACATTCAACATTAGCTTACAAGCGTTTTAATATAAGCGGATCCGGCGGATCTGCTTTTTTGCTTCTTGTATGGATTTGTACAGATTGCGCACACTATGCGTACTTTCTTGTATTTAGGAGGGAAACGTATGAGTCGCAGAAGAAGCGTAATGTCAGAGAGTTTCAAATATGAATTAGCTAAAGATTTGGGGTTTTACGATGTTGTTCAAAAAGAAGGCTGGGAAGGCATCCGCACAAAGGATGCTGGCAATATGGTTAAGCGCGCGATTCAAATCGCCGAAGAAACGCTAGCTAAGCAGTATACGCCAGGCAACTCTGTTTCGAATGTTTCCAGTCAGCCTGCACAGACTTTTACTGCTCAGCCTGCACAGGGTTACACGCAAACTGCTACTGCACAGTCTGCTCAGACCTACACGCCGGTGTCGAATGCATACCAGCAAACCAACCATGAGCAGCAGCATGCTGGCTTACCGTCTCAACAGCAAGCAGTTCTCCAGTCTCAACAGCAAGCTTATCCCGCTTACTCTAATCAAGCGTACCATCAGGCTGCTTTCAGCACTATGTCACCTAACGGGCAGCAGGGATACAATCAGCAGCAAACGGCGCAAGTACAAGGGCAGCAGGGATACAATCAGCAGCAAACGGCGCAAGTACAAGGGCAGCAGGGATACAATCAGCAGCAAACGGCGCAAGTACAAGGGCAGCAGGGATACAGTCAGCAGCAAACGGCGCAAGTGCACGGGCACCAGCCTATGCACGGACAGTATCCAACTGGGCATACGGGGAATGGCTATGTTTCTTCTATGGGGACGCAAGGTACAGCCTTTCTGCATAACGGAGCGATACCTCCCCATTCTTCTCAAGGGCAAAATCAAACCTAGGATTGAACTACTTTATCATCGTTCTCAGCTAAAGCATTTGCTTTAGCTTTTCTTTTGCTCTTTTGATATAATGTTTCAATGGCAAACGAGCAAAAGAAGGTGATCGGATGAAGATTTTTGAAAAAGCACCGGCCAAAATCAACTTGTCTCTGGACGTCCTGCATAAAAGGCCAGACGGATATCATGAAGTAGAAATGGTTATGACCATGGTGGATTTGGCGGATCGGATTGAAATGCAGGAATTGCCTCGGGATACCATCATCATCTCGTCACAGGCGGGGTACATCCCGCTTGATGAGAAGAACCTGGCTTTTCAGGCTGCTAGACTCATCAAAGACCGCTACGATGTGAAACAAGGCGTATACATCCATTTGGATAAAAAAATTCCCGTAGCCGCCGGACTGGCTGGGGGAAGCAGTGACGCTGCTGCTACATTGCGTGGTTTGAATAAGCTATGGAAGCTGGGCATTCCCATGGAGGAGCTGCAGAATCTAGGTGCTGAGCTTGGTTCCGATGTTCCCTTTTGTGTAACAGGGGAACTGCGGTAGCGAGGGGCAGAGGAGAGAAGCTTGAACCGATTAGCTCTCCGCCGCAATGCTGGGTCGTACTGGCCAAGCCTCCTATTAATGTATCGACATCAGAAATCTACGGGAAGCTGAACGCGCGGGGAATTAAGAAGCACCCTTCTACCAGCGCGGTATTACAAGCGATTCGAGATAAGCAGTTCGATGAGTTGTGCCGAAGCCTAGGTAATGTGCTGGAAGAAGTGACGCTGGAGCTATATCCGGAGGTGCGCCACTTAAAGGAATGCATGCAGAGGCTTGGTGCAGATGGGGTGTTGATGTCCGGAAGCGGACCTACGGTGTTCGGTCTTGTCTCCAAGGAAGCGAAGATTCCTCGGATCTATAACGGACTGCGTGGATTTTGCAAGGACGTCTATGCCGTTAGAATGTTGACATAGTGATTAGACATAAATAGTTTAGACGAGAAGCTCCTTTGGAGCTTGAGACAGTTGATAAACTGGAATGAAGAGATCAGTAGTTTTCGGAGAAGCGTAGCGGTCGCCTTTGACAGTTTTGTTATTACCATATAAGGGTTTATTTCAATGAAATAACAAAATGTCAACAGGGATCGGAGAAAAGCTACTGATAGCTCGTGAGGCAACCTTGTTTATCAGCAAACTGAAGCTCCTTTATGGGGCTTTTTTATTTTTTCGGGAGATTAGCCCCGATTTGAAACATATAGAAGTTGTATGCGTATTACTTTCTATCCAGAGATTGACATGAAGACTGGAATAAGGAGGGCGGGCTGCTATGACCGAGTTATATTGGAGCTGTTTGGCCGGAGGCGTATTGTTTGCGATTGTTAGTGTTATTTTGGGTGATGTCATCAGTCATGCATTGGATGGGATATTCGATTTTCTATCTCTGGATGTACTTAAGCCGATGGTGCTAGCCAGTGCTATAACCGGTTTTGGCGGAGCGGGAATATTGCTTGGGAAATATACGGCAGCGGGTTCATGGTTCGTCCTCTTATTATCGCTGTTAGCGGCACTTCTGATTGCTGTTCTTGTTTTTTTCTTGTATGTCCGTCCTATGGAGAACAGTGAGAACTCCACCGGCTACTCCATCCATCAGCTGAGCGGCAAGATTGGAGAAGTGACCGTGCCGATTCCGGCAAAGGGGTATGGTGAGGTAATGATCCGGGTTGGAGCGGGTAACACTCAGCATACAGCGGTCAGCTTTGAGCGGGTTGAGATTCCCGCGGGCTCCAAAATCGTTGTCGTGGACGTCAAGAATGACGCACTCTATGTGTCCAGTCTGCAATTAAATTGAAGAAGGAGTGATGAATGATGCCGGATTATTTGACAGTGCCCGTTCTTGTTATTGGAGTTATTATCGTATTGGGGCTTGCGTTCTGGGCGCGTTACAAAACCGTAGGTCCGGAGCAAGCGATGATCGTAACGGGGACTTTCCTGGGAAATAAAAATATTTCCACGGATGAATCAGGCAGTAAAATCAAGATCGTCCGCGGTGGCGGAGCCTTTATATGGCCTATATTTCAGCAGTCGGAGTTCTTATCTTTATTATCCCATAAGCTGGATGTAACGACACCGGAGGTGTATACCGAGCAAGGTGTTCCTGTTATTGCCGACGGTGTTGCGATTATCAAGATCGGCGGAAGTGTCGAAGATGTAGCAACTGCAGCTGAGCAGTTCATGGGCAAGCCCATTGAGTCGCTGAAAGGCGAGGCGCAAGAGGTGCTGGAAGGACATCTTCGGGCTATTCTCGGCTCCATGACCGTAGAGGAGGTCTACCGTAACCGCGACCGCTTCGCCCAGGAGGTGCAGGGGGTGGCGGCTCGGGATTTGAAAAAGATGGGTCTCCAAATCGTATCTTTTACGATTAAAGATGTGCGCGATAAGCACGGCTATTTGGATGCCCTAGGTAAGCCTCGTATTGCCGCTGTAAAACGGGATGCGGATATCGCGGAAGCGGAGGCTGTGCGAGATTCACGAATACAGAAGGCGCGTGCGGAAGAGGAAGGGCAAAAGGCGGAGCTTCTGAGAGATACTAACATCGCAGAAGCCGGTAAGGAAAAGGAACTGAAGATTGCGGCTTTTAAGAAGGAGCAGGATACTGCAAAAGCGGAAGCGGACCAGGCTTATCATATTCAAGAGGCTCGGGCCAAGCAGACGATGGTGGAAGAACAGATGAAGGTTGAACTCGTGCGTAAGGAACGTGAGATTGACCTGCAAGAGAAGGAAATTCAAGTCCGCCAGAAGCAGTACGATGCCGAAGTGAAGAAGAAAGCTGACGCGGACCGCTATGCTGTCGAACAGGCCGCAGAAGCGGATAAGGCCAAAAGGATGCGCGAAGCCGATGCACGGCAGTACACGATCGAGGCCGAAGCGAAAGCCAATGCGGAGCAGCGCAGGCTCGAAGGTCTGGCCATTGCTGACGCGGAGCGCGCGAAAGGCTCCGCAGAAGCGGAAGTTATCCGTTTGCGCGGACTTGCAGAAGCAGAAGCGAAAGAGAAGCTGGCTGAAGCTTTCCAGAAGTTCGGTGAAGCAGCCATTCTCGATATTATCGTGAAGATGCTTCCGGAGCTTGCTGGTAAAATTGCGGAGCCGCTTAGCTCCATTGATAAGCTGACCGTCGTGGATACTGGAAATGGCGAAGGTGCTGCCCGTGTCAGCAATTACGTCACACAGCTCATGTCGACAGCTCCTGAGATGCTCAAAAGCGTCTCCGGCATTGATGTCGAAGAGATTATTAAAAATTTGACCAGTCGTCCGGCGCTCTCTCCTTCAGGTGTAGGACGCCAGGTGGCTCCGAATAGACAGCTAGAAGCAGATGAGGATTGATAATTCTTAGTGGTGAGCTCGTTTCTCCTAAGGGAGAGGCGGGCTTTTTTTTGAATATAAGAATTTATAAGTTTCACTCCATAATTCGGCTTATATTTTTTATAAATCTCTTGGGCATATATCGTATTAAGGGTTTATCTAATAAAAGGGAATGTTAAGTTTATGTAAACTTTGTGTTAATATAATTTTCACGTTCAACTTGAATAAATACGTATATAAATGGTATATTTTCATTATATTATTCGGATTTAGGGGGGTAGGGCGATGAAAAAGTTAAAACGGAGTGCCAGGCTGGTGGAAATGACGCAATACTTGCTATTCCGCCCCCATTCATTAATTCCTCTAACAACTTTTGCCGAGCGTTATAACTCAGCTAAATCATCGATCAGTGAAGATTTGGCCATTATAAAGGAAGTTTTTGAAGACGAAGGACTTGGTGAACTGCATACACTAGCCGGGGCAGCCGGTGGGGGTGAAGTTTACGCCGAAGATGCCGAGGGAAGCATCGCTGCGTTTTATACAAAATCTTTGCTTGCAGCTTCAGCAGCCGGAGCGCATTTTACCGGGCGGTTATCTGTACATGTCCGATATTATGGGGCAGCCGCATTACTTGAATGAGATTGGCAAGACCTTTGCATCGGCTTTTGCGGGACGTGATCTGGACGTTATCATGACGGTTGAGACGAAAGGCATTCCTCTCGCTTATGCAACGGCCACTTACATGAATCTGCCGGTCGTGGTCGTGCGAAGAGACAGCAAGGTCACAGAGGGCTCTGCAGTTAGCATTAACTATGTGTCCGGCTCCAACAAGCGGATTCAGACCATGTCGCTGGCAAGGAGAGCGCTTAAGGAAGAATCCAAGGTACTGATCATCGATGACTTCATGCATGTAGGCGGTACGATTCACGGTATGATGGACCTGCTCAGTGAATTTAAAGCTTCTGTGCAGGGCGTAGGTGTGTTTATGGAGTCCTGTGAAGTGGAAGAACATTTGGTAGACCAATATGTTTCTCTTGCGCGTATGTACGGGATTGATACAAAGACGAAGCAAATCACCGTCGAACCGGGCAATTATTTTGACGAGATCAAAGGAGATGCTTAATACATGGAATACATTGCGACATCTTCAGCGCCAGCTGCAATCGGCCCTTATTCGCAAGCCGTCAAATTCGGCAATCTGCTGTTTACTTCCGGACAAATTCCACTCGGCTTGGATGGGCAAATCGTTTCTGGAGGAATCAAAGAACAGGCACACCAAGTATTTGTCAATTTAAAAGGAGTTTTGGAGGCGGCGGGTACTGATTTCTCTCACGTCGTGAAGGCAACGGTGTTCTTGAAGGATATGAATCAATTCGCTGAACTGAATGAGATTTACGCTTCGTATTTTGGCGACCATAAACCTGCTCGTTCGACTGTCGAAGTGGCGAGATTGCCGAGAGATGTTTTTGTCGAAATCGAGTTAATTGTTGGTATTCCTGTCGAAATTTGAGTGAAACATTAAGAATATATAAAATAATTCAATTTTTCAAAAAAAGAAGAAGGAATTTGCACTAAAATGTGGAATTATACACCCAAGTCCTAGCGATGGAAAAAGGTGGTGAACACAGTGCAAATTACAGATGTTAGACTCCGCCGGGTAAACTCCGAGGGGAGAATGAAGGCGATTGCTTCCATTACCATCGACAACGAGTTCGTCGTTCACGATATTCGCGTGATTGACGGCAACAACGGTATGTTCGTGGCAATGCCAAGCAAACGAACTCCAGATGGGGAGTTCCGCGACATCGCTCATCCCATTTCTTCAACAACTCGCGAGAAAATTCAAGCCGCAGTATTGGCTGAATACGACCGCGCAGCAGCCGAAGAGGAAGTAATCGAAGAAGGCGCGTAATGAACGAAGCATCTGGAGAGCCCCTGCGTGGGCTCTCTTTTCTTTTTTTGGAAAGTAAGCTATATTGAGAAATGAATTTATCATATATTTTATTTATATAGATGGCAATTACCTATTCATATCGCTTTTAAGAAGTAGTCAGACAGCAGAATTAAAGGAGTTGGATATACGTTGAAATTGATGGCAATTGTCTTGGCGGCCGGACAAGGGAAGAGGATGAAGTCTAAGCTGTACAAGGTACTTCACCCGGTGGCTGGCAAGCCTATGGTAGGGCATGTAATCGATACGCTCAAGGCAGTTGATGCGGAGCGTACAGTAGTTGTTGTAGGTTACGGCGCGGAGGCTGTGAAGGGATATCTAGGCGAACAAGCGGAATATGCGCTTCAAGCGGAGCAGTTGGGCACGGGACACGCCGTCCTGCAAGCCAAGGAAGCGATTGGTGCCGAGGAAGGCACGACGATCGTCATTTGTGGAGATACGCCGCTCATTTCGGAAGGTACGCTGCGCAGCACGATGGAGCTGCATAAGCAATCAGGCGCGGCAGCAACGATCTTGACGGCTAAGCTGGATGACCCGCACGGCTATGGACGGATTATTCGCGGAGCGGACGGTCGTGTTGCACGCATCGTGGAACAGAAGGACTGCAAGCCGGAAGAAGCGGCCGTACAAGAAATTAACACAGGCACTTATTGTTTCGATAACCGTCTTTTGTTCGAGGCTTTGGCATCGGTAAAAAATGATAATGCTCAGCAGGAATACTATTTGACGGATGTCATTGGTATTTTGACGGGACTGGGTCAGCTTGTGCAGGGATACTGCATGAAGGACAGCAGCGAATCTATCGGCGTTAACGATCGGGTAGCACTCGCTGAAGCAGAGCGGTATATGCGTGAGCGAATTAACAGGGAGCATATGTTGAACGGGGTGACCATCATCGATGCTACCAACACGTATATTGAAGCTGATGTAAAGATCGGCGCAGATACGGTCATTTTACCTGGGACAATTTTGCGCGGAACAACGGTAATCGGTGAAGATTGTACGATCGGGCCGCAGTCCGAAATCATTAACTCTACCATCTCAGATTCGGTGGCAGTTAAGCAGTCCGTTCTGGATAGTGCGATCGTAGACAGCGAGGCAAGCGTAGGGCCGTTTGCTTATCTGAGACCCGGTGCGAAGATCGGCAAACACGTTAAGATCGGCGATTTTGTTGAGATTAAGAACGCTACACTGGGCGAAGGCTCCAAAGTCTCTCATTTGAGCTACGTAGGAGATGCGATCGTAGGGACAAATGTCAATATCGGCTGCGGTGCGATCACAGTTAATTACGACGGCTTTAACAAGAGCTTGACGGAGATCGGTGATGATGCCTTTGTAGGCAGCAATGTAAACCTGATTGCTCCTGTCAAGATCGGTAAAGGCGCTTATGTGGTAGCGGGCTCTACGATTACTCACGAAGTCGAAGAGGGAGACCTGGCTATCGCGCGTCAAAGACAGTCCAACAAACCTGGGTATGCCGATAAAATCAAGGCACGCATGAAAGCGAAGAAGTCAGGCCAATAATATATGGGTAAATGGGATGGAACTTCCTAAGATTGGGTACGCTACTGATTAGCGTTTCAACCCACTCTTAGGAGGTTTTTCTTTATATGGCACTTACTTTAAACGCAGAGTCACGCCAAGAAGCAACAAAATCCGAAATCAAGCAGCTTCGTGCACAAGGAAAAGTTCCAGGTGTCGTGTATGGCAAGAAGGTAGGAAGCACTGTTGTGGCCATTGACCAAAAAGAGCTGCTTGCTCTTATGCGCACCAATCAGCATGCGATCATCGAGATGCAGCTTCCAGACGGCGGCAAGCAGCCGGTGATGATCTCGGAAGTTCAACGTGACAAAATCAACCGTAATTTGCTGCTGCATGTCGATTTTCACCAAATTAATATGGATGAGCCGGTGAAGACGGTAGTACCTATTGAAATTGTTGGCGAAGCGGAAGGAGCGAAGGAAGGCGGGATTGTTCAAATTCAGCTGCACGAATTGGAAATCCGCTGCTTGCCGCAGCATATTCCAAGCTCGGTGAAGGTCGATATCTCGCATTTGGGACTGGGTGAAAACATCCTGGTCAGCGAGATTACCGTTGCGGGCGAGATCGAGATCAAATCCGATTCGAATGAGTTAATTGTTACGCTGCTTGCTCCTCAGAAGGAGACTGCGGCAGTGGAGGATCCGGCGGAATCGCAGGATACCAAAGCTTCTCAATCGGAGACCGTTGCAGAAGAAGCGAAGGAAGAGCAAACGGTCTAGACGAAAAGATAAAGAGGGTGCGTCTCCGTCATGCGAAATGCGGAAGCATCCTCTTTTTTTGAGTTGATTTAGCAGGTATAAGCTTGTATACACCTGCCTCACCAACATAGATAAACGCTGTCACTCCTTAAGGAATGGCCAAGTCACTTATCTTTGAGCTCATCCGGCTCTAGTAGCCCGGACGGGAAATAAATACATGCAAACTTCGGTTGTAAAAAATATTATTCACCTTGATAAAGTGGGAATTGTAGACCTCAACAAAGCCTATATCCTTATGATCGGTTTGATAGTATACTTGGACAGGAACTGTTGCATCTACATGATCTTGAAAGTGACGATCCAGTGTAAGCGTTTGACCGTTGTCATACATAGCGCTCGTTCACCTGCAATTTATTTTTGTTTACTTTCGTTTACCTATAACATTAGACAGAACCTCAGGCAGGTTTGTCACGGTATTAGTTTATAAAATAATTTGCTGCCTGCTTCACAGGCTCTTATTAGGAGGAAGGTTTCGTGAAATGTTTTATCGGGCTGGGTAATCCCGGCAAACAATATGAGCTTAACCGACACAATATCGGTTTTATGGCAATAGATCATTTTGCCGATAAATGGGGGATCCGCACGTTTCAAAGCAAGTGCAAGGGTCTTTTGGGAGAAGGCAATGTCAACGGCACCAAGGTATACTTGCTTAAACCGATGACCTACATGAACCTCTCGGGTGAGTCGATGCGTGCATTTCTTGATTTTTATAAGGCCGATCTTGAAGATGTGACCATCATTTATGACGATATGGATACGCCTTATGGCCAAATTCGTTTGCGATATCAGGGCAGCAGCGGAGGGCACAATGGGATCAAGTCCATTATCCAACATGGCGGGACGCAGACGTTCAACCGTATTAGAATGGGTGTTAACAGACCTGCGCCAGGCTACAATATAGCGGATTATGTGCTCTCCAATTTCAGCAAAGAAGAAATGCGCTCCATGGAGCAGATTCTCGATCTGACCTGTGAAGCGATGGAGTTCAGTCTGGATAATTCGTTTGAAAAGACGATGGCAAAGTTTAATAAATAATTAGGGTACTTAGAGGAAGAAGGATGCAGCAAATTTGGCTAATTTCTCCGGCTAATGGTCATACTAAGATGTAAACCGAAAGTATGCTGCGGCAGATTCAGATGTCTTTCGGTGTAATAGGCCATTATAAGGAGGCATACACATATGTCAGTTAAGTATATTTGCCGTCATTGTCTTACCTTCGTAGGGGAAATTAATCAGCATTCCGTTACCGAGCAGCAGCTGGGCTTCCATTCCTTGACCCCTGAAGAACGTAGAGATATAATATCGTATAACACGGATGGAGATGTTACTGTCAAGGTTGTTTGCGACTATTGCCGTGAAGCGCTTGAAGCGAATCCGGAGCTGTCGCTGTTAGCCAGTCCTTTGCAGTAAGATGGTGTAAAACGGGAACTATAGCCTAGGCACGTATGCCGAGGCTTCTTTTTGTGAGAGGAGTGTCATTGTTTGCAAGCTTTATTACAGGCTTTTTCTGCGGATGCCGATTTTCAAACTATTATGTCAGGTGTCCGCTCCGAGATGAAAGAGCAGCTCGTCGCCGGGCTAACCGGCTCCTCTCGACAAGTGATGATTGCCGCTTTGGCGCGAGAATTGCAGCGTCCGCTATTCATCATTACCCACAACATGTTTGCCGCTCAGAAGATACTGGAAGATCTGCTGGAATGCTTGTCCGAGGAGGAAGTGCTGCTCTATCCGTCTCAGGAGCTAATGGCTACGGAAGAGGCTGCCGCTAGTCCGGAAATGCTGGCCCAACGGATTGATGTGCTGACTCGTTTGGCGTCAGGCTATCGCGGTGTGGTCATAGCGCCATACGCCGGTGTAAGAAGATTGCTGCCGGTTAAGCAAGTGTTCGAGGAATCCCGCATTACGGTGAAAGTCGGGGATACCATTCATTTGGATGACTTGCTGGGACGTCTGACAGGGCTCGGATATGAACGAGTGGAACGAGTGGAATCCAAAGGCGAGATGAGTGTTCGCGGAGGCATATTGGATTTGTATCCGCTGACTACAGAGCATGCAATTCGTATTGAACTGTTTGACGTGGATGTGGATTCTATTCGCACGTTCGATGTGAACGACCAGCGTTCCATTGATAAATTAGAGGCGATAACGATACCTCCGTGTCGGGAGATTCAAGCGGATAGAAAGCGGTTACAATCCGCTGCGCAGCATGCCTACGAGTTACTTCAGGCTCAGCTCGAGAAGATGACGGACCGAACCAGTAAAGATAATTTGCTGGAAGGAATCGGGCATGACATTGAACTGCTCCGCGAGGGGCAAATGTTCCCGGGTATTTATAAATATATTTCGTTATTATATACGGAAAGACAGACCCTCATGGACTTCATGCCCAAGGATTCGGTGCTCATCATCGACGAGCCTGCGCGTCTGCTCGAGACAGCCAAGCAGTTGGAGCGGGATGAAGCGGAATGGATGATGCATGCACTCCAAGAGGGGAAGAGCTTGCCGGCTTTTGTGCTGTCTAAATCCTACGAATCGCTGCTGCACCGCAGACCGTTTCCAACGATCTATACGTCTCTCTTTCTCAGGCAGGTGGCGGGCGTTCAACCGCAGAACATCGTTAACTTTGTATGCCGGGTTATGCAGAATTTTCATGGCCAGATGAATCTCCTCAAGTCGGAGATGGAGCGATGGAAGAAAAACGGCAGCAAAGTGGTCTTGCTGGCTAACGGCGAAGAGCGGTCGGAGCGCGTGAGACGTGTGTTCGAGGATTACCAGATCGATGAGCCTGAAATTGTAGATGGGAACTTACAGACGGGATTCGAAATGCCGTCCCTTCATGTGGTTGTCATTACGGAAGGCGAGATTTTCACCCAGAAGCAGCGTAAGGCGCGCAAGGTCGAGAAGAAGATTGAGAATGCCGAACGTATCAAGAGCTACCAAGAGCTGAAGCTCGGCGATTACGTCGTTCACGTGAACCACGGAATTGGGAAATACGTTGGGATAGGAACGCTTGAGGTCGGGGGCATTCATAAAGATTATCTTCACATCATGTATGCAGGCGGAGATAAACTGTCCGTTCCTATCGACCAAATCGATCTTATCCAGAAGTATGTCGGCTCGGAAGAGAAAGAGCCTAAGGTTTATAAGCTGGGCGGTGCGGATTGGGCGCGAGTCAAGAACAAGGTGCGCGCTTCCGTAAAGGATATCGCTGATGATCTGATCAAACTGTATGCGGAACGTCAAGCAACGCCCGGTTATGGCTTTAGCGCAGACAGCGCTTATCAGAATGAATTTGAAGCGATGTTTCCTTATGACGAGACGCGCGACCAGTTGAGGGCCATTGAGGAAATCAAGAAGGACATGGAGAAGTCGCGTCCGATGGATCGCCTATTGTGTGGAGACGTCGGCTACGGGAAAACCGAGGTTGCCGTGCGTGCGGCCTTTAAAGCTGCGATAGATGGCAAGCAGGTGGCCGTTCTTGTGCCTACTACGATTCTGGCGCAGCAGCATTATGAAACGTTCCGCGAACGCTTTTCCGGCTACCCGTTCAATGTTCAAGTGTTGAGTCGTTTCCGCTCTAAGAAGGAACAGTCGGAAGTGATGAAGGGCGTCAAGAAGGGGACGGTTGACGTCGTCATCGGTACGCATAGACTTTTGTCGCAGGATGTCCAATTCAAAGATCTTGGACTGCTGATTGTGGACGAGGAGCAGCGTTTTGGCGTATCCCACAAGGAGAAGTTGAAGCGGCTGAAGACCAATGTGGATGTACTCACTCTCACAGCCACGCCGATCCCAAGAACGCTGCATATGTCGATGCTGGGCGTACGCGATTTGTCGGTCATTGAAACGCCGCCGGAGAATCGTTTTCCCGTGCAGACCTACGTGGTTGAATACGGTCCGTCGCTAGTCCGTGAAGCCATTGAACGCGAGCTTGCCCGCGAAGGACAGGTGTACTTCCTGTATAACCGTGTACAGGGGATCACTCAAATGGCCGATCAGATATCGATGATGGTACCCGACGCACGGGTTACCGTGGCTCACGGTCAGATGGGCGAGCAGGAGCTGGAGAAAACGATTCTGGACTTCCTCGACGGTGAATACGACGTGCTTGTCAGTACGAGCATCATTGAGACGGGGGTCGACATCCCGAATGTAAATACCCTGATCGTTCACGATGCGGATAAAATGGGCTTGTCTCAGCTCTATCAGCTGAGAGGGCGTGTCGGACGATCCAATCGCATAGCCTATGCGTATTTCACCTATCAGCGGGATAAAGTGCTGACGGAAGTGGCGGAAAAGCGTCTACAGGCTATCAAAGAGTTTACAGAACTTGGCTCAGGCTTTAAAATTGCGATGAGGGATTTGTCTATTCGAGGCGCGGGTAATTTGCTCGGAGCCGAGCAGCACGGTTTTATTGCGTCCGTAGGCTTTGACTTGTACTCGCAGATGCTGGCGGAAGAAATCGCTAAGCGGAAGCAGGAGATGGAAGGTGAGGAGGCTGCTCCGCAGCAGGATTGGATTACGCAAATCGACATCCAGCTCGATGCTTATCTGCCCTCCGATTACATCTATGACAGTATGCAGAAGATTGAGATTTATAAGAAAGTGGCTGCCATTCGCACACTGGAGGAAGCTGCGGATCTGCAAGACGAGCTCGTCGACCGTTTTGGAGATCTTCCGCAGGCTGTTTCCAATTTGCTTGCCGTGGCTCGTTTGAAAGTATACGGTTCGGAGTACCGGATTGAAACGATCAGCCAAAAAGGGGACGATTACCAGATCAAGGTACATGCCGATCAGAACGACAAGCTCGACGGGCAGAAGCTATTCTCTCTGTCTAACCGATTTGAAGGCCGTATCAAGCTTGTAGCGGGGCCGCAGATTCACATCCTTGTCCGCTGCAAGGGGCTTAAACCGGATGAATCCATCAAATTGGTGGAAAACTTCTTGGTAGAATACAAGGAGGTTTTGAAAACGAAGGGAGAATTACAAGATGTCGCCAAATAAACCTATTCAATCGTGGTTCTATTCAAAGAAAATATTGCTGACAATGGTGGCGCTGCTTCTCGCAGTTTCCGTTCTAAGCGCATGTGGCAAGAAAAAAGAGGGAGAGGATGCAGAAGCTTCTCCTGCAGCCTCTTCTGCAGCCTCTCCTGCTGCTTCAGCAGCAGCTACTGGCAATGCTACCGATGTCATCGCAACGTACAAGGACGGAGGTAAGATTACCCGCGGCGAGTTCGATGCTTTTATCAATGTGAACAAAATGTTCAGCCCGCAATTGGCCCAATTTATGAGTGACCCTGCCTTCCAGCAGGACATGTTGAAGCAAATGGTCACATTCCGTGTCGTATCTGCACAGGCTGATGATAAAATCAAAGCCGATGCCGACAAACAGGTTGCAGACCAAATGAAATCCATTCAAGACTACTTCGGCAAAATGGAAGGCGGAATGGACAAGCAGCTCAAAGACAATAACGTCGAATTGAAGGACATCGAGTCCTTGATGAAAATGAGCTTCTACACGCTTGGCACGATGGAAGCTAAGGTTACAGACCAGCAAGTTCAAGATTCCTACAATGAGCAGGCTGCACAGCACACCTTTGATATCGCGACAGTTAGTCACATCCTGATTAGCTTGAAGGATGCCGCTACACAAAAGGATCTCCGCACCAAAGACGAAGCTTTGGCTAGAGCCAAAGAAGTAAAGGACAAGCTGGATAAAGGCGGAGACTTTGCCGCTTTAGCTAAAGAATATTCCGATGACCCAGGCTCCAAGGATAACGGCGGTACGTACAAAGATGCGGACGTGAACCAATGGGTGCCACAGTTTAAAGAAGCGGCTATCACTCTGCCTTTGAACAAAATCAGCGACCCGGTGGAATCCGACTTTGGCTACCACATCATGAAAGTTGAATCCAGAAGCACCAAGCCTCTGGACGATACGCTAAAAACGCAAATTAAGTCCCAATTAGCCGAGAAAACGTTGTCGGATTACGCGGAGAAAGAAATCCCGGGTATGATTGAATCGAACAATCTGCCTCAGCCTACACCTGCTCCGGCTGCAAGCCCTGCGGCGGATGCAAGTCCGGCTGCAAGCGAAACGCCTGCGGCGAAGTAACAATTCCAGGATGCCCCATTTGGGGCATCCTGTTTGTTTTTGTTAGATTTGGACAAGATAACTACAGCAGCATGCGAAGCTACATATTGGGTTAGCCGCCAAAGCAAGCGAGTTAGTGAAGCGTCTGCATAATAAATTGGGTGGAGAAGAATACTATGGATAGAATTCGAATTCCCTCCAAATCTAGAATACACAAGATTTCTTGCTCCAGTCGTATCTAATTCTTCAGAGGAAAGTGAGGCATCTAGAGGTATGAAAGCAACTGGAATTGTCCGTCGGATAGATGATTTAGGGAGAGTCGTGATTCCTAAGGAAATACGCCGTACACTTCGCATACGCGAAGGGGATCCGCTTGAGATTTTCGTAGACCGTGACGGTGAGGTCATTCTTAAGAAATATTCGCCAATCGGCGAGCTTGGCGATTTTGCTAAAGAATACGCCGAGTCTTTGTTCGAAAGCACCAACCATGTAGCGATGATATCGGACAGAGATTCCATCATTGCTATGGCCGGAGGCTCCAAGAAGGATTATCTGGAAAAGGCTATCGGTTCCGTTGTGGAAGCCTGTATGGAGAACCGTAAAGCAGTCTTGGAAAGCGCCGGCGGGCAGTATGAAATTATTAAAGATGCCAGCGAGACGTACACCTCCTATGTGGCTGCTCCTATCGTGGCAGGAGGAGATCCGATCGGATCGGTGATCCTGATCAGCAAGGATGAGAGCGTGAAGATGGGTCAGATGGAAATGAAAATGGTAGAGACTGCGGCCGGCTTCTTGGCTAAGCAAATGGAGCAGTAAGGGGAACACCCAGCTAAATAAATAATCATGAAGCTTCCTTACCGAGATGTAATTCTTCGTATAAGGAAGCTTTTTTTGTCGTTCGCGGCGGATTTCGCTATAATACTCCTTAAACATCCTTATCAGCCGGGGAGGAGTCAGGTTGAGCGATAAGGTAAGAACGGCGGACGGTGAAGGCGGGAGGCCGCATTCCTCCGAGGCCAAGCCATCCGGCGCCAAGCTTTTGAAAGGGGCTGCCGTACTCGGGCTGGCCACGATTGTGTCTAAGCTGTTAGGAACTTTGCAGAAGATTCCGCTGCAAAATGTAGCAGGTGACACTGTTTTCGGGATCTATAACGCGGTCTATCCGCTGTATATTCTCATTTTATTTGCAGCAACGGCTGGTTTTCCTGTGGCCGTATCCAAATTTGTTGCCGAACAGGCCGCCAAAGGGGATGTACAGGGAACGATACGAATTGTGGCCGTGTCATCTCTCCTGCTTTCAGGGACCGGAGTTATCCTCTTTATTTTGCTTTATACAGGAGCGGGAACCATCGCCGCCTGGATTGGCATATCCCAGACGGAGAAGGCAATTCGGAGTATTTCTTATGCGCTGTTAGTGTCGCCTGTTATGGCGGTGCTGCGAGGATACTTCCAGGGGTATCAGAATATGATGCCAACCGCCGTGTCGCAAGTGATGGAGCAGCTGATACGTGTGATTACAATGGTTGCGCTGCTGCTTTATTGTATGTCTATCGCGCTGAATGAAGAATGGATTGCGGCTGGAGCAACCTTTGGCTCAGTGACAGGTGCTGTGGCAGGGCTAACCGTGATGCTTGTCTATTGGCGCAGGGAGCGGAGATATGGGGCGCTTCAAGGCGGCGTGAGCTCGATGGCTGCGTCTCAGAATAGAGAGGGATCTCCAGCATCGGATGGCGAGCAAGCTCGCTATGGGGAAGGTGTCGTACAGCGGGGATATCTATACTGGGCGAAGCGTATCGCAGTTTATGCGATTCCCATTTGTATGGGAGCGATCGTAGTGCCGATCCTGAATCTAGTAGATACATTCACCATGCCTCGGCTGCTTGCTGCAGCTGTCTCGAACGAGGCGGAAGCGATGAGGCAGTTCGGTCTGTACAACAGGGGCCTGCCTTTGGTTCAGCTCGTTGTGATGATCGCCTCCTCTATGTCCGCGATCCTGGTACCTGCTATAGCTGCGGCCAAGGTGCAGGGTGAGCATCTACTTGTTCGGCAGCGTGCGGAAATGGCAGTCCGGTTAGCATGGCTCATCGGACTGGGAGCTTCTTTCGGCCTCGCCTTCGCGGCCGTACCGATCAACATCATGCTGTATGCCAGCAGCGATGCGAGCTGGACAATGGCTGTGCTGGCATTCACAGCCTTGTTCAGTACGCTGAACGCTGTCACAGCCAGCGTTCTCCAGGGCGCCGGTGCGATCCGCACGCCGGCGAAGGCGCTGCTCATTGCCACAGCGCTCAAGGCGCTCGGCAATGTGTGGCTGCTGCCCCGCTGGGGCATCGACGGCGCCGCGCTCAGCGCGGTGATCGCCTATGCCGCTGCCGCGGGGCTGAACCTGGTGCAGCTCGTCCGCTGCACCGGGGCGCGCTTCCCGCTGCGCCAGTACGCCATGGAGGCCCACGGTGGCCGTGGTCCTCATGGGCGTCTGGCTCGCAGCGCTGCAGCTCTTGGCCAAGCCGGCAATTGCGGCTTGGCATGTGCCGGAGCGATGGGGCTGGAGCGCCATCGCCTTAATTGGCGTAGCCGGCGGCGCGGCCGTCTACGGGCTCGCGCTGCTGCGCAGCGGCAGCATCAGCCGCGAGGAGCTGCGGCTGATGCCGGAGCTGGACCGGAAGCTGGCGCCGGTCCTGGAGAAGCTGCTGCCGCCTGCGCGAAGCGGGCGGTAGCGCGGCCTCGGGGCCGCTCGAGGTCAGCGAGCAAGCAGTCCGCTCCCAGCCAGGCATTATGCCCTTGAAGACCGGGAGAAAGGAAGAGACCGAGCCGACCTGTCAGGAGTGGGCTAAGGTCAGCGAGCAAGCAGCCGGCCCTTGAACCAGTCACTCCACCCTTCAGCTTCTTTGTTCGATTGCACACCAGACCGAGAGCACAGTCATGTAATCCTTACATAACGAGACTTCTCAGAACCACAAAATAAATAGTACCCATCCAATCAGGAGGTGTCCCACCCATGTCTCAAACCTGTGCCCCCATTACCATCGTCGGCCTCGGAACCGGTGATGAAGATCAACTCACACTGGGCGTTTGGAAAAAGCTGCAGTCCGTTAGCAGCGGACAAGCGCGCCTTTTTTTACGCACGATAGATCATCCAATGGTCAGCTTACTTACGGCTAATCAGATTCCTTTTCAAACCTTCGACAGCACCTACACGGCACACGGAACGTTCGAACAAGTCTACGAATCCATTGCGGACCAGTTACTTGCGGCTGCCGGAGAGCAGTCTGAAGAAATCATCTACGCTGTTCCGGGCCATCCGATGGTGGCGGAATATACGGTCCAGCTGTTGAAAGAACGCTGCGGTAAGCAAGGGATTTCGCTCAATCTGCTTGGCGGGGAGAGCTTTTTGGATCAAGCCTTTTTACGGTTTGGCTTCGATCCGATTGAAGGCTTTCAGCTGTTGGATGCTACCCGCTTGAACCGGTACAGCCTCAACCCTCATTTGCACACGGTAATCGGTCAGGTGTACGATACGCTGACTGCCTCGGATGTAAAGCTCACCCTCATGGATGTGTATCCGGACGATCATCATGTTGTGGTAGGGCACTCGCTTGGTGTTAGCGGGCAAGAGGAAATTGTCGAAGTGGAGCTTCATGAGCTGGATCACCTCAAAGGTTACGGCAATCTGTCGCTGGTATGGGTCCCTCGCTCCGAGGAGGATTCTGTGCACGGCCGCTCCTTTGGACGCCTGCACGAGATTGTCCAGATTTTGCGTAGTCCGGAAGGATGCCCTTGGGACCGTGAACAGACCCATGCCAGCCTTCGCAAAAATTTGATCGAAGAAGCCTATGAGGTGCTGGAAACGATCGATGAGGACGATCCGGACCATATGTGCGAGGAGCTGGGCGACTTGCTGCTGCAGGTCATGCTTCATGCGCAGATGGAGGAGGAGATCGGCACCTTTACCGTGTATGACGTCATTGCAACGCTGAATGAAAAGCTGATTCGCCGACATCCGCATGTCTTTGGCAGCAATAAAGCAGAGGATGCGGACGAGGCGCTCATGAACTGGAACGCAATTAAAGTCGAAGAAAAGCGGAAAAAAGGCATCGACGTCTCGCAGCAATCCGTGCTGGATGGGGTGCCGCGCGAGCTGCCCGGGCTGATGAAGGCGTTGAAGCTGCAAAAGAAGGCGGCGACAGTCGGCTTCGACTGGTCGGAAGCGCACGAGGTTCTTGCCAAAGTCGAAGAGGAGCTGCAAGAGCTGCGCCAGGCTATGGTGAGTCAAGAGAGCAGCGCTGCGCGCGAGAAGCTGGAAGAGCTGGGTGACCTGCTTTTCTCCATCGTGAACTTGGCCCGATTCTTAAAGGTGGACCCGGAAGAGGCCATTGCACAAACGAACCGGAAATTCGTGAAACGATTTTCTTACATCGAAGAACAGTTACGTTTAAGAGGGAAGTCTTTTGAGCAAACTGATTTATCAGAGATGGAAAATTACTGGCAGGAAGCAAAAAAAGTTACAAAACTTGATACGTGAGAGAAGGATTTTGACGAAAAAAGCAGAATATCTACTTTTGTGTCAGGTTGAATATGGATGTAACCGATATGGTACATAGTAGACGTGATCGTTAAACACTTTAGGAGGTAAAGAAACCCAATGAACAAAACAGATTTGATCAACAATATCGCTGAAAAAAGCGGATTAACTAAGAAAGACGTAGAAACCGTACTGAACGGATTTTTAGGTGAAGTTACGGACGCACTTTCCACAGGAGATAAAGTACAATTGATCGGTTTCGGCACATTTGAAACTCGTAAGCGTTCCGGCCGCACAGGTCGCAACCCGCAAACAGGCAACACGATTACGATTCCTGAATCCAACGTTCCAGCTTTCAAAGCGGGCAACAAGCTTAAAGAAGCGGTAAAATAATGCGTCTCGATAAGTTTCTCAAAGTATCCCGTTTGATCAAGCGGCGTACCGTCGCTAAGGATGTGTCCGAACAAGGGCGCGTCTGGATTAACGGGAGAGATGCGAAGCCGAGTACGACGGTGAAGGTTGGCGATGAACTCGCGATTCAATTCGGACAAAAGAAAGTAACCGTCCGGGTGGAGGCGCTAGCTGAATCGACACGTAAGGAAGACGCTGCGAAGATGTACACATTACTGAAGGAAGAAGCGTATTCCTCTGAATAAAGCGACCCAAGAGACTAATTCGTTAGTCTCTTTTTTACTGCCTTGATCATTTTACAGTTCTAAATGCGGACATCCTCCCATATCGTAGAGGTAGATGAAGGAGGGGTACAGGCCATGATTGATCCCGTGAAAAACAAGCGGCAGGAAATCAAAATGCTAAACCGCAAGCTCTTGGAGATTTCCGGAGTTTTGAACGTAGAGAGCTTTGACAGTGAAGAGTTTCTCCTGGAGACAGAGCTGGGCTATCTGATGATCAAGGGCCAGAATTTGCACATCAAGAATTTAAGCTTGGAGCAAGGATTAGTCGCCATTGAAGGTGTTGTTAGCGATCTATCTTACGTAGATGGGAACTCCCAGGAGAAATCCAAGGGTTTTCTAGGTAAGTTATTCAAGTGACACTTCACGTTCAGTTCTACACGCTGCTTATGATGTTCCTTAGCGGCGCTGCAATGGGCACAATGTACGATGTGCTGCGCGTACTCTCCGGTAAGCTGCGGCTGCCGCGATGGAGCATCCCGATTACGGATGGCTTGTATTGGATTGTGGCGACAATCCTTGTATTTCGTTTGCTTATGCACAGCAATGACGGACAAATCCGCATTTTCGTATTTCTGGGCATGGGGATCGGCATCTGCTTCTATTTTGCATTTCTCAGCACTTGGGTGATTCGTCTGACCTTGCTGCTGATCAAAACGGTAATCGCGCTGTACCGATTCCTATATCGAACCGTAGAGATACTTTTGATTAAGCCCATTATCGCGTTGTACAAGCTTGTTCTGATAATTTTAGGATTTTTGGCAGCTGTAGCTATTTTCCTGTATAAAATTGTGCTACAATTGCTCTATCCTATGTGGAGATTGTTCCTCTGGATGACTCGGCCTGTGCGCAAATGGTTCGTAATTCCCGCGTGGCTCAAGCGATTGTGGGATAAGACGAAGGCTATTTTTCGCAGGTTATTCTCAAAGTAGGAGGCATTCCCTTTCATGCAGGCTCAAGCGACCGTATCAACGAATAAGCGCAGCAACAGCAGCGGTTCGAAACGCAGACTTCGTTTTTTAATGATCCTTGTACTATGCTTCATGAGCTGGGCGGGTGTAACGATCTACAGCCAGATCGCCAAGCTGCATGCCAAGAGCGCAGCGGTGACGGATATGGAACAAAAACTCGCCGAAGCGAATACAATGAATGAGGGGCTAAAGAAAGAAATAGATCGTCTTCATGATGATGAATATCTGGGCCAGATCATTCGCAGGGATTTCCATTATACCAAAACAGGAGAGACGCAGCTGAACGTTTCGAGGTCGCATTAGCATCGGTGCAGTCAGTTAGGCCATTTGCCTTGTTGACCGCAATTTACGCATCGGTTATAATCGGCGTAGCCAGTGTTTTCAACATTTTAAGGGAGGAACATTTTACTTTATGGCAATTGAAGTGGGCACCAAGTTAGAGGGAAGAGTGACAGGGATTACTCACTTTGGAGCATTCGTCGAGCTTGCTGAAGGAGTTACCGGTCTTGTTCACATCTCAGAGATTGCAGACAATTATGTGAAGGACGTTAATGACCATTTAAAGCTGGATGATAAGGTTACGGTCAAAGTGATTAACGTGGACAAGGATGGAAAGATCGGATTGTCGATCAAGCAGACGATTGATAAGCCTGTTGAGGAAAGACCAGCTCGCCCTGAACGACAAGGTGGAGGCGGCTATCAAGGACGGCCAAGTGGAGATCGTGGAGGTTTTCAAGGTGGGCGACCTGGTGGCGGAGATCGCGGTATGGCTCCAGGCGGTGGCGGCGGACGCCCCGGCGGCGGAGGTGGCTTTAATCGCGGAGGAGATCGCGGTGGCCGAGGCTTCAATAAGCAGCAAGGCGGTAACCGACCGGCTTCATTTGAAGATAAAGTGTCCCGTTTTCTAAAAGACAGTGAGGAACGGATTTCGTCTCTGAAGAAGAACACCGAGTCCAAACGCGGTGGCCGAGGCGGAAGAAGAGATTAATCATAGCATGACGATCACAGAGACTGTCCTTAAGTTAGATAACTTAGGGGCAGTTTTTTGTTTGACGCCGTTGACCCGAAACGCATCAACCTTGAGAAGCAGGCGCGTCCTTTGAAAATGACGAGAATTACGTAATCCTAATGTATCGGTCAGCGAGTTGCTGCTGGATACACGACAGTTCTCACGATAGTTTTGGGTAAACAAAAAAATCCTAACCCTGCGCATCCCAATGTGCGGGGTTCTTTTTTATGCCCAAAAAACAAGCGATGTAAACACGAGCGCACCGGAGGCTGCTCCTCCGCACAGTGCGCAGTCGACATCAATTTACGGGAATCCGCCGCATACGAGAGGCGAAAGTTCGGGCGAAAGAGACTTTTCATAAACGGCTCATGACGATAAAGCTATACAGGACGGGGGATCTGGGCAGGCGACAAGACCGCCAAGGCATGTCGGAAATTTCTTTGAATCTACCAACTCATTCTGACAAACTTTCTGCTAGATTGTCTCTATACTAGAGAAACAATAACGAGCGAATGGAAGGTGTAAAGAAACATGGAGAGAAGAGGCGTACTCACTACGATCGGCGGACATTGGTCGGGGTTCTGGCATAAAGCAAAGACGGGCACCCGCACCAAGGCGCTTGAGAATCGGTTCGTTCAGGCATTTGTCGCGAAGAAATGGGCGATGCTGCTCATTGTGATGGGCTTCCTGCTCGGCAGAGCCATGATATTGGAACAGCTGTCGCCGTTTGGTCTAGCATTTTTTGCTGTCATTTATTTTACGAGAAAAGAATTGCTGAGCTGGGTGGGTATTGCCGTGTTTGCCGGGAGCCTGCTGTCCATGGGCGCTCATTCAGGGTACCTGGCTACGGAAATGATTGTCTTTTTACTCATACAGAAAGCGTTTGAAAAGTTCGAGAGGTCGGACATCTCCCTTGCTCCGCTGCAAGTATTTGGGGCAACCTTCATGGTTCAGCTGTTTGCCGCCCTTGTGGTATCGAACCTGACCTGGTATTCCGTTATGATGATCGGCGTAGAGTCGATATTGAGTCTTGTTCTTACACTGATCTTTGTACAAGCAATTCCGGTGTTCACACTGACTCGCAAAAATTATCATTTAAAGCATGAAGAAATTATCTGTCTCATTATCCTGCTTGCTTCTGTCATGACGGGGACGGTCAGCTGGTTCGTAGGACCGGTAACTGTAGAGCACGTTTTGTCCCGCTATTTGATTCTACTGTTTGCGTTAGTGGGCGGAGCCCCGTTTGGCGCCTCGGTTGGTGTCGTCACCGGACTCATTCTGAGTCTTGCGAACAGTAATGCCATCTATCAAATGAGTCTACTAGCTTTCTCCGGTATGCTGGCTGGCCTGTTAAAAGAAGGAAACCGGCTCGCTGTAGCATTCGGTATGCTGCTGGGCTCTTCCATTCTCTCCATTTATATGGGGACGAGTGCGGATGTGATGAGCTCAACCTGGGAGTCGCTAGCCGCTGTCACTTTGTTTCTGCTAACACCGCGCAGCTTGATCCATATGCTGGCCAAATATGTGCCGGGTACACAAGAGAATCTGAAATCACAGCAGGATTATGCTAGAAGGGTAAGGGATATTACCGCTGGTCGTGTTCAGCAGTTTTCCGAGGTGTTTCGCCAGCTCTCGAGAAGCTTCAAACAAATCACCACGGAAGGCACGGACATTCGCAAAGAGGAAGATGTGGGCCATTTCATGAATGCCGTCGTTCATAAAACCTGCGAATCCTGTTGGAAAAAGAGTCAGTGCTGGGATCAAAAGTTTTATCAGACGTATACATACATGACCGATATGATGACCGCGATTGAATCGAAGGAGGATGTGGGGAAAAGGGATATTTTACCGGATTGGAAAAAGCTCTGCATCCGCACGGATCAAGTACTGGAAGTGATGAAGCAGCAATACGGGCTGTATAAGAATGATTTACATTGGAAAAAGCAAATCATGGACAGCCGCCAGCTGGTAGCTGAACAATTATCAGGCGTATCGCAGGTGATGGAGGATCTAGCGAAGGAGATTAAGCGGGAAGGCCAAGAGCTCTTCCTGCAAGAGGAGCAAATCCGCAATGCCCTCGAGGAGCTCGGCCTGTCCATTCACAGCATCGACATTATCAGCCTAGACGAAGGCAATGTCGAGATCGAAATCATTCATCAATATACGAAGGGCTTTGATGAATGCCGCAAAATCATCGCCCCGCTGCTCAGTGAAATTCTCGGCGAGAACGTCGCCGTGAAGAGCGAGCAGATGCATGAGCGGGGCGAAGGCTACAGCACCGTCGTATTCGGCTCCGCCAAGGAATACGAGGTGGAAACCGGGGTCGCCGGCGCAGCCAAGGGCGGCGACCTCCTCTCGGGCGACAGCTTCAGCACGGTGGAGCTGGGCAATGGCAAGTTTGCCGTGGCGCTGAGCGACGGCATGGGCAACGGCGAGCGCGCCCGGGCGGAGAGCCAGGCGGCGCTGACCATCCTGCAGCAGCTGCTGCAGTCCGGCATGGATGAGAAGCTGGCCATCAAGTCTCTGAACTCAGTGCTCATGCTTCGCTCGTCCGATGAGATGTATGCGACCGTGGATATGGCGCTCATCGATATGTACAGCGCCAATACGACTTTTATGAAGATTGGCTCAACGCCAAGCTTTATTAAACGGGGCAGCGAGGTGATCATGCTCTCCGCCAACAACCTTCCTGTGGGTATTTTGCAGGATATTGATGTAGATCTGGTTTCCGTTCCGCTGCAATCCGGAGATATCTTAATCATGATGACCGACGGCATCTACGATGCCCCGGGACATGCCGTGAATAAGGAAATGTGGATGAAGCGCATGATCCAGGAGATCGACACCACGGTGCCGCAGGACTTTGCGGATTGCCTGTTGGAGCGGATTTTCCGTTACCATCATGGTGAGATTCAGGATGACATGACGGTTGTGGTCGCGCGTGTCGAGAAGCATCAACCGGAATGGGCGACTTTTCGTTGGCCGGGCATCACGCGCCTGGAGCGTCCGAAGACGGTCAGTTAATATCAATTAGCAGTGGTGTTTTGTAAAAAGGTCTGAAGCAGCTCAATGGTCAAGACCCCATTTAGTAGACATTGAAAAAAGCCCTAGGCAACAAGCTGGTCAAGACCCCATTTAGTAGACATTGAAAAAAGCCCTAGGCAACAAGCTGGCGCCGGTACTCAACCGGAGTCAGCTTGTTTAGTTTTTTCTGTGCTCTTTCCTCGTTATAAAATCGAATAAATTCCTCAATTCGCCTTTGTACTTCCTCGATACTTCGGATATCATAGGGATAGAGAGCTTCCACTTTCAAATGAGAGAAGAAACTTTCCATAGAGGCATTATCATAACAATTGCCTCGGCGGGACATGCTGATTCGGGCGCCAACCTTTGGCAGCATGTCGTGGTAAGCATGAGACGTGTACTGGTTTCCTTGATCGCTGTGAACGATCAATCCAGACACGTCTTTATGCGCTTTAAATGCTTTTCTAAACGTATCTAATACAAGCGGATTGTCGTTACGGTTACTGATGTGATAAGCCACAATTTCGCCGTTCCAGAGATCCTTTATGGCCGATAAGTAGACCCGATCATCGAACACACGATATTGCGTAACATCTGTAACCCACTTTTGATTTGGACCGTCGGCATGGAAGTTCCGCTTTAGCAAGTTCTCGGCCACTCTCCCGTCGGATATAGCTGCTTCATGACTCGTTTGATACTTATATTTGCGGCGGATAATTGACTTGATGCCAAGTTCTTGCATAAGGCGCAAAACCTTCTTATGATTGACGATAAGGTTATGCTGACGATACAACTCATCTTGAATACGGCGGTACCCTAGAATCTTCTTACGCTGCTCGTAGATCGCCAAGATTTTGAGCTTTAGTTCTCCATCAGGATCTGTTGTCCTACGCTTTACATAGGCGTAGTAACCACTTCTGCTTACTCCCAAATAAGAACATAACTCTTTCACGCTTTGCTGCTCCTTCAACTCATCTATGACGTAGTATTTATCTTGTGCACCTCCCGACTCAAGATTTGTAACCACTTTTTTAGCACATCTACCTCTAATTGCAACTGTCGAATTAGTCGCTCTTGCTCTGTCTCTGCTCGAAAGGGGCCTCCACGCTTGTCCTTAAAACTTTCTTCGCCGCACTCACGGTATTTACTCATCCACTTCTTGACCCGTCCCTTATCATATATCCCCAAATGTTCTGTGATTTCTCGGTAGCTCCAACCCTCCACCTCATGTAAACGAATAGCCTCTGTCTTGATGGATTCTGGATAATGTCTAAACGTTTGTCCTTTGATCGCCATAGAAATGCCCCCTAATAATTCATCGGTTTACCCAGGGGGTTTTTCCAATGTCTATTATAAGGGGGGCACTCCACAATGAGAGGGGGCAGCTTCAGGTCTTTTTTTCTGTATACGTTCATGCTTTTTCTGTAAACATCCATGCTTTTATGTCAGGCCTGCAGCACAATGCCTAGTTTTTTTTGCTCAGTGAAGAACGATATTCTCTTCTAGCCGGTTTAACCCTGCACGAATTTGGTAATACTAGATTTATAGATTGCTAGAGCCATTATTATTTTTTACGATACGGGGGAGGATGTTACAGATGATGAAACAGATCCTATTGATTACGGACGGATGCTCGAATGTAGGGGTTAGCCCTGTAATAGCGGCTGCGCAAGCCCAAGCGGAAGGAGTTACGGTCAATGTGATCGGTGTTATCGACCAAGGGGAGTTGGGCGTACTCGGTACGGAGGAAATTCAAGAAATCGCTTCGGCCGGTGGCGGTATGAGCCGGATTGTCAATTCTCAGCAGCTATCCCATACCGTTCAGATGATGACAAGAAAGACCGTTGCTCATACGATACAGCAGGCTGTGGGCAAGGAGCTCCAGCAGATTCTCGGACACAGTCAATTGGAGCAGCTCCCGCCGCCAAAGCGCGCCGAGATTGTTCAAGTCATAGATGACATGAGTGAAAAATCAGCTCTTCGTGTGGCTTTGCTCATCGATGCAAGCGCCAGCATGAAGCCCAAATTAGCTGCTGTCAGGGAGGCAATCCGAGACTTGCTGCTGAGTCTAAGGGCGCGCACTGGCCAGAGTGAACTGTCTGTTTTTCATTTTCCGGCAACGAAACAGTACGGGGAAGAATTAGAGATGGATCTCGATTGGACCAATGAACTTGCAAATCTCGACAAGATGTTCTATAAAATAAACATGAAGGGTACGACCCCAACAGGGCCGGCTTTGTTGAAAACATTGCAATTCGTAACCGGAAAACCTGTTTCACAACAGGCCGAGGATGGGATGTTGAGTGAGTACGTGGTTTGAGGATGCGTTTCGACCGGGTTCAGAAATTCAAGGGAAGTGGAACGGCCGCGTCTACCTGGTAGAACGCTTATTAGGCTCCGGCTCCAATGGAGTTGTTGCACTTGTGCGTAGGGGGCAGATGAAATATGCGCTCAAGGCCGGCTATGAAACGGTCGACCATCAATCGGAAATCAACTCGCTTCATGCCTTATCGAGAACGAATACTTCATTTCGAAACTTTTTGATCGATGTTGACGATATGGTCGTGCAAGGCAAAGAAGTATCGTTTAGTGTGATGCGGTATATTGAAGGGATGACGATTTCGGATTTCCTTCATAAGCAAGGGCAGGACTGGATCTACGTGATCGGTTCTAAGCTTTTGAAAAAGTTAACCGAACTGCATAAGAATGGCTACATTTTCGGTGATTTGAAGATCGAGAATATGATCGTCTCCCGATACGGTGACGTGGATTTGATTGATTTTGGGGGCGTAACGCCTAAAGGCAGAGCTATTAAGCAATTAACAGAGGTGTATGATCGGGGGTTCTGGAAAGCCGGCGAGCGATATGCGGAGGAAAGTTACGATTTGTTCTCATTCGCGATTCTTCTATTAAAAGTGCTGGACCGCAAAAACCGATTTGCCAGCTTTCCCAAGATGCTCCCACAGAACAGAGAAATCGAGCTGCTGCATGCCATCATGAAAGAGAATCCTCCGGCGGCCCGCCTTGCTCCATTTTTGCACAAAGCACTGAATAGTCAGATCGCTACATCCGAAGAAGCTTATCAGCTATGGACAGGTCTGGTCTCGAATAAGAAAGTGTCACCTAAATCTACAACAATGCCTTGGCTTAAAATTTGCTTTGCGGCTTCTGTTTGTATATTTGCAGCGACCCTCTATATATATTGGTAGGAACCGGATTGAAGTTAGGAGAAGGATTAGCGAGTGGATACTCATCTTGCAGCCAAAGTAGAATTGAATATTCGTGAACATCAGCTGATCAAGAGAGGAAATGCAGTAGTTGTTGCCGTATCAGGAGGACCTGATTCCGTGGCGCTGCTTCATATCCTTTTTGTGCTTTCAGGCAAATATGATTGGAAGCTGATTGTAGGTCACGTCAACCACAGCTTTCGCGGCGCGGAATCGGATGCAGAAGCGGACTATGTGGCTGGGCTTGCAGCGGAGCTAGGGTTGCCTTGCGAGGTTGGCGTCATTGATATGCCGGCGTATATTGAAGAGCACGGAGCGAACACTCAGGCTGCCGCGCGAGAAAAACGGTATGAGTTTCTTCACGGGGTTGCTGCCCGCTATAAGGCGGATTGCATTGCTTTGGCTCATCATGCAGACGATCAGGCAGAAACAATCCTAATGCGATTGCTGCGCGGAACAGGTCCGTCCGGTCTTGCCGGAATGTCGGAGCGCAGGAGTGAAAAAAAGTGGAACTGATCCGTCCTTGCTTACGTATATACAAATCAGAACTTGTGCAATATTGCAAAGAGCAGTCGCTTGTCTATTGTCACGATAGCAGCAATGACTCCCGCAAATACTTTCGCAACCAAGTAAGACTGGATGTTATGCCCCTGCTAGAGCAGTATAATGAACACTTTGCGGAATCGCTCAATCGTCTGTCTGTCACGATGAGAGCTGAAAACGACTATATGGAAGAAGAAGCTTCAGCTGTTTTTCGTCGCATTGTTTCATTGGAGTCGGCATCCTGCAGCATGCTCAGGTCTGAATTTGCCGGTTTGCACGTTGCTTTACAAAGACGGTTGATTAAACTAATATTAAACTATCTTTGTTCATGGACGGAAAGGCATGATTTTACCAGGATGGAGTTAATCCGTGAGACGATCCTGCAGCACCGCCTGCCTTGTACGGTCTTGGATATTCATGATCAGCTTGTACTCGTTAAGGAATATGAACTTGTTCGATTCCAACGGGAGCGCCCGAAGCCTATCCCCTATAAGTACGAGCTAGATTGGGGTGTGAGGCCTACAGGCGATATGGTTTTACCTGAGGCTGGAGCCGTGCTTCGGTACGAGGTTGGTACAGCAAGCTCATTCTCATTATGGAGGGAAGAGGCTGCTCCGCAAGAGGTGTGGTTTGATTTGGACCAGCTTGAATTGCCTCTCTTCATTAGAAGCCGAGCTGCCGGAGACCGCTTGGAGCCTTTTGGTTTAAACGGGTCGAAAAAGGTAAAAGATATGTTCATTGATGCCAAGCTTCCGCCAAGTAACCGGGATCGTATTCCGCTATTGGTTGATGCATCCGGTCAGATTCTATGGATTGCGGGCTTCCGAAGGTCACAACATGCCCTGGTCCGAGAACACTCTGAGCGGGTACTTCATGTGAAGCTGCTCTAGAGCCAGCAAGAAGTGTAAATTTCGTTCGTAGAGAATGTAAATTTATAAGGATTCATAATATTAACTAGGGGGTTCATCCTTGTACAGCGACATTCAAGACATCCTTTACAGTGAAGAGCAAATTCAAGACAAGATTAAAGAATTGGGAGAGTGTATTTCTGCCGATTACGAAGGGAAAAATCCATTAGTTATCTGCGTACTCAAGGGTGCGTTTATGTTCATGGCCGATCTGGTCAAACGGATTGCAGTGCCGTTAGAGATTGACTTCATGGCGGTATCCAGCTACGGGAATGCGACCAAATCGTCTGGTGTCGTTAAGATTATTAAGGATCTCGACGTTCCGGTCGAAGGAAGGCATATCATTATCGTTGAAGATATTATCGACAGCGGACTGACATTAAGCTATTTGATCGATGTTCTGGAGCGCCGCAATGCGTTGTCCGTATCTGTTGTCGCGTTGTTCAACAAGCCTGCGCGCAGGACGGTCGAGCTTGAACCTGACTATACCGGGTATGTGCTGCCAGATGAATTTGTTGTCGGTTATGGTCTGGACTATGCAGAAAAATACCGCAACCTTCCCTTTATTGGCATTTTGAAACCTGAAGTTTATTCCAGCTAAACCTGCATTCCTGAGGCTTGTCCACGCTGCTTTGTTGTGACGCTTCACCAGGATGTGGTAAAATAAAAAAAGTGTGCTGTTCGAGAGGAGGTTGGGGATGAATCGGATTATCCGGAATACCGGTTTTTATTTGCTTATTTTTTTGGTCACGGTTGGTATCGTTCACTTCATAAGTACCCAAAACGAACAAAAGGACGTTATTACTTACGATAAGTTCCGCCAAGCGGTTGTTACCAAAAATGTAAAATCCGTCACTCTGAAGTTTGATGGATATACATATTTAGTTAAAGGTGAGTATATTGATCCGCCAACTGCCGACAAAAAGACCTTTGAGACGCATGCCCCTTACGAGCAATTGGTTGTGCAGCTCATTGAAGCTAACGGAGTGCCGCAAGAAGTATATGAAACGATGGAGCGGGATAGCGTATGGATCAGCTTTCTGACCTCAATTATTCCATTCGTGATTATTTTCATCTTGTTTTTCTTCCTTCTGAACCAAGCTCAGGGTGGCGGCGGCAAGGTGATGAACTTCGGCAAAAGCCGTGCCCGTCTTTATAATGAAGAGAAGAAGCGTGTGACCTTCGAGGATGTGGCGGGAGCCGATGAAGAGAAGCAGGAATTAGTAGAAGTCGTAGAGTTCCTGAAAGATCCGCGCAAGTTCGCTGCTCTAGGAGCGCGAATTCCGAAGGGCGTTCTGCTGAACGGACCTCCGGGAACAGGTAAGACGCTTTTGGCCAGAGCTGTGGCCGGTGAAGCTGGCGTGCCGTTCTTCAGCATTTCCGGTTCCGACTTCGTTGAAATGTTTGTCGGTGTCGGCGCATCCCGTGTGCGTGATTTGTTCGAAAATGCAAAGAAGAACTCGCCATGTATTATCTTTATCGATGAAATTGACGCAGTTGGACGTCAGCGCGGCGCCGGTTTAGGCGGCGGGCATGATGAACGCGAGCAGACGCTCAACCAATTGCTTGTAGAAATGGACGGTTTCGGAGCGAACGAAGGTATTATTATCGTAGCGGCAACGAACCGACCTGATATTCTGGATCCGGCATTGCTTCGTCCGGGACGCTTTGACCGTCAAATCACAGTTGACCGTCCGGATGTGAAAGGCCGCGAAGCGGTACTGAAAGTACATGCACGCAACAAGCCTCTTGCCAAAGATGTGAAGCTGGATGCATTGTCCCGTTACACTACAGGATTTACCGGCGCTGATCTGGAGAACCTGCTGAATGAGGCGGCTTTGATCGCAGCACGACGTAACCGCAAGGATATCTCGATGTCTGAGGTCGAAGAAGCATTTGACCGTGTGATTGTAGGTACACAGAAAAAGAACCGCATTGTCACTGATCGCGAAAAGCGTATTGTTGCTTACCACGAGGCAGGCCACGCTATCATTGGCTACTACGCTGAGAATGCGGATATGGTTCATAAAGTAACGATTGTCCCTCGGGGACGCGCAGGCGGCTATGTGATGATGCTGCCTAAAGAAAGCACAGATCCGCTGGTTCAAACGAAGAGAGAGCTTCTGGATAAAGTCACAGGCTTGCTGGGCGGCCGCGTTTCCGAAGAGTTGTACATCGGAGAGATCGGTACTGGCGCTTACGATGACTTCCGTAAAGCAACGGGCATGGTTCGCCGCATGATCATGGAATTCGGTATGAGTGAAAAGCTCGGACCGATGCAATTCGGCAGCAGCCAAGGGCAAGTATTCTTGGGGCGTGACATCGGACATGAGCAGAACTATAGTGATGCCATTGCTTACGAAATCGATCAGGAAATGCAGCGTTTTATCCGCGAATGCTACGACCGTGCTCGCGAGATTTTAACGAAGTATGCCGATCAGGTTCACTTGGTAGCGAAAACGTTGCTTGAAAAAGAAACCCTCGACAAAGATGAAATTATCGCTCTCCTGGAAAAAGGGGAAGTAGAAGGTTCATCCGAAGAAGAGGACGTGAAAGTAAACATCCAGGGTCAAAGCCAAGCGAGCGATAGCAACAAGCTGGAATTTGAACGGGATAAAGATCACAAGGAGCCAGGCTCAGACTCTACTGAAGAGTAAGCAGGCTACCGTAGGAAGAATAATCCGGTGTATACCTTAGGTGTATGCCGGATTTTTCCTTGTTTTCAACCCATTTGCGCATTGACAGGGGATGCTGTAATGTGTAAATTAGTTGTAAATCTCTAATTTTTGAACAATTAGATCATACTAATAGCAACATATCATGAGGTCCCACATAGGGGAGGAAGCATCCATGGAGGCTTTGGCCTTAGAAAGAAAAGCCGAGCAGAACCGCCAGCTGAAAGAGCGACTGCTGCAGTTGAAGAAGGAACGCAATGCTATTATTCTCGCACATTATTATCAACGAGATGAAGTACAAGAAGTGGCCGATTTCCGGGGGATTCCTTTCTGCTAGCACAGAAAGCGGCTCAGACAGATGCAGACGTCATCGTTTTTTGCGGTGTTCATTTCATGGGAGAAAGCGCAAAAATTCTTGCGCCGAATAAAACCGTTATTATTCCTGACGAACGTGCCGGTTGTCCGATGGCAGATATGGTCAATGTCGAAGGCTTACGGGCTTTGAAACGGCAGCATCCTAACGCTAAAGTAGTTGCTTATATTAATACATCGGCAGATGTGAAGTCTGAGACAGATATATGCTGTACTTCCGCCAATGCCGTGAAAGTTATTAATTCCGTCGATTCGGATGAGATCATCTGGGTACCGGATAAAAATTTGGGCGACTATGTATCAAAATTCACAAGCAAAAAAGTGATCATTTGGGAAGGTTATTGCAATACGCACGATATGCTGACCGTCAAAGATGTGGAAGAGATGAAAGCTCAATATCCGAATGCTCAGTTCGTCGTTCATCCGGAGTGCCGTCCTGAGGTAGTCAAGATGGGGGATTTCGTTGGCAGTACAACAGCGATCATCAAGTATTGCAAAGAATCCGATTGCCAGGAGTTTATTGTGGGAACGGAAGATGGTACGGGTTATCAGCTGCGACTAGATAGTCCGAATAAACAATTCCTTTTTGCCACCAAATATCTGGTATGTCCGAACATGAAGGTCAATAACTTGAAGAAAATCGTCAAGTGCCTGGAAACGATGCAGCCGGAGATCTATGTACCGGAAGATGTGGCCGATAAAGCAAGATTGTCCTTAGAGCGCATGTTACAAGTGAAGTAGCATGCGCTGCTTCTTGTATACGCGTACGTGGAAAGCTCCCCGCAAAGCCACGGACAAGCATGACATGCTTGCCGCTTTGTGGGGTTACTTTGTAAAGACAGGGTGAAGCTGCATGATACCAAGATATCTAGTTGATGTCGATTTGGACACGATCCCACATATACATACGGATGTCATTGTGATCGGCGCAGGAATTGCCGGGTTGTTCACTGCTTTGAGAGCCGGCGAGAGCAAGAAAGTACTCATGATCACAAAAAAATCACTGCTGGACAGCAATACCCGCTATGCACAGGGGGGCATCGCTGCTGTTATCTCCGATGAAGATTCTCCCGAGTATCACATGCAGGATACATTGGTTGCAGGCGCAGGCTTATGCTCGCGAGAAGCGGTGGATGTGCTAGTCCATGAAGGTCCCAATGGCGTACAGGACCTGATCCGAATGGGGACTCAGTTCGATCTGGAGAACGGAGAATTCGCTCTGACAAAAGAAGGCGCCCACAGTCAGCGCCGTATTTTGCATGCACACGGCGATGCGACCGGTGCGGAGATCGTCAGGGCCTTGTCGGAGCGCACGAAGCAGGATCCGAACATTGAAATCTGGGACGATCATTTCGTGATCGACCTGATTACGGAGGACGGCGAGTGCTACGGCGCCCTCGTGCAGAAGCCTGACGGTCAGCGGGTTTTCGTACGCGGTAACGCGACAGTCCTTTGCTCCGGGGGAGCAGGACAGCTGTTCCGCTACACGACTAACCCTGACATCGCCACGGGCGACGGCATTGCCATCGCGTATCGCGCCGGTGCGCACGTGCAGGATGTGGAATTCATACAATTCCACCCGACGGCCTTGTGCTACCCTGGCGCTCCGCGCTTTTTGATTTCGGAAGCGGTACGCGGCGAAGGAGCGATTCTCCGCAACATTAAGGGAGAACGCTTTATGGAGAAATACCATCCTCAGCTGGAGCTAGCCCCCCGCGATGTTGTGGCACGCGCTATTGTTGATGAGATGGAAAACACCAAATCTACCTTTGTCTACATTGATATTACCCATGAGTCAGAGGAATTGGTGAAGCACCGTTTTCCGACCATATATGAATACTGCCTGCAATACGGACTCGATTTGACCACCGACTGGATTCCGGTAGCGCCGGCTGCGCATTATATGATGGGAGGCGTTAAGACGGATTTGTACGGCGAGACTGCTGTGAAACGTCTTTTCGCATGTGGCGAAGTCTCCTCTACGGGTGTACATGGAGCCAATCGATTGGCGAGTAACTCTTTGTCTGAAGCGATTGTGTTTGGACGGAGAATCGTCGAACGGATTCAAGAGCTCCCGCCGCTCGAGAGAAGTCCGCAATTGGAAGTGGATGCGCTGCGGACGGAGAGTCCGAAGCAAGCTGTGGTGGAAAAGAGGCTGAAGCTGCAAAAGGTAATGCTGCGCTACGCGGGACTCAAGCGTTCCGCACAAGGATTGCAAAAAGGATACGAAGAGCTGACACGGCAGCTGCCGTTTTACGATACGATTATGACCAAGCGGGAAGAATATGAATTTGCCAATTTGCTGAATTGTGCGCTGCTTACGACGATGGCGGCAATTGCCCGGGAAGAAAGCCGCGGTGGGCACTATCGTGAAGATTTTCCACAGCGGGATGACGAGCACTGGCTGAAGCATATTGTATGTAAACGCGGGGAAGATCGGGTTGAGGAGTGGATCTAACATGCTGGATATGAATATAGAAATAATTTGCAAAAAAATTCGCCTATGGCTGGAAGAAGATATCGGCACCGGTGATGTCACGACGCTAACGACCATCCCTTTGGAGCATTCCTCCAAGGGGATTATCCACGTCAAAGAGGATGGCATCGTTTGCGGACTCGCTATTGCCAAAGCTGTATTCGCGGAAGTAGACCCTGCGCTTCGCTTTGAACCGAAAGCCGTAGAAGGAACGTCTGTAAAGAAAGGGACGGTAATTGCCGAGGTCGAAGGAAGCACAAGAAGCATTTTGCTCGGTGAACGTCTTAGTTTGAATTTAATGCAGCGCATGTCGGGAATTGCCACTCGCACAAGAGCTTTTGTGGATGCGTTGGAAGGTTTGCCAACAAGACTTGTTGATACCAGGAAGACAACACCAGGACATAGGCTGTTAGAAAAGTATGCCGTGCGTGTGGGCGGCGGTCACAACCATCGTTTCGGCTTATATGATGCTGTGATGATTAAGGATAATCATATCAAAGGCTCGGGCGGCATCCCTCAGGCCATCGAGGCGGCACGTCGAAATATTCCGCACACTATGAAAATTGAAGTGGAAGTCGAGAATTTTGACCAGCTTCAGCAAGCGTTAGAGGCAGGTGCTGATATTATCATGCTCGATAATATGGAGCCTCCAAAAATGAAGGAAGCGGTAATGATAATTAAAAACAAAGCACCGCATATTGTAGTAGAGGGATCGGGGTCCGTCACCCTCGAGACGATTAGAACAATGGCTGAAACCGGTGTCGATGTGATTTCCGTAGGACGTCTGACGTATTCGGTAGCAGCTTTGGATATCAGTTTGGATTTGAATGAACAAAAGGGGTCCGGCTTATGATTCTTGTTGTGGATGTTGGGAATACCAATATTGTGCTTGGTATTTATCAGAAGCGCAGCCTTCTGCATCATTGGAGAATCAGCACGAACCGTTCCGGCACAGTGGACGAATACGGGATGCTGCTGCATAGCTTGTTTCAGCATTCAGGCATTGGCTTCGCAGATGTGGAAGGGGTTATCATCTCATCCGTTGTTCCTCCGTTGGTGTCGGTGATCGAGCAGCTTTGCCTGAAATACCTGAAGCGAACGCCTTTTCTTGTAGGGCCGGGGATTAAGACAGGGCTGAACGTTCGTGTGGATAATCCGAAGGAAGTGGGGGCCGATCGTATTGTCAATGCAGTAGCAGCTCTTGAGCTGTATGGTGCGCCTTGTATTATCGTCGATTTTGGCACGGCAACGACTTACGATTACATCGACCCAGCGCAGCAGCTTGTCGGATGCGCAATCGCACCGGGAATTGGGATCTCCACGGAGGCATTGTATCAGAAGGCCGCCAAGCTTCCTCGTATTGAGCTTACGAAGCCTAAAAGCGTGGTAGGCCGCAATACGGTTGCAGCCATGCAGGCTGGGATCATTTATGGGTACGTTGGTCAGGTAGACGGAATCGTGGAGAGAGTGAAGCAGGAGTTTCAAGTTAGCCCTACAGTCATTGCTACGGGTGGATTAGCGGAGCTCATAGCTAGCGAATCAAGAACGATTCAGATCGTCAATCCATTACTGACCTTACAGGGACTTCAAATTATTTATGAAAAAAATGCCTAAGACCGGAAGTAGAGAGGGTTTACGATGAGCGACTATTTGATACGCGGGACTGCGCTGAATGGCAAAGTCCGAGCATTTGCGGTACAAACGACTGGCATCACGGAGGAATTGCGTCGACGCCACCAAACAACGCCTACTACAACCGCTGCTCTTGGCAGGACTGCCGCTGCAGGACTCTTGATGGGGGCGATGCTCAAGAATGAAGAGCGCTTGACCATTCAAGTTAAAGGTGGAGGGCCTATCGGTCAGATCGTGGTAGATGCTAACGCCAAGGGACATGTACGCGGGTATGTCGATCATCCCGATGTGGATTTGCCCCTTAATGCGGTGGGTAAGCTGGATGTTGCTGGAGCTGTCGGAACGGATGGATTTTTATACATAACCAAAGATTTAGGCTTGAAGGAGCCTTACAAGGGCAGTGTCCCCATTGTGTCGGGAGAGCTTGCGGAGGATTTCACCTACTACTTTGCCAAGTCGGAGCAAACCCCATCTGTGGTGGCTTTGGGCGTCTTGGTCGATAGAGATTATACTGTCAAAGTGTCCGGGGGCTTCGTGATTCAGCTGCTTCCGGGAGTGACCGATGATGAAATCAGCGAAATTGAGCAGGTGTTATCGGGGCTTTCCTCTGTCACTACGATGCTGGATGCGGGCATGACGTTAGAGGACATTTTGCGTAAAGTGCTTCCTTCCATTCAAATTATGGACCGAAGCCTAGTGGAGTTCCGATGCACTTGCAGCAGGGAACGTGTGGAGACGACGCTGATCAGTTTAGGTAAAGATGAACTTCGGGATATTCTTGAAGAAGAAGGCTCCGCAGAAGTGGTCTGCCATTTTTGCAACGAGAAGTACCAGTATGGTGAGGAAGATTTGCAAAGAATGCTAGAGCAGTAGACGGTTCAAGTGAATTTATGAATTTAACATGAAGAGGGAATCAGGATGCGGGACGTAAAGCGATTATGGGGAGTCATCGGCCTGATGGCCGTATGTATTCTTGTGCTCACTTCCTTGTTGATCGCCCGTTCCAGGAACGAACCAGAACCAAGTCATCCAACTGAACAGCCGCAGCATATTGAGACAGATACCGAGCGGGCAGTAGCTAGAATTGGGAGTCGCACAATTACGATCGGAGAGCTTCGAACAGCGTTAGAGCATCAGTATGGTGCGGAGCTGCTAGGGCAAATGCTCGACCGGGAAGCAGTACGGCTAGAGGGAATTGAAGCGGGAATCCAGGTAGACAACGCGGAGATCGAACGTGAATTGAAACGGATGCAGCAAGGATACGAGAGTGAAGCTGATTTTTATAAATCAATGAAAGAACAACTGGGCATGACTCAGGAGGACCTTCGTGCGGACGTCGCTAATAAGCTTTTATTAGAAAAAATAGCAACCAAGAATGTTAAAGTATCGGATGAAGAGGTCGACAATTATATCAAAACGCATCCGGAGGAATTCAGGCAGGAAGTAGATCTGAACATTCTGCAGATCATTGTTTCGACTAAGGACCAGGCCAATAAAGTATTGGCTGAGCTGGCCAAAGGAACAAGCTTCGCTATCCTCGCAAGAGACCGATCGATTGATGATGCGACGAATAACAGCGGCGGGGAACTGGGCTGGGTGGAGGACGATGATCCCTTTGTCCCGGCTCCCATTCTAGAAGCTGCTAAATCATTAAAGCCCGGCGAGACCAGTCAACCGGTTCGAGTTGATAATGGCTATGCCGTTGTCCGGCTTAAAGACCGGAAGGAAGCGTCGAGTCCTGATTTTGCCTTTGTGCGGGAAAATGTCCGTATGGAATTAGCGCTGCAAGAAGCGCCGTCTCTGAATGAACTTGTTGATAAGCTGCGCAGCAAGTGGGGAGCGAATATTTTAGATACCCAGTTTCAGTGAGCGCCTGTGCAAAATCCGGTTGACAACCTATAGGACCATTGATAAGATGAAAGTATTAATACCGACTAGTTAACTCGGAAATCATATTTACTCATTCGGGAGGGAACACTTCACATGGCAAAATTAGTGCAAAGCATTACTCAATTAATCGGGGATACGCCGCTTGTTCGTCTGAACCGCGTAGTTCCGGAAGGCAGTGCGGAGATTTATCTGAAACTTGAGTATCAGAATCCGGGAGCGAGCGTAAAAGACCGTATCGCTATTAGCATGGTTGAAGTAGCAGAGCAAGAAGGCAAGCTGAAGCCGGGTGACACGATCGTCGAGCCAACTAGCGGTAACACAGGAATCGGATTAGCTATGGTAGCGGCGGCTAAAGGATACAAAGCGATCTTTGTTATGCCGGAGACTATGAGCTTGGAAAGACGAAATCTGCTTCGCGCATACGGTGCTCAACTCGTGCTGACTCCGGGTCCGGAAGGAATGAAAGGCGCTATTCGCCGCGCAGAAGAGTTGGTAGCTGAGAATCCTACCTACTTTATGCCGCAGCAATTCGAGAATCAAGCGAATGTGAAAATTCACCGTGAGACAACAGGTCCTGAAATTGTGGAAGCGATCAAAGGACATGACGGTAAACTGGATGCATTCGTTGCCGGTATCGGTACGGGTGGAACGATCACTGGTGCGGGCGGTGTTTTGAAAGAAAATTTCCCGGGAATTAAAGTTTATGCCATTGAGCCATCGGCATCACCTGTTCTCTCTGGCGGCAAACCAGGACCTCACAAAATCCAAGGTCTCGGAGCCGGCTTTATTCCAGGTATTTTGAATACTTCCGTCTATGACGAAGTGATTCAAGTTGATAATGAAGATGCATTTGAAACATCCCGCCGTGTTGCGAAAGAAGAAGGAATTCTGGGCGGTATTTCATCAGGAGCGGCCATTTTTGCAGCTTTAAAAGTAGCTAAAGAGCTTGGTGCAGGCAAGCGTGTTGTCGCTGTAGTCCCAAGTAACGGCGAACGTTACCTAAGCACACCGTTGTACCAGTTCGAAGATTAATCATAGCCATAGCCTTAAGCCTCCGGCGCGTCAGCCGGGGGCTTTTGTTTTGTCCATGGTTAGAGTATACTAGTGGACAACTATTCATCCAGACATTGAACTTATACCAGTAACACCATGCAACTATACGAATAAGGAGGGGCGGCATTGATCATCACGAGTAGGGAACAATGGCATAGCTGGTCTGCGGAATATTCGATGCTCCCCTATGTTATCAAGCTGGGCCTAGCGGAAGATCGGATTGCTTCATGGCAACGGGCATGGCAGCAGGCTTCGCCGCATTCCTTTGTGCTAGAGAGCGGTAAGGGGGGAAGATATACGTTTGTAGGACTTCGCCCTATTTCTGAGATTAAGGGGACCGGGATGCACGCCGAAATCTCCTCTAGCTCTGGCGTGGTTCACATGGAAGGGAATCCTTTGAATACAGTCAAAGCTTGGATGTCCCCTTATCGAGCACCGAAGGTCCATGGGGCACCCAAGTTTCTGGGCGGGTGTGTCGGCTTCTGGGGATACGATGTGGTCCGCACGATTGAGAAGCTTCCTGTTATCGCTAAACGTGATCTACCGATCCCCGATTACAGCTTCGCCATGTACGACCGGATTTGGATCATCGATCATGTTGAGAAAGCATTATACATCGCTGTACATACACCGTTGGCAGATGACACAATACCTGATGCGGTGCAATTGGAGAATCTCTATCAGGGAGCTCATCGAATAGCGGAGACGATGCTGCAGCAGTGGAACGATATTCGCTCGTCTAATTGGAAGACGGATACGGCTGACATCTTAAACGGTGAACAATCCATCTCTCGATCAGAACTTCACATTGATCTCGACTCCATCGAAGGTGTCCATAAAGCATTTGACAAAGACGATTATATGCGAGCCGTCGAGCGCGTGCAGGAATATATTCGGCAGGGCGATGTATTCCAGGTCAATCTCTCTGTTCGACAAAGCCGCCCGCTAGATACTACGCCGGAACAAATCTACGAATCCCTGCGGCTGGTCAACCCTTCCCCCTATATGGGGCTGCTGCGATTTTCTGATTTTGCGCTGGTGTCCTGTTCGCCTGAACTGCTTGTTCAGCTTGAGGATGGTATTCTTCGAACAAGGCCCATCGCAGGAACGCGTCCAAGAGGGATGGATGAACAGGATGACCTTCGACTCGCAGGCGAGTTGATCCATAATGAAAAAGAACGGGCCGAGCATGTGATGCTTGTCGACCTGGAACGTAACGATATAGGGCGCATTTCCAGATACGGTTCGGTTCGAGTCAAAGATTTCATGGCCATCGAATACTATTCCCACGTCATGCATATTGTCTCTGAGGTGACGGGTGAGATCGCAGAAGGCAAAGATGCATATGACGTGATTGCTGCCGCATTTCCTGGCGGAACGATTACGGGAGCTCCCAAAATCCGAACCATGGAAATCATTGAAGAATTAGAGCCTGTAAGGCGCGGCCCATACACAGGATCCATGGGGTGGATTGACTATAACGGCAATATGGAATTTAATATTACTATACGTACACTTGCCGTAGCGGAGGGGATGGGACATATTCAAGTAGGTGCCGGGATTGTCATTGATTCGGTTCCGGAGCGTGAATATATCGAATCCCTGAACAAAGCTAAGGCGTTATGGAAAGCCATCGAACACAGCGAGCGAAGCATGAGCCGAGCTTAGATGAGGATTGGCCGGGAAACGGCTGACGAAAGGGGAGCTTAGTATGATTTTAGTTATTGACAATTATGATTCATTTACGTACAATCTGGTTCAATATTTGGGCGAAATTGGAGAAGAGGTCGTTGTGAAGCGCAATGACGAAATTGACTTGGAAGGCGTAGCTGCGCTTGCGCCTGATCATATATTAATTTCCCCTGGCCCTTGTACGCCGAATGAAGCGGGAATCAGCTTAGCGTTGATTGATCGTTTCAAGGGGAAATCCCGATTTTCGGCGTATGCTTGGGACACCAATCCATTGGACAAGCCTTCGGCGGAGACGTCATTCGCGCTGAACGCTTGATGCATGGCAAGACATCGCAGATTTTTCACGACGGCCAATCTGTTTTTGAAGGACTGCCGTCCCCATTTACAGCGACTCGCTATCATTCACTAATCGTGAAGACCGAAACCTTGCCGGATTGTCTGGAGATAAGCGCACGTACGGCGGAAGGCGAGATTATGGGTCTTCGTCATAAGGAGTACCCGATTGAAGGGGTTCAGTTCCACCCGGAGTCCATTATTACGGACCATGGTCACCAAATGCTCCGCAATTTCATCCGACGCACAGCCCGGACAGGAGCATAGTTCGAATGATTATTAGCATGAATGGTACACTGGTTGATGAGCAGCAAGCCGTGGTCTCGGTTTATGATCACGGCTTTCTTTACGGTCTCGGCTTGTTTGAAACGTTTCGTACCTACTCCACTAAGCCGTTTCTCTTACAGCAGCATCTGGAGAGGCTATCTGCATCGTGCCGGGAGTTGAGTATTCAGTATGCTCCCCAGGAAGATAGAATTAGAGAACTCATCCAGCAGCTGCTTACGGTTAATGAACTGCAAGATGCGTACATACGTCTAACAGTATCGGCGGGCAAAGACATACTTGGTTTGCCGTCCGGGGATTACGTGCAGCCTACCGAAATTATGTACATCAAACCGCTGCCGCCCAAGGATGAGAAGGCTTATCAAATAGGCAAAGCGCTGCAGCTTCTGAAGCTGTCCCGCAACACTCCGGAGGGAATCTATCGTTTCAAGTCCCTGCATTATATGAATAATATACTTGCCAAACGGGAACTACAGAACTATAGCTGGGCCCAAGGAGCGGAAGGGCTTTTCTTGACCGATGAGGGCTACCTAGCCGAAGGGATTGTTAGTAATCTTTTTTTTGTAAAAAATTCCGTCTGCTATACGCCATCACTCGACACGGGGATCCTGCCGGGGATCACAAGGGCCTTCGTGCTGAAGGTGTTGCAGCATATTCAGGTGCCGGCCGAAGAAGGATTGTATACATGGGAAGACCTTGTACAGGCAGATGAAGTTTTCATCGTGAACTCAATACAAGAGATCACCCCCATTAGCACCCTATATACCCCAACCGGCACCAGTTTACATGTTGGGCAGGCACGAACAGGACCATTGGCCAATCGCCTTATATCGGAGTATCGAAGACATACGGGAAGTGAGACTGGATGAATCCATTGAGATGTAAAAATAGAGAGCTTCCCCTAGGAGAACGCACCACCATCATGGGGATTTTGAATGTAACCCCCGACTCCTTTTCTGACGGAGGCTCCTATCTTTCTATAGAAAAAGCGCTAGAACAAGCCAAGCTTATGGCAGCTGAGGGTGCTGATATCCTTGATATTGGCGGCGAATCCACCAGACCGGGGTTTGCAGCGGTACCACTAGAGGAAGAGTTGAATCGTGTTATTCCAATTATTCAAGCTCTAAAAAAGGAGCTATCGCTTCCTATCTCCATAGATACCTATAAATCTGAAGTAGCCAGACAAGCCTTGGAAGCGGGAGCACACATCATCAATGACGTATGGGGCGGGCTTGCTGATCCGCAAATGGTGAAAGTCGCAGCCGAGTACGACTGCCCGTTCATCATCACACATAATCGTAAGAACATGGAATACAACGACTTTTTAGCTGATGTCTTGGATGATTTGGGAACTAGTGTTCGCTATGCGCTGCAAGCAGGCGTAAGGGAGGAACGCATCATTCTCGATCCCGGTATCGGCTTTGCGAAAACCTACGAACAGAACCTTTGGCTCATGAATCGTTTAGAAGCAATTGTCGCCATGGGGTACCCTGTGCTGTTGGGCACATCCCGCAAAAGCATGATTCAAAAAACACTGAATCTTCCTCCGCAAGATGTTGTGGAAGGTACAGCAGCGACGGTCACGCTGGGTATCTCCAAAGGCTGCCATATAGTGCGGGTGCATGATGTCCAGGCCATGAAGCGGGTTGCAGTCATGACGGATGCCATGGTGCGCACCTAATAGAAGGAGGCATAGATAATGGATAAAATCACGTTGTCCGGCATGCAATTTTTCGGCAATCATGGCGTGTTCCCCGAGGAGAACAAGCTGGGCCAACGTTTCAATGTGGACGTGGAACTCATGCTTCCCCTTAATCAGGCGGGGCGTACCGATGAACTTGAACATACGATTAATTACGCGGAAGTTTTTTATATTGTCAAAGAAATTGTGGAGGGCCGCACCTACAAACTCATTGAAGCTTTGTCGGAAAATATTGCATCTGAGCTCCTGCAAACTTATACTAATATCATTGAAGTGACGGTTCGTGTCATCAAGCCGCATCCGCCATTTCCCGTGCTCTTTAACGGAGTAACGGTAGAAATCAACCGAAAGCGGGCTACAGAATGACAGAGGCTACACCCAACCAAGCGGTAACTGCTTACCTTGCATTAGGATCTAATATAGAAGATCGAGAAGCTTACTTGCTTCAGGCTATTGACAGGTTGCATGGCCACCCGCACATCACCGTAACTGCAATTTCCGGTATTTACGAAACAGAGCCGGTCGGTTATGTCGATCAATCCGCTTTTCTTAACATGGTGATAGAAATCACCACCGATTTACCTGCACAAGAATTGCTTACCGTCATGCTAGCTATTGAGCAGCAGCTTGGGCGGACCCGCGATATACGCTGGGGACCGAGAACCATCGATCTCGATATGCTCATGTATGGGGAAGAGCAGATTATGACCCCCGACCTGATTATTCCGCACCCGCGGATGCAGGAGCGGGCTTTTGTGTTAGTTCCTCTTTCGGAGGTTCTAAGCGGGCGAAAGCAGGCGGCATTTGAACACATCAACGCGCAGCTTATGAAACTGGATGGAAAGGAAGGCATTACATTATGGAAAAAAGCACAGTAGCTCAGCGTATTCGCGCATTTCGTAAACTAAAAGGCTACACGCAAAATGAACTTGCCGACATGCTCGGCGTTTCTATAGCAATACTGGGGGCTATCGAGCGGGGAACCCGCAAGCCCGATCACAAAATCATTCACAATATATCGCAAGTGCTCAACATTGAACCGGATGAGCTGGTTGCGGCTGTTGGCAGGTAGAGAGGAGAGGACCATTCAGTGCTCAAAATAGGAAATGTAGAAGCGCCTAATAAAGTCGTGCTTGCGCCTATGGCAGGCGTCTGTAATCCGGCATTCCGTCTCATTGCCAAAGAATTTGGAACCGGATTGGTATGTGCGGAGATGGTAAGTGATAAAGCAATCGTACACGGCAACTCGCGCACCTTAGAGATGCTATACGTAGACGATCGAGAGAAGCCGCTTAGCCTTCAAATTTTTGGCGGTGATACAGAAACGCTTGTAGAAGCTGCCAAAGTCGTTGATCAGCAGACGAATGCCGATATCATCGACATTAATATGGGTTGTCCTGTACCGAAGATCACCAAGTGTGATGCCGGCGCGCGGTGGCTGCTCCAACCGGATAAAATCGAAGAGATGATTGCGACTGTCGTGGCTGCTGTAAGCAAACCGGTTACGGTCAAAATGCGAATCGGCTGGGACTCCGAACATATTTACGCCTTAGAGAACGCAAAAGCTGTGGAACGAGGCGGCGGAAGTGCCGTGAGCGTACATGGGCGTACCCGCGAGCAAATGTACACAGGCAAAGCGGACTGGGATATCATTCGTCAAGTGAAGGAAGCTGTATCGATTCCAGTCATCGGCAACGGCGACGTAGTTACTCCCGAGGATGCTAAACGGATGCTTGATCAAACCGGCGTGGACGGTGTCATGATCGGAAGAGGAGCGCTAGGCAATCCTTGGATGCTGTACCGGACCGTACAATATTTAACGAACGGCGAACTTCCGCCTGATCCGATGCCTGAAGAGAAAATTCGCATTGCCATCCTTCACTTGGATCGTCTTGCCGCATTAAAAGGCGAGCATGTAGCCGTTAAAGAAATGCGCAAGCATATGGCATGGTACCTCAAAGGTATGACTGGCGCGGCGCGTGTCAAAGATGTCATCATGGAAACGACCAAACGTGATGAAATGGTGCGTATTTTGCATGATTATGTCGACGGCTTGAACGGCCAAACAACAGGCTCCGCAGATCAAGAATCCGCTGTCATTCATTAAAACTATGCAGGATTGGCTTTGATTGACATTTTGAAACGGTTGCAATATAATCAGTCAATATTAATGTTTATCCCGCATGAATGTATGGACTGACAGCCTTGTGTAACTGGAGTGTGTCATCTTGAGGCACGAAGCTAATATATTATCTTATAGTGAATTCATACTACTTGAATCGGCTCTTTTTAATGATCTAACTCCTAGCAGGAAGCATTGATTCAACGATATGAAAATCTTTCACACGACGGGAGATCAGTTGGGAATGAGTGAAAAAGAAGTCATTCTTACACAAGAAGGCTTGAAAAAGCTGGAGGAAGAGCTTGAGCATCTGAAATCGGTGAAACGTCGCGAGGTTGCTGAGAGAATCAAAGTAGCGATCGGCTATGGTGATATCAGCGAGAACTCTGAATATGAAGACGCGAAGAACGAACAAGCCTTCATTGAAGGACGTATCATTACCTTAGAAAAAATGCTGCGCAATGCGCGAATTATTAATAACGACGATGTAGATACCAATACGGTGAGCGTTGGGTCCATCGTAACCTTAAAGGATCTCGAGTTTGGAGATTTGGTTGAATATATTATCGTAGGTACAGCGGAGTCTGATCCGTTCCAGAATAAGATTTCCAATGAAAGTCCCGTAGGCAAAGCCATCTTAGGCAAGCAAAAGGGCGCGACAGTAGACGTGAACGTACCTGCAGGTATTATCCAGTATCAAATTGTCGATATCAAAAAGTAATGTGCAGCGCGTCTCTTTGGAAAGCTTCCTTCCGGAAGCTTTTTTCCGGTTTAACCGGGTATAAGCTGCTAGAGAGCGAACTGACATATTCTAAACAATAGGAGATGAAGGCATGAGTCAGGATCTAGAACTCAACGAACTGCTCGTTATTCGACGGAACAAATTGGACGAGCTGCGTGCATTAGGCATCGACCCGTTCGGAAGCAAATATGTAAGAACCCACACAGCTCAAGAAATCGTGGAAGCCTACAACGATAAGACCAAGGAAGAATTGGAAGCGGGACAGCATGAGGTTAGTATTGCAGGGCGCATTATGCAAAAACGGGGCATGGGCAAAGCCAGCTTTGCTCACCTTCAGGACATCTCCGGCAAAATCCAGATTTATGTGCGTGAGGACTCGATCGATGAAGCCAAATACAAAGCCTTCGATATTCTCGATATCGGGGATATGGTCGGTGTTAGCGGCGTCGTTTTCAAAACGAAAACAGGAGAAACCTCCATTAAAGTGAAGTCCCTGGAAGTTCTGACGAAATCCCTATTGCCTCTTCCGGAGAAATTTCATGGACTTAAAGATGTTGAAATGCGCTACCGCCAACGCTACGTAGATTTAATTACGAACCAGGACGTTCAACAAACGTTTATTTTACGCTCCAAAATTATTCAATCCATGCGCCGCTATCTAGATTCCCGCGGTTATTTAGAAGTTGAGACACCTACCCTGCATGCCATTGCCGGCGGTGCCTCAGCGCGTCCTTTTATTACACACCATAATGCTCTGGACATGCAGCTTTATATGCGTATTGCGATCGAGCTTCATTTGAAGCGCCTAATTGTCGGAGGACTTGAAAAAGTCTATGAAATTGGCAGGGTTTACCGCAATGAAGGAATTTCGACAAGACATAACCCAGAATTCACTATGATCGAGCTCTATGAGGCTTACGCTGATTACAAAGATATTATGCAGCTGACAGAAGAGATGGTAGCACATATTGCGCAAGAAGTGCTTGGTTCCACAACTGTAAAATATGGCGATCACGAAGTGAATCTGGCTGTTGGTTGGAGACGTGTTTCGATGGTTGATGCTATTAAAGAAGTAAAAGGCGTCGATTTCAGCGTGCACATGTCAGATGAAGAAGCCCATCGACTGGCTAAAGAACACAAAGTTCCAGTTGAGCCGCATATGACGTTTGGACACATTGTTAATCAGTTCTTCGAAACCTTTGTGGAAGAAACGCTGATTCAACCTACATTTATTTATGGGCATCCATTGGAAATCTCTCCTCTAGCGAAAAAGAATCCGGAAGATCCACGCTTTACGGATCGTTTTGAGTTATTTATTGTTGCTCGTGAGCATGCCAATGCATTTACCGAACTTAATGATCCCATAGATCAAAGAGAGCGTTTTGAAGCACAGCTCCGCGAAAAAGAGCAGGGCAACGACGAAGCGCACGAGATGGATGACGACTTTATCCGAGCTTTGGAGTACGGTATGCCTCCTACAGGAGGACTTGGCATCGGTATCGATCGCTTAGTCATGCTGCTTACCAATGCGCCTTCGATTCGTGACGTACTGTTATTCCCATTAATGCGCGAACGCCAAGGGGAGTAAAATGGCTTCATATCGGGGTGCCAATGGTGCCTCGATATTTTTTTAAATAAAACTTGCATTGTTTATGGCGAATGTGGTATCTTAATAAACGTCGCCGCTGAGAAGCGACAGCAACTTACAAGAAACAAAGAAGTTGCAAAGCGATGGAGAACATGATATATTGGTTATCGGCTGTCGGAAGACAGCGAATGATGACGAAAGAAATTGTTCTTTGAAAACTGAACAACGAGTGAAGAAAGCAAGTCGTGTAAACGACTTTAAACAAAGAGATTATACAATCTCGTCAGCTTTAACATTGAGCTATTCAGCTTAACAATAGGTTTACCTTATTGGAGAGTTTGATCCTGGCTCAGGACGAACGCTGGCGGCGTGCCTAATACATGCAAGTCGAGCGGGCTTGTCCCTTCGGGGACAAGCTAGCGGCGGACGGGTGAGTAACACGTAGGCAACCTGCCTGTAAGACCGGGATAACTATCGGAAACGATAGCTAAGACCGGATAGCTGGTTTCTCTGCATGGAGAGATCATGAAACACGGTGCAAGCTGTGGCTTACAGATGGGCCTGCGGCGCATTAGCTAGTTGGTGAGGTAACGGCTCACCAAGGCGACGATGCGTAGCCGACCTGAGAGGGTGAACGGCCACACTGGGACTGAGACACGGCCCAGACTCCTACGGGAGGCAGCAGTAGGGAATCTTCCGCAATGGACGAAAGTCTGACGGAGCAACGCCGCGTGAGTGATGAAGGTTTTCGGATCGTAAAGCTCTGTTGCCCTAGACGAACAGCAGGGGGAGTAACTGCCCTTTGTGTGACGGTATAGGAGAAGAAAGCCCCGGCTAACTACGTGCCAGCAGCCGCGGTAATACGTAGGGGGCAAGCGTTGTCCGGAATTATTGGGCGTAAAGCGCGCGCAGGCGGCTATTTAAGTTTGGTGTTTAAGCCCGGGGCTCAACCCCGGTTCGCATCGAAAACTGGATGGCTTGAGTGTAGGAGAGGAAAGTGGAATTCCACGTGTAGCGGTGAAATGCGTAGAGATGTGGAGGAACACCAGTGGCGAAGGCGACTTTCTGGCCTATAACTGACGCTGAGGCGCGAAAGCGTGGGGAGCAAACAGGATTAGATACCCTGGTAGTCCACGCCGTAAACGATGCATGCTAGGTGTCGGGGATTCGATTCCTCGGTGCCGAAGTAAACACAGTAAGCATGCCGCCTGGGGAGTACGCTCGCAAGAGTGAAACTCAAAGGAATTGACGGGGACCCGCACAAGCAGTGGAGTATGTGGTTTAATTCGAAGCAACGCGAAGAACCTTACCAGGTCTTGACATCCCTCTGACCGCTCTAGAGATAGGGCTTCCCTTCGGGGCAGAGGAGACAGGTGGTGCATGGTTGTCGTCAGCTCGTGTCGTGAGATGTTGGGTTAAGTCCCGCAACGAGCGCAACCCTTGATCTTAGTTGCCAGCACTTCGGGTGGGCACTCTAAGATGACTGCCGGTGACAAACCGGAGGAAGGTGGGGATGACGTCAAATCATCATGCCCCTTATGACCTGGGCTACACACGTACTACAATGGTCGTTACAACGGGAAGCGAAGGAGCGATCTGGAGCCAATCCTAAAAAGGCGATCTCAGTTCGGATTGCAGGCTGCAACTCGCCTGCATGAAGTCGGAATTGCTAGTAATCGCGGATCAGCATGCCGCGGTGAATACGTTCCCGGGTCTTGTACACACCGCCCGTCACACCACGAGAGTTTACAACACCCGAAGTCGGTGAGGTAACCGCAAGGAGCCAGCCGCCGAAGGTGGGGTAGATGATTGGGGTGAAGTCGTAACAAGGTAGCCGTATCGGAAGGTGCGGCTGGATCACCTCCTTTCTATGGAGACTCGGTTCTGCAACGAACCAGTCAAGTGCGTAAAGCACAAACAGCTTCTTCACTCGTGTTCAGTTTTGAAAGGTCAATCCTTTCGGCAGTTTGAAAGAACTGCAATCGTTTGGTGATGATGGCGGAGGGGACCCACGCGTTCCCATCTCGAACACGACCGTTAAGCCCTCCAGCGTCAATGGTACTTGAACCGAAGGGTTCTGGGAGAGTAGAACGTTGCCAAGCGAAGCCCATAGCAAGCTTTCGGAGAAAGCTTCGAAAGCTTGTAGGTGGGTTTTTATTTTGGGTAATTACCCGTATAGATATGGGCCCTTAGCTCAGCTGGTTAGAGCGCACCCCTGATAAGGGTGAGGTCGGTGGTTCGAGTCCACTAGGGCCCACCATATGATTTTTTTATAATAGCATGGGGCCATAGCTCAGCTGGGAGAGCGCCTGCCTTGCAAGCAGGAGGTCAGCGGTTCGATCCCGCTTGGCTCCACCAATAAAAAAAGTCGATAAAATTCGACTTGAAATGACGAAGTGGTTTGTGATAAGATAACTTTCGCCGCTGAAAAGTGGTAAAGAACTTGAATCACAAAGCATGGAATCTCAATACTTGTTCCTTGAAAACTAGATAACGAAACAGTTGCAATCTCTCTAGGCGCAGCTTAGATAAATTGTCAACAGACGTAAAGCGTGAAACTTAGAAATCCTTTTCGTTGACTGTGTTACAGCAGTTAATGAAAGTTATTTTTAGCTGGTTAAGCTAGAAAGAGCACACGGAGGATGCCTAGGCGCTAGGAGCCGAAGAAGGACGTGGCGAACGACGAAATGCCTCGGGGAGCCGTAAGCAGGCTTTGAGCCGGGGATGTCCGAATGGGGGAACCCAGCTGTGGTAATGCGCAGTTACTATGCAGTGAATACATAGCTGCATGAGAGGCATACCCAGGGAACTGAAACATCTAAGTACCTGGAGGAAAAGAAAACAAAATGTGATTCCGTCAGTAGCGGCGAGCGAACGCGGATTAGCCCAAACCAAGGAGCTTGCTCCTTGGGGTTGTAGGACCTCAACGTGGCAAAAGTTTGTTAGGTGAAGTAGTCTGGAAAGGCTCGGCAAAGAGGGTAAAAGCCCCGTAACCAAAAACAAACGTATGCCTAGAGGGATCCTGAGTACGGCGGGACACGTGAAACCCCGTCGGAATCCGGCAGGACCATCTGCCAAGGCTAAATACTACCTAGCGACCGATAGTGAAGCAGTACCGTGAGGGAAAGGTGAAAAGCACCGCGGAAGCGGAGTGAAAAAGAACCTGAAACCGTGTGCTTACAAGAAGTCAGAGCCCTCTTTATGGGTGATGGCGTGCCTTTTGTAGAATGAACCGGCGAGTTACGTTCCCGTGCGAGGTTAAGTCGAAGAGACGGAGCCGCAGCGAAAGCGAGTCTGAATAGGGCGCTTTAGTACGTGGACGTAGACCCGAAACCGTGTGATCTACCCCTGTCCAGGGTGAAGGTGAGGTAACACTCACTGGAGGCCCGAACCCACGAATGTTGAAAAATTCGGGGATGAGGTGGGGGTAGCGGAGAAATTCCAATCGAACTCGGAGATAGCTGGTTCTCCCCGAAATAGCTTTAGGGCTAGCCTCGGAATCAAGAGTTGTGGAGGTAAAGCACTGATTGGGTGCGGGGCCCGCCAAGGGTTACCAAGTCCAGTCAAACTCTGAATGCCACAAACTCATATCCGGGAGTCAGACAGTGAGTGCTAAGATCCATTGTCAAAAGGGAAACAGCCCAGACCATCAGCTAAGGTCCCCAAGTGTGTGTTAAGTGGGAAAGGATGTGGAGTTGCACAGACAACCAGGATGTTGGCTTAGAAGCAGCCACCATTGAAAGAGTGCGTAATAGCTCACTGGTCGAGTGACTCTGCGCCGAAAATGTAACGGGGCTAAACACGCCACCGAAGCTATGGCATGTACGTAAGTACTTGGGTAGGGGAGCGTTGTATGTACGTTGAAGTCTGACCGTAAGGACAGGTGGAGCGCATACAAGTGAGAATGCCGGTATAAGTAACGAAAAGATCAGTGAGAATCTGATCCGCCGAAAGCCTAAGGGTTCCTGAGGAAGGTTCGTCCGCTCAGGGTCAGTCGGGACCTAAGGCGAGGCCGAAAGGCGTAGTCGATGGACAACAGGTTGATATTCCTGTACCACCGTAGCCGTTATGAGCAATGGAGTGACGCAGAAGGATAGTGACGCGAGCTGATGGATGCTCGTCCAAGCAGTGAGGCTGGTGTGTAGGCAAATCCGCACACCGTTAAGGCTGGGCTGTGATGGGGAGGGAAACTTATAGTACCGAAGGTCATGATTTCACACTGCCAAGAAAAGCTTCTAGCCAGGCGAAGGTGCCCGTACCGCAAACCGACACAGGTGGGCGAGAAGAGAATTCTAAGGCGCGCGGAAGAACTCTCGTTAAGGAACTCGGCAAAATGACCCCGTAACTTCGGGAGAAGGGGTGCCTCGGTAGGGTGAATAGCCCGAGGGGGCCGCAGTGAAAAGGCCCAAGCGACTGTTTAGCAAAAACACAGGTCTGTGCGAAGCCGCAAGGCGAAGTATACGGGCTGACGCCTGCCCGGTGCTGGAAGGTTAAGGGGAGCGGTTAGGGGTTTACCCCGAAGCTGTGAACCGAAGCCCCAGTAAACGGCGGCCGTAACTATAACGGTCCTAAGGTAGCGAAATTCCTTGTCAGGTAAATTCTGACCCGCACGAATGGCGTAACGACTTGGGCGCTGTCTCAACGAGAGATCCGGTGAAATTTTAATACCTGTGAAGATGCAGGTTACCCGCGACAAGACGGAAAGACCCCATGGAGCTTTACTGCAGCTTGATATTGGACTTTGGTACGATCTGTACAGGATAGGTGGGAGCCGTTGAAGCCTGAGCGCCAGCTTGGATGGAGGCGCCGTTGGGATACCACCCTGATCGTATCGGAGTTCTAACCTGGTACCGTAATCCGGTGCGGGGACAGTGTCAGGTGGGCAGTTTGACTGGGGCGGTCGCCTCCTAAAAAGTAACGGAGGCGTCTAAAGGTTCCCTCAGAATGGTTGGAAATCATTCGAAGAGTGCAAAGGCATAAGGGAGCTTGACTGCGAGACAAACAGGTCGAGCAGGGACGAAAGTCGGGCTTAGTGATCCGGTGGTACCGAATGGAAGGGCCATCGCTCAACGGATAAAAGCTACCCTGGGGATAACAGGCTTATCTCCCCCAAGAGTCCACATCGACGGGGAGGTTTGGCACCTCGATGTCGGCTCATCGCATCCTGGGGCTGAAGTAGGTCCCAAGGGTTGGGCTGTTCGCCCATTAAAGCGGTACGCGAGCTGGGTTCAGAACGTCGTGAGACAGTTCGGTCCCTATCTGTCGCGGGCGTAGGAAATTTGAGAGGAGCTGTCCTTAGTACGAGAGGACCGGGATGGACGTACCGCTGGTGTACCAGTTGTCTCGCCAGAGGCATAGCTGGGTAGCTATGTACGGAAGGGATAAGCGCTGAAAGCATCTAAGCGTGAAGCCCACCTCAAGATGAGATTTCCCAATTCGTAAGACCCCTTGTAGACGACGAGGTTGATAGGTTCGAGGTGGAAGTGCAGCAATGTATGGAGCTGACGAATACTAATCGGTCGAGGGCTTAACCTAAGAACTTTCCGAAGGAAAGCTAGCTTCGGAAGCATTAAGAAATACTCACACTTTACGTAAGTTTCGTATCTAGTTTTCAGGGCGCAAGTTCCTGGGATATACATCTTGGAGAGATACCCAAGTGGCTATAAGGGGACCCTCTGCTAAGGGGTTAGACTGCGTAAGCGGTGCGAGGGTTCGAATCCCTCTCTCTCCGCCAGTTTCAAACAGTATATCTTTATGTATGGCGGCGTAGCTCAGCTGGCTAGAGCGTACGGTTCATACCCGTAAGGTCGGGGGTTCGAGCCCCTCCGCCGCTACCATACAGAACCCATTTGGAGGCTTAGCTCAGCTGGGAGAGCATCTGCCTTACAAGCAGAGGGTCGGCGGTTCGATCCCGTCAGCCTCCATAGCTTTACTCGATGGAGTAAAGTGACGTAATATGGTTTTTAATTTTCATATATGCCGTTGTAGCTCAACTGGTAGAGCAACTGACTTGTAATCAGTAGGTTGGGGGTTCAAGTCCTCTCGACGGCACCATCCATAAATATATGACACGGAGCCGTGGTGTAGAGGCCTAACATGCCTGCCTGTCACGCAGGAGACCGCGGGTTCGAATCCCGTCGGCTCCGCCATTTATTTTTTGGAGAAGTTGCAGAATACATACGGCTCGGTAGCTCAGTCGGTAGAGCAGAGGACTGAAAATCCTCGTGTCGGCGGTTCGATTCCGTCCCGAGCCATTTGAGATGTATGCGTATTATGAAGCTAATATTACGCAAAGATCTCTTCTGTGGAGGCTTAGTGAAGTGGCTAAACACGGCAGACTGTAAATCTGCTCTCTTCGAGTTCGGTGGTTCGAATCCATCAGCCTCCACCATTAATATAAGAGCCATTAGCTCAGTTGGTAGAGCACCTGACTTTTAATCAGGGTGTCGTAGGTTCGAGTCCTACATGGCTCACTTTTGATAAAAGTGATAAAGACCTAGAGCGGTCTTTTTTTTATGTATTTTAATCATGTGAGGTTTCCAGAACACCAAAAAACCAAAACTCATGGACTATCCCAGAACAGTGATACTGGAGATGATGGTCTTGGTTTTGGTTTTATTTTTTTGCAGGGAAGAAGAGAACTGCGCCATGATTTGAGAGGGTGAACGATCGAATGACCCTATGTTTACCAACGTTATGGCTACAATTTGTCTTTCACGGATTGCAGCTTCTGCTCCATAGTTGCATGCTTATCGCGTCGATCATCAATTTTAATTGAAGTAGATACGCGTTGTGCACCGTGTAGAAAGGGGACCTCGTGGACAAGTCGAATGACTTCGAAAAGTCGCTCCAAAGGACCTTCCAGTATGGTTCCCATGGGGGTCATTTCGAACTGGATGTCGGTGTGTTTTTCAAGCTCCTTATGAAGATCTGCAACGTAGCTGCTTAAACTTGTAGTTCCAGTTCCAATGGGAATAATCGTGAACTCAGCGATGGCCATGCTTAGCCCTCCTTATCGTGTACATCAGGTGATTCTTCTCATTGTAATGGGTGTAAACCTGCTGTGCAAATGTATGAATCCGCAGAATGATGCTTAGGTAAAGAGTGAGGTGCTCAAGCACACGGTACATGGACTCACGATCAGATGTCCTGCAAGGTGGCCAGCTCCATGATATATTCAGCTGTTCTTGCTGCAAGCGCCATAACCGTATTCGTAGGATTGCCCCCACTAGAGGTTACGAAGATACTGGCATCGCAGATGAACAAGTTAGGTATGTCATGGCTCTGACCAAAGGAATTGACAACGGATGTATGTGAATTGCTGCCCATCCTGCATCCGCCCATGAGATGTGCGGTATCCGGTACTACATACTCGACCTGTCCGCCTGCGGCAGTGAGGATGGAGCTCATCGTGTCGACGGCATGTTCGATTAGCTTTCGATCATTGTCGCTATAGCTAAATGTAACCTTGGATCTAGGTATACCTAGCTCGTCTTTTTCGTCGGATAGACTTATGGAATTGTCCCAGCTCGGGAGAACCTCGCCAACCATCGTCAGGCGACCGTAATGATTGTAATTTTTCATAGCGTCACGCAGCGTCTCCCCCCAAAGCATACCGCTTACCGAATTGCTAATTCCATTCGCCATACTAACCGGTCTGGCACCATGAGCGTGGATCGTATAGCCGCGGGCGAAGCCTCTATTTTTATCGGTCTCATAGAGATCTTGCGTAGAAGCAAGGACCGGTGTCCCCTTATACAACCGTACTTCCTCTTCAAACTTCGCGTAGACATCATAGCTGCTGTGAGTCATAAAGCCACGACCTACCCAACCACTGCTGTTACTGAGCCCGTTGGGAAACTGGGCATTCGCAGAATGAAGCAGCAGACGGGGAGTTTCAACAACATATGCTGATACAATCACAACTTTGGCGCGCTGTCGGTACGATTGGCCACCGTGCATAAAGATAACACCGGATGCTTTACCCTCAGCATTGGTCTCAATTTGGGTGACCCTACAATCGGATAGTAGAATTGCTCCGGCATGGATCGCTTTTGGTATATGTACAATTAGAGTACTAAACTTTGCATTAGGCATACAGCCCTGGTTGCAAAAGCCGCGGTTGATACATGGAGGGCGTCCCTCAAAGGGAGCAGATAAAATAGCCAGAGGAGTTACCACTGACTGATACCCTAGCATCTCGCAGCCCTTTTGAAATAAATATGCATTGGGGCTAAGCGGTTCTCTCTCCGGGTAGGGATACGGCCCATGAAAGTTTCCCCATGGAAAATAGCGAGGTCCCGAGACTGCGATTTCTTTTTCAATTTTATGATAGTAGGGTTCAAGGTCTTTATAGTGAATGGGCCAATCCTCACCGACGCCGTCAATCGACTTGGTCTTGAAATCGGACTCGTGGAAACGGAGAAATACGCCGGTAAAGTGCTGGGTCCCGCCGCCCACACCCCAACCCGAGTTATTGTGACCCATGGTTAGTGGGTTAGAGCCGTCGACAAGGCGGGTATCCTGCCAGCCTAGGGATTTCATGGCCAGTTCATCACTGGCAAAATCTTTTTGAGGATCGCGATGGGGGCCTGCCTCAAGGATGACGACACTCATCCCTGCTTCGCTGAGCTCTTTGGCCAAAACTCCCCCAGCAGCCCCAGCTCCAATAATGACAATATCTACTTCATCTTGCTCATAGCGCCATTTCATTGCTCTTTCACAGCCTCCCATGGATCCGTTTGTCCCAAATGAGTTCGAATATAGCCGCGTGGATAAGCAGGCCCCCCATAGCCGATTTCAGACCATACTTGGGGATGAGAATAATAAGCCTCTATGGTTAGGGAGAGAAGCTTTTGAAACAATTCTTTTTGAGGGATACCTTGCCATTGCTCGCTTTGAGCGAGCTGGCCGCTGCTAATTTCGGACATAAGCTGCCGTTTTCGGCTCTCATCTAAATGGAAGAACGATTTTGAATCTGCGAGTTGAGAAGCTTCATCGATCGCCTTAAGGCCCTCTCTTAATAATATGCTTGCAACTGGAGTACCTGGTTTACGTTGGCCTTCACCCTTATGGCTCGAGAGGCTCTCATCAATGTGACAAAGCACATACTGAATGATTTCTCCACGATCGTCATCGACAAGCAGCGCACACCATGCACGGAGGATTTCCGCTTCAGTCAAAGTAAGAAACCTGTACTCATGCTCGCGAATGAGTCTGGATTGCACAATGGATTGTGTATGCGGATCCCAATGTTCGATCTCGTTCATAACGTTATAGGACGGATAGTGCGTATTTACTTTCATGCCATTTTACCCCCCATATACCGCAATTAGGCCAAGTATGCTAAGACCAGAAAAAAGTAACGGCAGCATAATCGGAGGGCCAATAAGAAAGTTACGAAAGGCATATCCGCCAACCCGTTTGCCGACACCTTTGACGTGATAATAAAAACCGATTAAGCCTGAAATAGCCCCAAGCCAAAAAAGCACTTGGGTAAGTCCGAACCACCCTGAAGTATTGGCTAACGTGGAAATGATACTGACCAAGCAAATGAGAGGAGCCAGTAAAACAGGTGCCCACATCACTTTGCTATGGAAGTTTTGCCTGTAATGGAACATGGTAACCTGGGCCCATAACAGGATATAGAACAGGCCGATCATAAAGATAATAACTCGATCCGAAGACCAATGACTCCAAACCATCCTTTATCCCTCCGAATTCATTCTCATGATGATACTTTCACTTGCGGGAATGTGATGCCGCCGTAGGGGAGGACCGCCACGGAGGTTGCCGGGTCTTTGAGTAGCATGGCTAATGTGGCCTTGAGGTCTGGAACCGGCTGAAAACCAAGAAGCTCAATAGATTTTGGTGACATTAGTGAGTGTAGGTAAACGGTATGCTTGTTCAGCACCTTGTCGATATGCTCGATTTTGTGAGCACCCATTGTGAATTTTTCCTTCAGCTTCTGAACCATAACGCGGCGGTCTTGAATAGTATCTACCCAGTACTGCAGGATGCCGTTCCCATACTGCTCCTCGCACTGTGCAATGAGGATTATGGTACCGCCAGGTTTGGTGATGGAAGCTGCATTTGTCAAGGATTTGACAGCCTGATAGAGCTGCGTGTCCTTCGGATACCCTCCGGGTGAAACGATGACTACATCGAACATGTAGGGAACCGTTACGCAAAATGTACGCCTGACCAAGTCCATGGCAGCACGATGAGCCTCGATAACATCTCCGGCTACAGCCCCAAGTAGATTTCGTTCGTGGTCAACTACTACGTTCAGCAAATAATGGATAGGAACGAACCCCAGCATCTCTTCCATATCAGCTCGAACGGCGTTATTTGGATCTCCGGGCGTAGCTGGATAGGCTTGGGACAGGCTGTGATTATGCTCAATGGCTGCTGATGAAGCAGCCCCAGGGAAGAGTGCTTTAACCCCACCGGAAACCCCGGCCAGTGCGTGAGGCTCCAGGTTGCCGGTTACCATGCGAAAGTCAGCCTCCACAACATGCTTGTTGATTTCCACAGGTGTTCCCATTTGGGTGACCCCGAGTTGAATACAATCTTCAGGTAAGCTGGAGTGGTTGAGAACTTGAACTCGGCGGAAGACGGATGTTCCTACAAGCTCCTTAATCTCCTGCTCCGTCTGCTTGCGATGAAGACCTAGAGCTATGACGATGGTTATACAAGCATCCGCGATTCCCCCTTGATTTATCGCATCCAGTAACTGTTCTAAAAACAAGTAGCTGGGACAAAGGCGCGAGGCGTCACTAATCAGAATGACTGCTTTCCTATATCCGCGTACAGCTTCATGCAGGGGCTTGGCCGCAATTGGGTTTTGGAGTGAATGCGATATGTAATCGAAGGCAAGGTCCGCAGGATGCGTGTTATAGGTAACCCAATGCGGAGAACGATGGTCCGGCAGAGGCAGCGGAATTTGCGTTTTCCCAAATGGAATGAAGTAGATAACAGGACCTCCTCTCAGTGGATACGTTCTAATTATTTCCAAAAGTTTGAAGTTTATGAGTGAGTTAATGTATTTCGAGAATCTGGTGAAATGTTACATATGGACCAAGTTTATTCTATTAACTTTGTGGAGTCAGAGATATGACAACTAAAAGTTGGCTCCATGCGGGAAACGGTGGATGTATTGCCATTGGTTTATTTGGCGGGGCTACCAGAGGTTTAGGTAAAGAGGAAACATTTAAGGAATGAAACGCTTTTTACTTCCATGGTAATCTGTTGCTAGATAGAGAGGACATTCCCATATGTACAAAAAAACGCATCGGAGGAAGAGTTATATGTTCAAGAGTCTAGTTCATCGCACTTTAGGAATTACTGTAGCCGTTACAATCGCTATGTCAGCAACTACAGCTGTTTCGGCATATGCAGCCTATGATGATATGGATGCCGTATCTCTAGTTGATAAAATGGTAGGGAAGGATTACTCCAGAGGTGATGAATCACCATCTCAAGGATTCGATTCTTCGGGATTGATCTATTATATTTTCCAGACGTTGGATTACTCGGTTCCTAGAACACTTTCGGCACAGCTTGCTATGAATAAGCCTTATATCAGCAATATTAGCAAAGCGCAGCCAGGTGATGTCTTGTTCTTTGGTAGTGGGAAGAACCCTACGTATGCCGCAATTTATGTTGGAAACGGTAAGATGGTTATGGCCTCCCAAAGCAAAGACGAAGTCGTCACCCGCAATGTCAGTGATTATAAGAAGAGCTTCATCGGAGGAAGAAGTATCTTATCTTCCAAGGATCGTTTGAAGGCACAAATGATTTTGGCAGCGCAAAAATATTTGGGCACCCCTTATGAATTTGGAGCTAAATACGGACAAACGGATACGCTGGATTGTTCCTCCTTTGTAAAGACAGTATTCGCTGAATACGGCATCACATTGCCGCGTGTTTCTCGAAATCAAGCCAAGGAAGGCACTTATGTAAGCAAAAGCAATCTGGAGGCAGGTGACTTGGTATTCTTTACGACGGCAGCATCCGGTAAGAACATCGGTCACGTGGGAATTTATGTCGGTAACGGTATGATGATTCATACGTACGGCGAAGGCGGAGTGAAGTTTACTTCTATTAATAAAGATTGGTGGGCGGACCATTACGTAACCGCTCGTCGGATCCTGAAATAAGACCGTAATGGAACCCTGAGAGCTCCGGCGACCAGGGTTCTTTCGCATCCATTTCGATTCATATGATACAATGGAGGAAGAGAGAGACTATGAGTACAGGGAGAGAGACACATGGAATGGGAACGCATGAAAGAACGATTGGAAGCGGTTTTACATGCGCCTATGAAGATAGGCTTACTGCCCGAGGCGCAATGGAATCGAATCATCGAAGAGTTTCAGGAACATAACGGTACGAAGCAATCGGTACGAAGCGTTGAGTCTGATGGGGATGTGCTCTTTTATATAAACAAGGAAAGCTCGGAGATTCGTGTGCTTCGCATTGCAGCGACAGGCTTATCGGCTACGGAACGAGGGCTTGTTGAATTAATGTTGGAGTCGAAGCAGGCCCCGGAAAAGAAAACCAAAATCTCCTACGTGTCGGAAGACGAGAGGAAAGCGCATCAACTTCGGGACTGGCTGCTAGACCAGATGCAAAAAGGATTCACTCATGCGGAATTACCGGACACATTGGCTTCTCAGTCTTCTTTGTATTCATCCAAAATCCCGCTGCTGCTGTACGGAGATTACTCGCAAAATCAACGCGTCTCCTATATAGAATTGAAGAAACTGTTAGAATCGTTCTTTGAATCCGAGGTAACACTGATACCGCTATTAGAAAAAGAATGGCTGATTCTTGCTTCGGAAAGCTTATTGACCAGCGGCGCAGAAGAGCGTGAGGGTGATGAAGAGGAAAGTGTCGAACAGATTCTCGACGCGATTGGCTCAGGTTTATATGAGATGCTAGCAAATGAATGGATGGGTGAATATCATCTAGCGATTCACTATCCAATGAAACCAGCCAAAGCAATGTTCTCCACGATCCTGCAGCTGAGAGAGACCATTATGCTGGGCCGCTCGTTTCATGTGGGAAGCTTCATTCACCTTCCCTGGGAGCTTCATTTGGAGAAGCTGCTGCACATGGTGCAGGAGCACGATAAGGCGGACTTCCTGGAGCAGGTTCTGCGCGGCACCGACTATGTGCTTGATGCGGAGACGGTTACGACGTTGGAGCAATTTTTTGCACTGGATTGTAACGTAAGCGAGACAGCCAAGAAGCTGTACATTCACCGCAACACATTGCTCTACCGGTTGGATAAATTCAAGCAGGAAACTGGACTGGACGTAAGAACGTTCAATCACGCTGTTTTGGTAAGACTGGCATTATTATTGTACAAAGTCACGAAAAGAAAGTGATTTTTTTGTAAGAGTTGTGCATAGTCAGTCTGGTGGTTGTGGGGTAAGATGAATACATGAAGTTCGAGAAACCGTAGGGGGAATGAAACCATGGCAGGCGTACGTTTAAATCATATCGTTAAGAAATATCCCGGTGCAGAAGAATCCACTGTTAAAGATTTCCACCTTGAAGTTCAAGATAAAGAGTTTGTCGTTCTTGTAGGTGCTTCCGGTTGCGGAAAATCCACGACTCTTCGTATGATCGCAGGATTAGAGGAAATTACAGAGGGTGAATTGTACATCGGCGACCGCCTGGTGAATGATGTAGCTCCTAAAGATCGCGATATCGCGATGGTTTTCCAATCTTACGCTTTGTACCCGCACATGACTGTATACCAAAACATGGCGTTTGGTCTGAAGCTTCGTAAATTCAAAAAAGCTGATATCGACGCTCGCGTTCGCGAAGCGGCGAAAATTCTAGATATTACTCATCTGCTGGATCGTAAGCCTAAGGCTCTGTCCGGTGGTCAGCGTCAGCGTGTTGCTTTGGGTCGTGCGATCGTTCGTGAGCCTCAAGTGTTCTTGATGGACGAACCGCTTTCCAACTTGGATGCGAAACTTCGCGTACAGATGCGCGCTGAAATTACAAAATTAACAAAACGTCTTGGTGTTACAACGATCTACGTAACGCATGACCAAACAGAAGCTATGACAATGGGCGATCGTATCGTTGTTATGGATAAAGGTATCATTCAACAAGCGGCTACTCCAGAAGAAATTTACAACACTCCTGTTAATATGTTCGTTGCAGGCTTCATCGGATCCCCATCCATGAACTTCCTGAACGGTACATTGACACAAGAAGGCGGCGGCCTGTTCTTCAAATCGAACGGACTAAGCGTAGAAGTTCCAGCTGGTAAAGCGCAAGCTCTTCGCGATAAAGGCTACGCAGGTAAAGAAGTGATTCTGGGTGTTCGTCCAGAGGATATTCATGATGAGCCAGTATTCCTGGAAGCTTCCCCTAACTCTGTAGTGAATGTAAACGTAGAGTTGACAGAGAACCTTGGTCACGAAATGTACCTGTACCTGAACGGTATCGGCGCGGGCACAGTAATCGCTCGTGTAGACGGCCGCGCAGGAATCAAAGAAGGCATGAACACGAAGCTTGCTCTGGATATGAACAAAGTTCATTTCTTCGATAAAGCATCTACATTGTCCATCTTGGCTAACTAATTCAATAATGTTGTAAAAAGATAGGCCAGCCGTTATCGGTTGGCCTTTATGTTTGTATATAGGACTGCATTTTCCGCGGTATAAGTTGATTTCGCCTAGGGATTGCATTACGATGAAACTAATGGATATGATACAACTCGAAGGAGACAAGTGAATGGCAAAAAAATTAAAGGTTTCCGACATGGTTGCACAGTTTCACATGGAAGTCTTGGCCGGGGAAACCGGGCTGAAAAGACCGATTACAACCGCTGATTTATACCGGCCAGGTCTTGAAATGGCGGGTTATTTTAACTATCATCCGCGGGAACGCATTCAAATGCTGGGAAAAACGGAGATTACTTTTCTAGAAATGTTAACGACAGGTGTACGCCGTAACAGAGCGGAGCAGCTGTGTGCGCCAGAAGAAACCCCGTGCATTGTTGTAACGAGAGGACTCGATGTGCCTGCTGAGCTTCTCGAGGAAGCAACAAAACGGGAACTTCCAATACTCAGAAGTCAGGTATCTACGACTATTTTTTCAAGCAGATTAACTGGTTTTCTAGAGAATAAGCTAGCCCCGAGTACAACTATTCATGGGGTTCTTGTTGACGTTTATGGAGTCGGCATGCTGATTACCGGAAGCAGTGGGATCGGTAAGAGCGAGACGGCTCTCGAGCTAGTGAAAAGAGGGCATCGACTTATCGCTGACGATGCGGTCGAAATCCGTCAAACAGCGGATAAAGTGCTGACAGGGAACGCTCCTGAACTCATTCGCCACCTGCTGGAAATTCGTGGTGTTGGTATTATCAACGTGATGACGCTGTTCGGCGCTGGGGCGATACGGAACGTCAAAAAAATCTCCGTAGTTGTCAAATTGGAAAACTGGCAGCAGGACAAGCAATATGATCGATTGGGATTGGATGAAGAGCTGACTCGAATTATTGACACGGATCTGCCTCTTGTAACGATCCCGGTACGACCTGGCCGAAACTTGGCCGTCATCGTCGAGGTAGCAGCGATGAATTATCGCCTGAAGCGAATGGGATATAACGCGGCGCTTCAATTTACGAATAAATTGACAGAGTCGTTGTCCGAGGATTTCGAAGACGCCGACTAACATTCATTATGAGGGGGTAACAGATACAGATGCTTAATCCGATCGCATTTGCTATTGGTCCTGTTAAGGTACACTGGTATGGGATTATTTTAGGTACAGCAGCGTTAGTAGGACTGCTCCTGGCTATTCGGGAGGGAAAAAGATTTCGCATTCAGCCTGATTTTTTCATGGATTTGCTATTAATAGGCGTTCCTTCCGCAATTATATGCGCCCGAATTTATTATGTAGCTTTTCAATGGAAAGACTACAAGGATAACCTAGCTGAAGTATTTATGATTTGGCACGGCGGCATAGCGATTTACGGTGCATTAATCGGTGCGATTGCAGCGGGTTTCTTCTATACAAGATCGAAAGGGTACTCATTTTGGCGAATTCTAGACATTTGTGCACCTGGACTCATCGTTGGACAAATGATAGGCCGGTGGGGTAATTACATGAATCAGGAAGCGCACGGCGGTCCTGTCGAAGAGTCGTTCCTGCGGCATACACTGCACTTGCCTAATTTCATTGTGAATCAGATGAATATCGAAGGCGTTTTCTATCATCCTACCTTTTTTTATGAATCGTTTTGGAACTTCGTCGGCCTGCTGCTGCTTTTCTGGCTGCGACGCAGACCTTTTTTGCGAGCAGGGGAGCTCTTTTTCAGCTATCTGATCTGGTATTCCGTTGGCCGATTCTTTATCGAGGCGCTTCGCACGGATAGCTTGGACTTTATAGGACCGACATGGCTTGCTTCCCTGATGAATGCATTATGGTCTCCGATGACCCTCCTGTTCGAGCAAGGGACACTGACATACGGCGGTAATGTCCGAATTTCTCAATTGTTAGCTGTTCTGCTGGTGATTGGCGCCGTTATTACGATAATCGTAAGAAGAAAAAAAGGATATGCCACTGTGCGTTATTCCGATCCGATCGTATCCTCGAAGGCGGTAACGTCAGGTTCGGAGAACAACGACGCGGAAGAGCTATCCACCAAAGGAGCAGAGTATGATTCAAACCGTACTGTTTGATTTGGATGGAACTATTGTTGATACGAATGAATTGATTGTGCAGTCTTTTTTACACGCTTTGGATGGCGAGACGCCGGAGCCTTTGACAAGAGAGATTATCATTCCGAATATGGGTAGGCCTCTTGTGGAGCAAATGGAGTTTTTTACAGGAAAAAAGAAGTGGAAGCGCTCATTCAGAAGTACCGCAAGTTCAATATTACAAAGCATGATGAGCTCGTAAAAGAGTTCCCTCACGTTCATGAAGTGATGGCAAGCTTACATAAGCAGGGCTATAAAATAGGTATCGTAACCAGCAAAATCCGCCAAACCACACTAATGGGGTTAAAGCTTTGTGGACTGGATAAGTACGTTAGCACGATCGTGACGGTTGAGGATGTAACCGAACCGAAGCCGAGTCCAGAGGGAATATTGAAGGCATTGGCTGAATTAAACGGTAAGCCCGAAGAGGCTGTGATGGTCGGAGATAGCCATTATGATATTGAGGCAGGACAAAACGCCGGTGTTACCTCGGTAGGCGTGGCATGGTCGTGGAAGGGGCGGCCCTATCTCAATGAATATAAGCCGGACTATATCATCGATGATATGAGAGAGCTGCTTCCGATTGTCGGCGCCTCTCCGGATGTGAGTGCTGATTGAGACGAACGGAACGCTACCCGGTAGAAGGCACGAACGCTTTGTGGCAGATCTACCATACCGTCAGTAAGTGGAAAGCCGTACGCAATTTTGTCTTCATACAAATTACACGTTATTCCCCATCCCTGCACGTGAAGAATTGGATTTACCGTAATGTGCTTGGTATGAAGGTGGGGAATCATACCGCATTTGCGCTTATGGTTATGGTCGATGTCTTCTTCCCGGAAAAAATTCATATTGGCGAGAACACTATTATTGGATACAATAGCACGATTCTAGCTCATGAGTATTTGACGAAGGAATACAGACTGGGTGAGGTCCGCATTGGCTCCCATGTGATGGTTGGGGCGAATACGACAATCCTGCCAGGGGTGACGATTGGCGACCACGCTGTAATTGGGGCAGGTTCAGTCGTTCATAAAGACGTAGCGCCACATAGCTTTGTTGCAGGGAATCCTCTTCAGGTTATTCGGGTTGGCAATAAGGAATAACGAGTGAAGCAGGCTGATTGAGCAGCAAGTAATGATGATTGGGCTGATTGAGGGTTTAGACCCTACGCGGTTCTCAGAGTTGCTGAATCAGTGGTAAAAGTAGTCTGCAGTTAACGTAACAGAAGGATCATCGTCAGGAGGAGACTCCTGACGTTTTTTATTGCAGCCGGAACGAACGTATAATTGACGCTAGGATGGGTTCGTGATAAAATTACTACATTCTTTATTTTGGTAGTATGGTAGCACGGTAGTGGACTAAAGCAATTGGGATTTGCATAGTTGGTGGATATGTAGAACGTGCAAGAACAATAAATGAACACATGCTCTGCATGATGTTAGATATAAATTGAGGTGAGACAGTGTCTAAGCCAAAGGTGTTTGAAAAACCGGTAGGAGTTAAGGATTATTTGCCGGAAGCGGTGAAGAAGCTTCGAAATATTGAGTTTCGCGTACTGGCTTGTATGGAACGTTGGGGATACAGTCAGATTATGACGCCGACCCTGGAGTATTATGATACGGTGGGAGTGGCAAGCTCCACAGAGGATAAAAAGCTGTTCAAGTTGCTGGATCGTAAGGGGAAGACCTTAGTCATGCGTTCGGACCTTACCGCTCCGATTGCCCGCGTAGTGTCCTCTTTGTTGAAGGAAAAATCTTTTCCGCTGCGCTTGTCCTATCACTCTAATGTCTTCCGGGCCATCGAAGAAGAAGCGGGCAGAGATTCCGAGTTCTTTCAGACCGGTGTCGAGCTGGTCGGCGATGCTTCTCCAGAAGCGGATGCTGAAGTAGTTGCTCTTGCTATCGCTTCCTTGCAGGCGGCAGGTGTGGACAAGTTCAAATTTGCCCTGGGGCACGTTGGCTTTCTGAATGGCTTGTTCCAAGAGACCCTCTCAGGCAGAGAGGAAGCTCAGACCATGCTTAAAGAGTGTCTGCTGAATCGTGATTATGTCGGGTATCGGGAAGCTATTCAATCCCTTTCACTAAAGCCAGAAGTCGAAAATGAGCTGCAAGGCGTACTCAGACTTAGAGGGGGCGATGAAATCTGCGAGCAAGCCCGCCAAGTGTCTAAGGACCCGGTTGCTCAGCATGCGATTCATCACCTCTGTGAAGTGTGGGATGTGCTTAAAGCGTACGGAGTCAGCGAACATGTGGTCATTGATCTCACGATGATAGGCGACTTCTCCTATTACACGGGAATGACCTTTGAAGGCTATGCAGCAGAGTTGGGCTTCCCTGTGTGCAGCGGAGGCCGTTACGATAACTTATTAAATCAATTTGGACGTCCAGCACCTGCTACAGGCTTTGCTCTCAAGACGAATCGGATTCTGGAGGTCATCGGCAAGGAGCCGGTCGACCAACCTGAAAGAGAGTTGATTCTGTATAGCGCAGCGAATAGAGCCGAAGCTCTGAAGCTCGCTCAAGAGCGGAGAGACCGTGAAGGACGCATTGTTGTCACTCAGTTGGTTTCGGATTCGCAGACAGAAGCATACACAGCTTCAAGTAATGGTACCTATGAGTTTGCCGGCACGATCTATCACAATGTGATTAAGATGTTTCCTTAAGGGAGTCGCAGAGCGTTGATAAAAGGGGAATGGAGAGCTTCGTAGTTTTCGGAGAAGAGTAGCTGGCGCCTTTGAAAGTTTTGTTATTACCTTTGAAGGATATGATTTCAATCGAATAACAAAATGTCGACAGCGATCGGGCAAAATCTGCTGAAGCTCGGAGTGGAACCTACGTTATCAACAACCTCTTTCCTTTAAAGGAGTAACGATAGAATCAGCTTACAAGACGAGTAGCCTTGAATGGGAGACTCGAAGGAGGCTTTGCATCATGGAAGAAATTTTAAAAGTAGCGATGCCGAAAGGCCGCATTTATAAACAGGCAGCGAAGCTGTTGCTCAAAGCAGGACTTCCGATTCCGGAAGACTTGGAGGAAGGACGGAGGCTCATTATTCCGGTCCCTGAAGCTAAGATGGAGTTCATTCTGGCCAAGCCGGTCGACGTTCCGACCTATGTCGAATACGGAGTTGCGGACATCGGAGTAGTAGGCAAGGACGTGTTGATGGAAGAAAACCGCAACGTCTACGAGCTGTTGGACTTAGGGATTGCTAGATGCCGCATGTCGGTAATCGGCCTTCCGGACTGGAAGCCGTCGATTCATCCGCGTGTAGCGACCAAATATCCGAATGTGGCATCCCAGTTTTTCAAAGAACAGGGACAACAGGTTGAAGTCATTAAGCTCAATGGTTCCATTGAATTGGCACCTCTGATTGGACTTGCTGACCGTATCGTGGATATGGTCGAGACGGGGCAGACGTTGAAGGAGAACGGTCTTGTGGAGCAGGAGGAAATATTTCAGATCACCAGCCGTTTGATCGCCAATCGAGTGAGCTACCGGATGAAAAATGCGCAGATTCAGCAGCTGTGCGATCTATTGCAGCCTGTTTTGCCGGTGCAAGCGGCGCAGGTATAGTCAAGCGGATCAGCTCAAAGTAGGCTGCTCTGACCTTCGTCGGTCTGGGCAAGCTGGAGGAGGCCTAGGAGGAGCTGTAAGCTCCTAAAAAGGTTTAGGAAAAGCAAAAAAGAGTTTTTAAGCGAGCTAACATTATCAATAGAGAGTCAATGGATATAAAGGAGCGCTAGATGCTCCATAGAAGGGATGATAGGCATGCGGATACTACCTGCCTCGGAATTTCAATTAAAGCGAGAGGTCGAGTACGGCACTCCTGAGCAAAATGAGAGCGTCCTCCGCATCATCGAAGCGGTGCGGCAGGACGGAGACGCAGCACTGCGGCGCTTCGCGCAGCAGTTCGACGGCGTCAGCGTCGCTGAGCTTCGCGTGAGCGACGAAGAAGTGCAGGCGGCGTACGAGCAGGTCGACGCCGGGTTCGTGGCGGCGCTGCGTCAAGCCGCCGCCAATATCCGTGCGTTTCATGAGAAGCAGAAACGCACATCATGGATGGACCTGCAGCCGGACGGCAGTCTGCTGGGCCAAATCATCCGACCGCTGAAGCGGGTCGGATTATACGTGCCCGGAGGAAAGGCAGCATACCCTTCCTCCGTGCTGATGAATGCCATCCCCGCGCTCGTGGCGGGGGTGCCGGAGATCGCCATGGTGACGCCTCCGGCTACCGCTGGCGAGGAAGGCATTAACCCGCACATCCTCGTGGCGGCAGCCGAAGCGGGCGTGCGGGAGATCTACCGTGCAGGCGGAGCGCAGGCCGTTGCCGCGCTCGCCTATGGAACGGACTCCATTCCGGCCGTCGACAAGATCGTCGGACCGGGCAACATCTATGTAGCGCTGGCGAAGCGCTACGTGTTCGGCGTCGTCGATATCGACATGATCGCCGGACCGACGGATATCGTCGTGCTAGCTGACGAATCCGCAGACCCCGAGTATGTCGCGGCGGACCTGCTGGCGCAGGCGGAGCACGACGAGATGTCGCCGGCGATTCTGGTGACACCGTCCCGCGAGCTGGCCGAGTCCGTGAAGCAGGAGCTGTGGAGGCAGCTGGAAGTGCTGCCGAAGAAAGCGATCGCTGCGGTATCGACAGCAACGAAGGGGGCCATTCTTCTGGTCGACAGCTTGGATGAGGGCATCGATGTCATCAACCGCTTGGCGCCGGAGCACTGCGAGCTGCTCGTGCAGGATGCATTTAGCGTGCTGCCGCAAATTGAGAATGCAGGGGCTATTTTCCTGGGGGCATACAGTACGGAACCGGTAGGCGACTATTTTGCCGGACCGAACCATGTACTGCCGACAAACGGTACAGCGAGATTTTCGTCTCCGCTTAACGTCGATGATTTTATCAAGAAGTCCAGTGTGATCCACTACAGTAAAGAAGCGCTGCTCGCAAACGGTGAACAGATTATGATATTAGCTCGGAATGAAGGGCTGGAAGGCCATGCAAGAGCCGTAGAGATCAGGCTCAAAAAAGAAGGGAAGTTGAAGTAACGATGTCACTGCAAGAATCAAACGTTCGCTCGGCGAGCGTTTCCCGCAAAACGAACGAAACCGATATTCAGCTGACGTTTCAGGTAGATGGAACAGGCGTTTCCGAGATTCAGACGGATGTCCCTTTTCTTAACCATATGCTCGATCTGTTCACCAAGCACGGTCAGTTTAATTTGAACGTCGTGGCAAAGGGTGACATCGAGATCGATGATCACCATACGGTTGAAGATATCGGCATTTGCCTCGGTCAAACACTGCGCGAAGCGCTAGGCGACAAGAAGGGCATCAAGCGCTATGCGAGCGTATTTGTGCCGATGGACGAAGCGCTGGCGCAAGTGGTCATCGATATCAGCAACCGTCCGCATTTGGAGTATCGCGCGCAGTATCCGTCCCAGAACGTAGGCAGCTTCGATACGCAGCTCGTTCATGAGTTCCTGTGGAAGCTGGCGCTGGAAGCACGGATTACGCTGCACGTCATCGTTCATTACGGCCAGAATACGCATCATATGATTGAAGGCATATTTAAGGCGTTGGGACGCGCGCTTGATGAAGCGACTTCGATTGATCCTCGTGTGCAGGGGGTTCCTTCGACGAAGGGAGTGCTGTAAACATGATTGCAATCATCGATTATGGAATGGGTAATTTACATAGCGTTAGCAAAGCAGTAGAACGTCTGGGATATGAAGCTGTCGTGACCGGCGATGCGGAGCGGATTCTTGCGGCTGATGGAGCGATTCTGCCAGGCGTAGGAGCTTTCGGCGATGCGATGGGGAATCTTCGGGAATCCGGGCTGCAGGACATCGTGATCCGCTATGCGGAGACGGGCAAGCCGCTGCTGGGGATTTGCCTCGGTATGCAGCTGCTTTTCTCAAGCAGTGAGGAGCACGGTAATCATGAGGGTCTGGGGCTTCTGCCAGGCAAGGTTATTCGTTTTCAAGGCGATTACAAGGTGCCTCATATGGGCTGGAACCGCCTGGTCTACAAGAATAGCGGAAGTCCGTTATTTGTGGATGTGGAAGAAGGTCATGTGTACTTTGTGCACTCCTTCCATGCAAAGCCTGAAGTTGAATCGGATTTGCTCGCGGTTACGGATTATTATCAGCAGGTAACGGCTATCGTAGGCAGGGACAATGTGTACGGCATGCAGTTCCACCCGGAAAAAAGCGGAGATATTGGCATGCGTCTGCTCGCTAACTTTTTGAAGCTGACAGGGTCGACGGTGGCGTCGTAGCCTTCAACTGGAAAGGGTTGTGTATTGTGAAATTCAGGCCATGTATAGATCTTCATCAAGGCAAGGTCAAACAAATCGTCGGCGAAACGCTGCAGACAGACAGCGATCGTGTCATAGAGAATTTCGTATCCGAGCAGTCTCCTGGCTACTACGCGTCGATGTATCGTGAAGACGGTCTTCAGGGCGGCCATGTGATCATGCTTGGCGGCGGCAACGAGGAGGCGGCTTCGGAAGCGCTGCGCGCTTACCCTGGCGGCTTGCAGATTGGCGGCGGAATTTGCGCAGACAATGCGGAACAGTATCTGGAGCTGGGCGCTTCGCACGTCATCGTAACCTCTTATATTTTTCAGGATGGCAAGCTGAATTGGGAGCATCTTGAGGCCATCGCCTCCAAGGTAGGGCGCGAGCGGCTCGTGATTGACCTCAGCTGCAAGGAGCGGGACGGCAAGTATTATGTGGTGACCAATCAATGGCGCACGTTCAGCGATTTTGAAGTGAATGCTTCCGGAATCGCCAGTCTGGAGCAGTATTGCGATGAATTCCTAATTCATGCGGTGGATGTGGAAGGCAAGCGTCAGGGCGTTCAGGAACGTCTGGCTGCTCAATTGGCAGAATGGACGACGATTCCAACGACTTACGCAGGAGGCGCGCGGTCACTGGATGATCTGGCTCGTTTTCGGGATATCACCGGGGGCAGGCTCGATATTACGATCGGCAGCGCTTTGGATATATTCGGCGGAGAGCTTCCGTACCGTGATGTGTTGAAATTTTACCAATCTTAATTTGGCAGGCGGCTACTGAAGCTCGGAGTGACCCTGCTTTATCAATAAACTCGCAGGCGGTTGGGCGCCTGAGGCTTTAAGAACTTTTCAAAAAAAGGAGGTGCGCCTCATGTTAGCCAAACGAATTATCCCTTGTCTGGATGTCAAAGACGGACGGGTGGTCAAAGGCGTCAATTTCGTGAATTTACGCGATGCCGGAGATCCGGTTGAGCTGGCGGCCATTTATGACCGTGAAGGCGCCGATGAGCTGGTTTTCCTGGATATCTCCGCTTCGCATGAAGGCAGAGCGACGATGGTCGAGGTGGTGCGTCAGACAGCGGGCGAGATCACAATTCCTTTTACCGTTGGAGGCGGGATCGCAAGCGTGGATGATATGAAGCGGCTGCTGAGGGCGGGAGCCGATAAGATAGGGATTAATACGGCAGCTATCCGTAATCCTCAATTGGTGTCCGACGGAGCCCGTAAGTTCGGCTCCCAGTGTATCGTTGTCGCGATGGATGCCAAGTTCAATCCGGAGTGGGGCGAATGGGAAATCTACACGCACGGCGGTCGAAATGCTACGGGCATCAAAGCACTGGAGTGGGCCAAGAAGGTGGAGCAGCTGGGAGCCGGTGAAATTCTGCTGACCAGTATGGATGCGGACGGTACAAAGGACGGCTTCGACCTTAAGCTGACACGCGCTGTATCCGAGCTGCTGACGATTCCGGTCATTGCTTCAGGCGGAGCCGGCAAGATCGAGCATTTCTACGATGTGTTTGCGGATGGGAAAGCGGATGCCGGTTTGGCCGCTACGATTTTTCACTATAAAGAATTAACGATCCAAGAGGTTAAAGATGATTTGAAGAACAAAGGAGTTGAAATTCGATGACATTCTCTATAGATGCTATTCAATTTGATGCACACGGTCTAGTTCCCGCTGTCGTGCAGGACGCCGTTAGCAAGGAAGTACTGATGCTGGCTTATATGAACAAAGAGTCGCTGCAGCGCACGATTTCTACAGGTGCTACTTGGTTCTGGAGCCGCTCGCGTCAAGAACTTTGGAACAAAGGTGCGACCTCCGGTCATACGCAAAAGGTAAAATCCCTCCGTTATGATTGTGATGCGGATACATTGCTCGTTCTGGTTGAACAAGCAGGACCTGCATGCCATAATGGGACGTATACCTGCTTTACGAACAACATCCCGATGGAAGCGCAAGAGGAGTCTGCTGATGCGGCCGCATCACCTGCTCAATCATCCTCCGCTGGACGTTTTGCTATCCTGTCCGAATTGGAATCTGTCATTGCTTCACGCGAAGCGGAGCGTCCGGAAGGCGCTTATACGACATACCTGTTCGAGAAGGGCATTGACAAGATTCTGAAAAAAGTCGGAGAAGAAACGGCTGAAGTCATTATCGCTGCCAAGAACAACGACGCCGACGAGCTTCGCTATGAAGCGAGTGACCTCATTTTCCACTTGATGGTGCTGCTGCGCAATAACAAGCTTCCTCTGGATGAAGTCATGCAGGAGCTTGAGCGCCGGCACGTGAAAAAATAAATAAAGAAGGCTGGAGTGATACCTGATGCTGATTGATTACCACACTCATCATGTGCGCTGCGGTCATGCCTCCGGGGAACTGGAGGAGTACGTCAAACGCGGCATCGAGATCGGGCTCACGCAATTAGGGCTATCGGATCATATGCCGCTTTTGCATGTGGACCCGGCAACCTATTTTCCGGAAATGGCCATGCCGATGGATGAGCTTCCCCGCTATGTGGAAGAGTGCTTGCATCTCAAAGAAAAGTATAAAGAGCAGATTGACATTCGTGTGGGCTTGGAAGGCGACTACATTGAAGGCTACGAAGCTGAAATTGAGAGCATTATTAAGGCCTATCCTTGGGACTATGTGATTGGTTCCGTTCACTTCTTAGGCGAATGGGACATTTCCGATTTTCGTCAGCTTGCGGGCTGGGAAGGTAAGAATGTTTACGAGGTTTATACCAGATACTATGAGCTTGTAAAAAAAGCGGCAAGAACGGGATTTTATGATTATATCGGACATATCGATGTAATAAAGCGCTTTGGCTATAAACCGGACCGGGATCCGTGGGAACTGGAGAAAGCGGCCTTGGATACGGTCAAAGAATGTGGTCTTGCCATCGAACTGAACGCTTCCGGGCTTCGGATGCCTTGTGAAGAAATGTTCCCCAGCAGACGCATGTTGGAATACTGCCATAAGGTGGGGATTCCGCTTACAATCGGGTCCGATGCGCATCAGCCTGAGCGACTGTCCCAATATTTGGACCAGGCGAGAGCACTGCTCAAAGAGATCGGATTTAACGAAATAGCCACATTTTCCGCTAGAAAGCGACATCTTGTTACTTTTTAAATTCGACACCTATCATGTATAATGAGTAAGGCATGAATAAACTTATTTAATGAACCTTCGGAGGTAGCCATTAACCATGTATAGCGACAATGTTAAAATTTTTTCCGGATCTTCGAATCCGAAGCTTGCGGAACGTATTTGTAAGGAGCTTGGCCAGCCGCTAGGACAAATTAAGTTGTCCCGTTTTAAAAGCGGAGAAATCTACTGCCTGTACGAAGAAACGATTCGTAACTGTGACGTATTCCTGGTGCAAACCTTCTCACATCCGATCAATGAGCATATGATGGAGCTTTTGGTCATGATGGATGCGGCGAAAAGAGCCTCCGCAAGAACAATCAACCTTGTCATTCCTTACTATGGTTACTCCCGTCAAGAACGCAAAGCAGCTCCTCGTGAGCCGATTTCTGCAAAATTGGTCGCTGACTTGTTTAGCGCTGCGGGCGCTGACCGTGTCGTGACGATTGACCTGCACGCACCAGCGATTCAAGGCTTCTTTAATATTCCAGTGGATCATCTGACAGCACTTGATGTCATCAGCGATTGCATTAAGAAGAAAAATCTTCCTGATCCGATTATCGTATCTCCGGATGCGGGCCGTGCAACTACAGCTGAGAAGATGGCCAACATTCTCGATGCGCCGTTTGCGATGATGATCAAGAAACGTCCCGCTCACAATGAGTCCGTCATTACTCACGTGATCGGCGATGTTGCAGGACGCACACCGATTATTATTGAAGACTTAATTGACACAGGCACAACGATTGTTAATGTAGTAGAAGGGCTTAAAGAACGCGGAGCCCATGACGTATATATTTGCGCGACGCATCCAGTCTTCTCCGGACCTGCGCTGCAGCGCTTGGACCACCCGAACATCAAGGAAGTCATCATCACGGACTCCATTGCGATTCCTGAGGACCACTCCGAGAAGTTCCGCGTGCTTTCCGTAGCTCCGCTGCTATCCGATGCGATTCGTATCATTATCGAGGGCGGTTCCCTGTCCTCGCTGTTTAAGTACGGCGGCGTGTAAGTAAAGCAGTTTTGGCTTCCGCGCTTTCTATGGTATAATTTGATGGAAATCAAATTGCCGGAGGTGCCTTGCTATGGAAAAGAAAAAGCGTGTGTCCGAAGCGCTGAAGCCTAAAGTCATTTCGATCAACATGGATGCCGCGTTCTTTTTCGAGAGAGCGGTTCAATCCCTGGATCGGTTTCATTACGATAAGGCATTGAAATATTTCCGGCGGGCTGCGGAATACGAGCATGATAATCCTGTTAACCACTGCAACCTGGCGGGGGTCCTCTCCGAGATGGGCAACTACGAAGAATCGAACCAGATTTTGCAGCAAATTCTTGATACAATCGATCCGACGATGACGGAATGTTATTTTTATATGGCCAACAATTATGCCAACATGGAGAATTTTGAATTGGCGGAGAAATCGTTGGTTCAATACTTGGAGAACGATCCAAACGGTCATTTCCTAGAAGAATCCGAAGAAATGATGGAGCTTCTTAACTATGAACTGGATCGGCCTGCCCCTCTCACCAGCATCAAGAGTCGAGAAGGGCTCTTCGAGCATGATAAAGCAAGAGCTATGCTGGAAGAGGGTAAATTTGCCGAGGCAGTTCGGCAGCTGGAGAAGCTGATCAAGAAGCAGCCTGATTTTTTGGCAGCACGCAACAACCTGGCGTTAGCCTATTATTATATGGGTCAATTCGAGAAGTCCATGGACACGATTCACAGCGTTCTTGAATTTGACTCGGGGAACCTGCATGCCCTATGTAATTTGGCGATCTTCCATCAGCATTTCGGGAACAAGAAAGAACTGCGAGAGCTGGTCGAACTGCTTTGCAAAACATATCCTTTTCAACAGGATCATGTGTTTAAACTGGCTACTACCATGGGGATATTAGGTGAGCATGAGAAAGCTTACCACCTGTTTAAGCGGTTGCTGAAAGCAGGTGACGGTGGAGCGGATCCGTGTTTGTATCACTATACAGCCGTAGCGGCCTGCCATATCGGAAGATTCCAAGAAGCTCACAGCCACTGGAAGCAAGTCAGCAAGCTGGATCCGGCTTCGGAGATTCCAAAGTTCTATATGGAACAGCTTCGCCTTCGGGAGCAAGGGGACACATCGCCGACATGGAGCTACCATTACCACCTGCCTTTCGAAGAGCAGTTCCGGGTGTTGGAGAAGTCTTCACAGGGCATTCCCGAGCAGCTGAAGAAAGATCCGTTAGTCCGCTCCTCCTTCTTCTGGGCTTTGCGACATGGTGACATGGATACGAAGCTGCAGGTTATTCAAGCTTTTGGCTTGATCGCCGACAATGAAGTGAAGGATGCGCTGAAAGACTTTATTGTAGAACATAATGAAGATGATTATTTGAAAAAGGTCGCCATCTTTGTGCTCCGCAGTATCGGCGTGCGTGAACCGCTTCGCGCTTATCTGGAGAGCCGGGAAACGATGGTGGAAGCTTCACCGTATTCCCCGCATTTGCCTGTATGGGATTCCAAATGGCAGGGTGTGATGGAAACGGCGCTGGCCCATATGCATAAGCGGTACGATATGGTGCAGCAATATGATCTGGAAATTCTCTGGGTGGAGTACTTAACGAAGACGTATCCGGGAGTTCCGAAAATCCAAAAATCCGAGGGCTGGGCAGCAGCTCTGGAATATTTAATCGCGAAAATGCATCGCAGAGCCATCTCTTATCAGGAAGTATCGGTGCGATACGGTGTCACCGTATCGACGGTCAGCAGGAACGTCAAGCTGATTGACGAGGCATGCGGACTGAAGGAGAAAATGGAGGCCATTTTCCCGAAATTCACGAGTATTTGACGGGCTTGTTTCCCTTTTATTCAAGGGAGGCTCTTCATGATATAAATAAAGTAGGCGGAATACAGCTTCCGTTTGCGTATAGAGATGTTCAAATAGGAGGGAACCCATATGTACAAATCAGTCGTTGTAGGAACAGGACCGTCGGGTCTAACAGCAGCTATCTATCTGGCGCGCGCGAATCTAAGCCCGCTGGTTATTGAAGGACCTGAGCCGGGGGGCCAGTTGACAACCACTACGGAGGTTGAGAACTTTCCTGGATTCCCTGAAGGGATTATGGGACCTGAGCTTATGGAGAACATGCGCAAGCAGGCTGAACGCTTCGGCGCGGAATTCAAAACAGGCTGGGTCAACTCGGTAGAGCTGACGAATCGTCCTTTCAAGCTGCAAGTGGAAGGCTTAGGGGAAATTGAAACGGAATCGCTCATTATTTCCACGGGGGCTTCAGCGAAGCTGCTGGGCATCACGAATGAGAAGGATAGCATTGGACGTGGCGTGAGCACATGCGCAACCTGCGACGGATTCTTCTTCCGAGGCAAAAAAATCATCGTGGTCGGTGGCGGCGACTCCGCTATGGAAGAAGCGAACTTCTTGACTCGCTTCGCTTCAGAGGTACAATTAGTACATCGCCGTGAAGAACTGCGTGCTTCCAAAATCATGCAGGATCGTGCCCGCGGTAACGATAAAATCAAGTGGGCTCTGAACAAGACGCCTCTTGAGGTCGTAGCTGGCGACAAAGGTGTAACAGGTCTGAAAGTGAAAAACAATGAGACCGGTCAAGAGGAAATCATTGAAACCGACGGTATTTTCGTAGCGATTGGCCATACGCCAAATACGAAGTTCCTGGGCGGTCAAGTAACGACTGACGAGCAAGGATACATCGTGGTGAAGCCAGGTTCAACAGAAACGAATATTCCGGGCGTATTCGCCTGCGGAGACGTTCAGGACACCAAGTACCGTCAGGCGATTACAGCAGCAGGCAGCGGCTGCGCGGCTGCACTCGAGTGCGAGAAATTCCTCGAAGGTCATATGGTACATGATTGGAGTCAGTCAGTATAATCGACTGGATCCTGATGATATAAACGTGGAGGGCATTGCTTTCCGCGTTTTTATTTTGATACAGGCGGCAGAGGTTCAATCTTGACCAGCTTACAGGCTTGTCATATAGTTGGAACAGGAGCTTATGCCCGAAAATTTAATGATGATTCGTTGAGGTGACCTTGCAATGTCAAATCAGATTTATATCGGTGTGGATTTAGGCGGTACCAATATTAAGGTCGGCATTTGTGACGAGCAGGGTAATCTGCTGCACACTTATGAGGGACCTACGGGAGCGGAAGAAGGACCGGATGCCGTTCTAGGTCGGATCGCTCAGTACGTGCGTAAAATTGTCGAAGATTCTCCTTATGAGTGGGAGCAAGTTGCTGGTATTGGTGCAGGCCTGGCAGGCTTTCTGGATATCCAGGAGGGTGTTGTCAAATTTTCGCCGAACCTGCAATGGCGTAATGTCGAGGCCAAGCGCACGTTGGAAGCTTTACTTGGCAAACCGGTAAAAATCGATAATGATGCCAATGTTGCTGCACTCGGAGAAGCGTGGGCTGGAGCGGGAGCCGGTGTGCCTAACATCGTCTGCTACACGCTGGGAACAGGCGTAGGCGGAGGTATTATTATTAATGGTAAGATCTATCAAGGTTCTAACGGTATGGCGGGCGAGCTTGGACATATGGCTATTGTTCCGGATATCGAAGCGATCAACTGCGGTTGCGGTCAAGTCGGCTGTCTTGAGACGGTTTCATCCGCTACGGGCATTATTCGTATGGCGAAGGAAGCGGTTGAACGCGGCGAGCATACCTCTCTTGCACTTCATGAGAACATGGAAGCGAAGCATGTGTTTGATGCTGCCAAATCGGGAGATGAGGTTGCGCTGCGCATTGTGAACCGTGCCGCCTACTACTTAGGCCGTTCCATGGCTTCTATTTCCATTGTGCTTAATCCAAAAAGATTCGTAATTGGTGGAGGCGTATCCAAAGCAGGAGAGATTCTGTTTGCGCCCATCCGCGAGACGTTTAAAAAATATACGCCGGAGGTTGCTGCAGAAGGTGTAGAGATTGTGGCTGCAACCCTGGGCAACGATGCAGGCGTCGTCGGCGCTGCCGGTTTGAATTTGCGTTAATCTAGCGAGTTGTAAGGATACGTAAGGTTTTGCAGGCGGGCGGTGTCGGCGCTTTGCTTTATTCGCCTGAAACGCACTCCAAAGGAAGGTGTTACCCATGGAAGAAAACCACCCTTTAGCGAAGCTTGTCATCATTACAGGAATGTCGGGAGCGGGCAAGACGATCGCTGTACAAAGTTTGGAGGATCTCGGATTTTTTTGCGTGGATAATTTGCCTCCGTGTTGATCCCTAAGTTTGCAGAGCTCATTGAACAATCCGCGGGCAAAATAGGGAAAGTTGCATTGGTGATCGACCTTAGGGGCCGTGAGTTTTTTACAGCGCTGCAGGAATCGCTTCGCCACATTCAAGAGCATTTTACGCTCACCTATGAAATTCTGTTTTTGGATGCCACGGACGCATCGCTGGTACAGCGCTATAAAGAGAGCCGCCGGCGTCATCCTTTGGCTCCCCAAGGTGTTCCGCTTGATGGTATTGCACTGGAGCGCAAGCTCCTAGAGGAACTGAAAGGGCTGGCTACCCAAGTAATTGACACAAGCGTACTGAAGCCTGCTCAGTTGAAAGAAAGAATTGTATCCAGGTTTACCAATTTGGAGACGAACCGCATATCTATAAATGTAGTCTCTTTTGGCTTTAAATATGGTGTGCCGATTGATGCTGATTTGATTTTTGACGTCCGTTTCTTGCCCAATCCGCATTACGTAGACCAGCTTAGGCCCCAAACCGGCCAAAATCAGGATGTGTACGACTATGTGATGAAATGGAACGAAACGCAAGAGTTTCTCGCCAAGCTGCTGGATATGCTGCACTTCCTCATGCCGCAGTATAAGAAAGAGGGGAAGAGTCAGGTTGTTGTGGGCATCGGCTGCACGGGCGGCAAGCATAGGTCTGTAGCCATCTCCGAATATCTGGGCAAGGTTATGGGAAACAGCGAGACGGAGGTTGTCAGAGTCAGCCACCGGGACGCAGAGCGAGACCGCGCATAAGCATCAGGAAGAACAGCATGTGGTTGTTCACGACTAAGAGGGTGTATAAATGAAAAGAGAAGATACACAGCGCACTCCGAGCATTGTCGTCATCGGCGGGGGCACCGGGCTGTCGGTCATGCTTCGCGGGCTGAAGGAAAAGCCCGTTGACATCACGGCCATTGTTACGGTAGCTGATGACGGCGGCAGTTCGGGTATACTACGTTCAGAGCTGCAGATGCCGCCGCCTGGTGATATTCGCAACGTGCTAACCGCATTAGCAGATGTGGAGCCCCTGATGTCACTGATCTTACAGTATCGGTTTCAAAACGGTACAGGACTCGCCGGGCATTCACTCGGCAATCTCATCCTTGCCGCTCTAACGGACATTACGGGTGACTTTGTCACCGCCGTGAAAGAGATGAACCGTGTATTCGCGGTCAAAGGAAGAGTGCTTCCGGCTGCCAGCCAGGCTATTGTGCTGAAGGCGGAGATGGAAGATGGTTCCGTGGTGGAAGGGGAGTCGAAGATTCCCAAGGCGCTCGGACGGATTAAGCGTGTTTCCATCGAGCCGCCTGATGTGACTCCTTTGGAAGAAGCCATCCGCGCCATTCGCAAAGCGGATGCGATTCTGGTTGGTCCTGGCAGCTTGTATACGAGCATTCTTCCTAATTTGCTCGTTCCTCAGGTTGCAGAGGAAATTGTGAAATCGGATGCAGTGAAAATGTTCATTTGCAACGTGATGACGCAGCCTGGTGAGACGGATGATTACTCGGTCAGCGATCATTTAGGTGCGATTCACGAGCACTTGGGGCATCATTTATTTGATTATGTCATTGTGAATAATGGAGAAATACCCCCACAGGTACAGGCTAAATATGCAGAGAAGGGCGCCAAAGCCGTTCATCTGGATCTGGATGAAGTAACCAAACGGGGCTATCGTGTCATAGCGGACCGGTTGGTACTGTTCCGTACCTACCTGCGTCACGATGCTGAGAAGCTGAGTGACCATATTTATCAGCTTGTTGAAAGCTGGATGTTAAGGAAGAGGTGAGACCTTTGTCCTTTGCGGCACAAACAAAGAAGGAACTAACCCTAATTGAAACGGAATCATGCTGCGAGAAGGCGGAGCTGTCCGCGCTTATTCGGATGAACGGTACCGTTCAGCTCTCCAATCAACGTGTGATCCTGGATATTTCAACGGAGAACGCCGCCATTGCAAGGAGAATCTATACCCTCCTGAAAAAGAGGTATCAGCTTCATACTGAGCTTCTTGTACGCAAGAAGATGCGCCTCAAGAAGAACAACGTATACATCGTCAGAGTGCCGGCACAAGTACAGGAGCTGCTAAGCGACCTGAAAATCGTATCCGAGGGATTCTTGTTTACTCCAGGAATTGAGAGAGAGATTATACGGGGCAATTGCTGTAAACGCGCTTATCTGCGCGGTGCCTTCATGGCCGGCGGCTCTGTCAATAACCCGGAAGGCTCTTCCTATCACTTGGAAATAGCCTCCATTTACGAAGAGCATTGCAAGTCATTATGCCAGCTTGCTAACAGGTTCGATTTGAACGCCCGATTTATTGAACGTAAGAAAGGTTTTGTCCTCTACATCAAGGAAGGCGAGAAGATTATTGAATTTCTAAGTCTTATTGGAGCTCACCAAGCGCTCCTTCGTTTTGAAGATGTTCGTATTATGAAGGATATGCGGAATTCCGTGAATCGTATCGTCAACTGTGAGACGGCGAATCTAAACAAGACAATCGGCGCAGCTGTGAGACAGATTGACAACATTCGTCTGCTTCAGAGGGAAGTAGGACTTGAGAACCTTCCGGAGAAGCTTCGTGAAGTCGCGGAGATTAGATTGCAGCACCCGGACATGAATCTGAAGGAAGTAGGCGATATGTTAAAGGGGAGTGTCAGCAAATCCGGAGTCAATCATCGCCTGCGAAAAATAGATGAATTAGCCGAAAAACTTAGAAATTCGTAAGCAGGGACTGGAAACTCGTGGGATATGCAAGTTTTTCTCTTTTTTTCTAGTGTACTTGCGTGAAAAATGCTATAATGTTTAAACATAAGGAAATGAGCTGTTATTTGAAGTATTTCATATAAGCTTGAGTAGGGGGAATTGGTTCCATGTCCAGACGGCCAGTCGTTGTGAAGTTGAGAACGGGACTTCATGCCAGACCTGCGGCATTGTTTGTTCAAGAGGCAAATAAGTTTTCATCCGAAATCTTCGTGGAAAAGGATGAAAAGAAAGTGAATGCGAAAAGCATCATGGGAATTATGAGTCTCGCTATTAGCACTGGGACCGAGGTCTTCATTAGTGCAGAAGGTTCGGATGCCGAGCAGGCTGTAAACGCTTTAGTCACATTGGTTAGCAAAGAAGAATTGGAGAACCAATAATTCGTTCAAAAGCTTCCTTTCGAGGAAGCTTTTTTGCGGATGCATAAGTGTTCTCGTTGAGTGAAAAATAAAAATAATGGCAAATTTGTTAACATGCAGGTACATAGAGAAACCTTTTCCACTTGGCACACGTCTAATCACGTGAACAAAGAAGGAAAGGGATATTTGCCGTTCCGTTAGTTATCGTTCAGAAGGAGTATGTTTAAGCATGAAACTGTACAAGAAAGAATTAACCCTGCTGCTGACATTGCTTATGATGTTGATGAGCGTCGTTGCAGCGCCTGCAGCAGGAGCTGTCTCCGCCAGCGCCTCAATGATTTTGCTGTACTTGGACAAGACAGAAGCATTTGTAAACGATGAGCAGTACGAACTTAGCTCGCCAGCTACCATTATTGATGGAAGCACCTTTGTTCCGGCGAAATTCTTGGGCGATTCCATGGGCTTCAAGGTGGAGTGGAACGACGTTACACGTACGATTCACTTATCCCCGCCCGGATACGAAATCGATATGGATGTTGATAATAAAAAAGTGACGATTAACGGTGCGGAAATCCCGTTTGACTCCGTGGCTGCGATTGTTAATGGCAGCTTGCTTGTGAAGCTCACATGGGTCGCCGATTATATGGGGGCTAAGTATTCGTATAATGAAGAGTTTCGCCGTGTCGAAATTATTCACTTTCCTACACCGGAAGGGATCTATGTAGACCAGGACAGTAATTCCAGACCTGTTGCTAAGTTTACAACCGGTAAAGCATCCTATCGTCTTGGAGAGCCCGTCAAATATATTGATTTGAGCTACGATCCAGATGCAGAGGGTCTAATCTCATATGATTGGAAAGGGAATAAAGAAGTCTTTTTTCAACCAGGAAAGTACCCGGTGACGTTGACGGTTACCGATACGCACGGGCATGTCAGTAAAGAATTCAAGAGCTACGTCAATGTTGTGGATGAGCCCTACTTAAGTGAGTTCGAGTATCCGATTTACAACAAGCCTGTCGGCAGCTCCATTAAGGCGGATTGGGGCATCATTTGGTCTCATTTTAACAAAATGCCTGAGCTTAGTAAGAAAGTAACCGAGGTTACAGATAGAACGCTGCTTCTTAGTGACAGTCCTGAAGAATTTACAGAGCAGGGGATTCTATATCAAGATCAAATCAATGGCAAAGCAAGACTGTACGCAGACCATATTAACGGTACCGGGAAAAAGATGACGATGGCGATCTTTGCCACGAATAACACAGATAAACCGGTCACGATTACCACAACAAACAAAGGGGAAGTATGGCCATCCGTATACGCCAACTTAATCGGCAGTGAAGCGTCCGTAGATTTCCTGCTGAACAATGTGTATGATCAGAAGCTAACGGTTCCTCCGCATCAATCTTACGTGTATGCCAAACTGCCGGATTTTTATCCAGGTCAAGGTGTCAATCTGTTCTATGACTTGGAGACAGACGGTGAGCTGCAAATGTCCTTCGTCGTTGCGGAGAAGCTGACTCCAACTACACTGCAGCAGCTTCATCAGCTGCCTTACACCGGCCATGTTCGCGGGACGTTCCCAATATCGGAGTTACAGTGGAATATTAATGCGACCAATTTCTCGAAAACGTCCGTGGTCACCATTGGTGACAATAAGTCCGATCCTTTTGTAAAGGGCTATGACGTTGCGCGTAAGGAGAATGTTGAGAATGGCGGTAACTACGGCGTCGTGTATAAAATCCATGCAGACAAACCGCGGAAAATGGCGGTCATGATGATGGCCAAAGGCGGCGTGTTCAAGGGACCGTTTAAAGTGAATGGCGAAATGATCCCAGTACCTTATTCCGGGGTTGTTACAGCCTTTGACGGAGTCACGCTCCTGGCCCGGACAACGGGAGACGAGGATGCGCTCGATATTGAATTTACACCTCCTGCGGGATCGGCATTCCCGATTGATTTGATCTTTTATCCGCTGGAAGATAAAAAGTAACAGAAAAAACCAGCCTCTGCGAGCTCCTAAGCTCGTATGGGCTGGTTTCTTTCGTTTCCGATACAACGTAATGATTACACGCGCTCGATGACTTTATCGATAAGTCCGTATTCGGCTGCTTCGGCTGCGCTCATGAAGTAGTCGCGGTCGGTATCTTTCTCAATACGCTCGAGTGGCTGGCCGCTGCGCTCTGCGAGAATTTTGTTCAAGTTGTCGCGCATCTTGAGAATACGCTTTGCGCGGATCTCGATGTCGGAGGCTTGCCCTTCGGCACCGCCGAGCGGCTGGTGAATCATAACTTCACTGTTAGGCAGCGCGTAACGTTTGCCTTTGGCGCCGGCTGTTAGCAAGAACGCGCCCATAGATGCCGCCATCCCTACGCAAATCGTAGATACGTCAGGCTTAATGAATTGCATCGTATCATAGATGGCCATACCTGCAGTGATCGATCCGCCAGGGCTGTTGATGTACAGGCTAATATCTTTGTCAGGATCTTGAGCAGCAAGGAAAAGAAGTTGAGCAATAATGGAATTGGCAACAACGTCATTCACGCCTGTACCAAGGAAGATAATTCTGTCCTTCAGCAAGCGGGAATAAATGTCATAGCCTCTTTCACCGCGAGCGTCCTGTTCGACGACCATAGGGATAAAACTCATGAGAATGACCTCCTTCAGGTGTGTGCAATGGTTTCTTCTGGGTTATGCTACTTACAGTATTTCCAAGAGATTGTTTAATAAGACCACGGATATACGGGAATTACCAAAGGAACCTGCACATCCCTTGCGCCATGGAATGATTAAACAGCTGCTACACTATGTATGATACCGAAAAAGAGGATAAAGGTCAATAAAGGTCAAACTAGAGAAATAAAAAAATCAGTCTTCACTTGGAAAACTGATTGTCGTGTTTGAAAGTGGCGCGCCCGAAGGGAATCGAACCCCTATCTCAGGCTCCGGAGGCCTACGTCATATCCATTGGACCACGGGCGCATCATATGAATTTAGTGAAGCAAGGGTTATTATATGATAGGCAGCGGAAAAAAGCAAGATGGGATGTCAGGGTCATAAAAAATGGGCAAAATTGTTTGAACAATTGTTGAATCTCTCGAAGGAATTGGTTATAATAAACGTGCAAGGCAAATTTTTTTCGCCCCGGTGGGACACAAAATGTATACGCGGGACGAAAAGTGTCCATCACTATCTAAGGAAGCGGAGCGTTGATTCGTCTATGAGAGAAATCCTTGACATTCAGAAGCAGCTCCTGCCGGATCTGATGGATGTAATGAAGAAGCGGTACTCGATTCTCAGGCACATTCTTGTATCGGGTGTTGTCGGCAGAAGAACGCTCGCCAGTTCGCTGGATATGACGGAGCGAGTGCTGCGTGGAGAAGTTGATTTTCTCAAGGAGCAAGGTCTTTTGGAGACGGATGCCTCCGGGATGAAGATCAGCGAATCAGGCCGTCAGCTCTTGGAGAAGATGGAGCCGCTCATTAAGGTGGCCTTCGGGCTAACCGACCTTGAGGAAAGAATCGCAGAAGCTTTCGGATTGATTCATGTCGTTGTTGTTCCAGGTGATTCCGACAATTCCTCATTTACGAAGAAGGAGCTTGGCCGGGCAGGGGCGGCAGCGTTAAGGAAGTTTGTCGTTAAGGACGACGTAATTGCTGTGACAGGCGGTTCAACCATGGCTCAGGTCGCACATCACATGTCGATATCCTCTCGGATGAAGGGCAGCTGGTTCGTACCTGCCAGAGGTGGACTCGGAGAAAGCGTCGATATGCAGGCCAATACGATTGCCTCGACGATGGCGAAGAAGACTGGCGGTAAATATCGGCTACTGCATGTTCCTGATCATCTGGGTGAGGAAGCGTATCAAACCTTGATGCAGGACCCGCAGATTCAAGAGGTTGTCGATGTTGTTCGCAAATGCCGCATCGTCGTTCATGGAATCGGAGATGCTATGGTCATGGCTCGCAGACGCAAGGTCGATCAAGACACAACGCGCAGCCTGCAAGCCGAGGGAGCATTAGCGGAAGCGTTCGGGTATTATTTTGACAGGCAAGGCAATGTGGTGCATAAGATGCCTACCGTGGGACTGAGGCTGGATGATATTCAGAAGACTGAAGTTGTTATCGGAGTGGCAGGCGGCAAGAGCAAGGGGGAAGCGATTGCTTCCGTGCTTCGTCATGGGCAGGAAGACGTGCTTGTAACGGATGAAGCAGCAGCACTGGAAATGATGAAACATGCTGTGAGCAGGCCATCTTGACGTGTCTTCGGACCGTCTTGACATATAAATATTGTAAATCTTAGGAGGAATTCGCTATGGTAAAAGTAGGTATTAACGGTTTCGGACGTATTGGACGTAACGTATTTCGCGCAGCTTTGAACAGCTCCGAAGTACAAATCGTTGCAGTTAACGATTTGACAGATGTAAAAACATTGGCTCACTTGCTGAAATATGACACAACTCACGGTAAGCTTGACGCCACGGTTGAAGCTGGCGAAGGCGAATTGATCGTAAACGGTCGTTCCATTAAAGTATTTGCTGAGCGCGACCCTGGAAACCTTCCTTGGGCATCCGTTGGCGCAGAAATCGTAGTTGAATCTACTGGTATCTTCACAGCGAAAGACAAAGCTTCCCTTCACTTGAAAGGCGGCGCTAAGAAAGTTATCATCTCCGCTCCTGCTACAGACGAGGATATCACAATCGTTCTTGGCGTTAACGAAGATAAATACGATCCAGCTCAACACACAATTATCTCCAACGCTTCTTGCACAACAAACTGCTTGGCTCCATTTGCAAAAGTAATCAACGATCAATTCGGAATCATTAAAGGTATGATGACAACTGTTCACTCCTACACAAATGACCAATCCGTACTTGACGTTCCTCATAAAGACCTTCGCCGTGCTCGCGCAGCAGCTGAGAACATCATTCCTTCCAGCACTGGCGCAGCAAAAGCAATCGGTCTGGTTCTGCCTGAACTGAAAGGCAAATTGAACGGTATGGCAATGCGCGTTCCTACTCCTAACGTTTCCGTAACGGATCTAGTTGTAGAAACTAAAGTAAACGTAACTGTTGACGAAGTAAACGCAGCTCTGAAAGCAGCAGCTGAAGGTCCTTTGAAAGGAATCCTTAACTACTCCGATGAGCCGCTTGTTTCCAGCGACTACAACGGCGACCCAGCTTCCTCCACAATCGATGCTCTGTCCACGATGGTAGTTGGCGACAACATGCTGAAAGTGGTTTCCTGGTACGATAACGAGTGGGGCTACTCCAACCGTGTCGTTAACCTTGCTGCATACATCGCAAGCAAAGGTTTGTAATTTATAATCCGCACATTTGGATACACGTAAAGAGGAGAAGCGATTCTCCTCTTTACGTATGATTTTTACATAAAAAACCGCTCGGGAGGTCTGTTCCATGAATAAGAAAAGTGTTCGCGATGTTGAAGTATCCGGTAAAAGAGTGTTCGTCCGCGTCGATTTCAACGTGCCTTTGGAAAATGGTCAAATCACAGACGATACACGGATCAGAGAAACGCTGCCAACGATCAAATTCCTGGTAGATAAAGGTGCTAAAGTCATCCTGGCAAGCCACCTTGGCCGTCCAAAGGGTGAAGTCGTGGAAGAGCTTCGTTTGACTCCGGTAGCAGCTAGATTGTCCGAACTGCTGGGCAAGCCTGTAGTGAAAGCTGACGAAGCAGTTGGCGAAGCGGTTAAGGCGCAAGTTGCAGCTCTTCAAGATGGAGATGTATTGCTGCTTGAAAACGTGCGTTTCTACGCTGGTGAAGAGAAGAATGATGCTGAATTGGCAAAATCTTTTGCAGAACTGGCTGACCTGTATGTGAACGACGCTTTCGGCGCGGCTCACCGTGCTCATGCTTCTACAGAAGGCATCGCTCACTACCTTCCGGCTGTTTCCGGTCTTTTGATGGAGAAAGAATTGGATGTCCTGGGCAAAGCGCTGAACAATCCGGAGCGTCCTTTTACAGCCATCGTTGGCGGAGCGAAAGTAAAAGACAAGATCGATGTCATCAACAACCTGCTGAACATCGCAGACAACATCATCATCGGCGGAGGCTTGTCCTACACCTTCTTGAAAGCACAAGGTAACGAAATCGGTAAATCCCTCGTGGATAACGAAAAGCTGGATCTTGCGCTTAGCTTCATTGCAAAAGCAAAAGAAAAAGGCGTAAACTTCCTGCTTCCGGTTGATATCGTAGTCGCAGACAAATTTGGCGCAGACGCAAACACGCAAATCGTAGGCGTTGACGGCATCCCTGCTGAGTGGGAAGGCATCGACATCGGACCGAAAACTCGTGAAATTTACGCGGACACAATTGCGAAATCCAAGCTGGTTGTGTGGAACGGACCTATGGGCGTATTTGAAATCGAACCTTTCTCTCACGGTACTCGTGCGGTAGCTCAAGCATGTGCAGAAGCTTCCGGCTACACAGTCATCGGCGGCGGTGATTCCGCAGCGGCTGCTGAGAAATTCCACCTGGCTGACAAAATGGATCACATCTCCACAGGCGGCGGCGCTTCCTGGAATTCATGGAAGGCAAAGCACTGCCGGGCGTTGTGGCTTTGAACGATAAATAATTGGCTTACGAAGCCAGTTTATACAGTTGATAAAGAGTAATGAAGAGCTCAGTAGTTTTCGGAGAAGTGTAGCGGTCCCCTTTGACAGGTCGTTATCACCTTAGAAAGTTTTATTTCAATGAAAGAACGACATGTCAACAGGGATCGGAGAAAAGCTGCTGAAGCTTGTAATGGATCTGCTTTATCAACATTGGAACTTTGGTTACGAAGCCAGCTTTCTGGCGAAAACTCTAAGGAGGCTTACCCATGAGCAGAACCCCCATTATCGCAGGTAACTGGAAAATGTTCAAAACCGTTAGCGAAGCGACAAGCTTCATTAACGAGGTAAAAGGCGCAGCGGAAGTTGCAGGCGTAGAGAGCGTAATCTGCTCTCCTTACACGAATCTTCCGGCACTTGTTGAAGCTGTGAAAGGCACTGCGCTGCATATCGGCGCGCAAAACCTTCACTTCGAAGACAACGGTGCTTACACAGGCGAAATCAGCGGCGTGATGCTGAAAGAGCTTGGCGTTGAGTATGTGATCATCGGACATTCCGAACGTAGAGCTTACTTTGGCGAGACAGACGAGATCGTCAACAAGAAGGTAACTGCGGCGTTCAAGCACGGCTTGAAGCCGATCCTTTGCGTAGGTGAGAAGCTGGAAGAGCGCGAAGCAGGTCAAACCAAAGAAGTTTGCAAAGTACAAACAGAAGCAGCTTTCCAAGGTCTGAGCGCGGAGCAAGCAGCTCAAGTTGTCATCGCGTACGAGCCAATCTGGGCGATCGGCACTGGCAAATCTTCCACTGCGGCAGATGCACAGGACGTTATCGGCTACATTCGCGAGCTTGTAAGCGGTCTGTACGGCGCTTCCGTTGCAGATGCAGTTCGCATCCAATACGGCGGCAGCGTGAAGCCGAACAACATTGCCGAGTACATGGCACAGCCTGACATCGACGGTGCGCTTGTAGGCGGAGCGAGCTTGGAGCCTGCTTCCTACATCCAATTGGTTCAGGGGGCGAAGTAAGATGTCCAGACCGAAACCGGTAGCGCTGATCATTCTGGACGGCTTCGGACTTCGTTCGGATGAACAGGGCAACGCTGTGGCTCATGCCAAAAAGCCCAACTATGACCGTTACTGGTCGACGTTCCCGCATACAACGCTTACTGCTTGCGGTGAAGCTGTAGGATTGCCGGAAGGCCAGATGGGGAACTCTGAAGTAGGGCATCTGAATATCGGTGCAGGTCGCACGGTATACCAGGACCTGACCCGGATCTCCAAATCGATTCGCGATGGTGAGTTCTACGACAACGAAACACTGATCGGTGCCGTTCGCCATGCGAAAACAAACGGTAAGAAGCTTCACCTGTACGGCTTGCTTTCGGACGGCGGCGTACACAGCCACATTCAGCATTTGTTCGCATTGCTGGATCTGGCTAAGAAAGAAGAATTGGAAGAAGTGTACATTCATGCGTTCCTGGACGGCCGCGACGTGGCTCCGGACTCCGCCAAGAAGTACATGGAGAGCCTGCTTGCCAAAATCGCCGAAGTAGGCGTAGGCAAAATCGCAACGGTTCAAGGCCGCTATTATGCGATGGACCGTGACAAGCGTTGGGAGCGTACCGAGAAGTCCTACAGAGCCATGGTGTATGGCGAAGGCCCGACGTACACAGATCCGATGCAAGCGATCATCGAGTCTTACGAGAAATCCGTTTTCGACGAATTCGTCATGCCGACGGTTATCGTAGGAGCGGACAACAAGCCAGTTGGTCTTGTGGAATCTGGAGACGCGGTTGTGTTCTTCAATTTCCGTCCTGACCGCGCGATCCAATTATCGCAGGTATTCACGAATGAAGACTTCCGCGGTTTCGACCGTGGAGACAAAGTGCCTACGAACCTGTACTACGTATGCTTGACGCTGTTCAGCGAGTCCGTGGATGGTTTCGTAGCGTATAAGCCTAAGAACTTAGATAACACGCTCGGGGAAGTGCTGGCTCAGAACAATCTGAAGCAGCTTCGCATTGCCGAGACGGAGAAATACCCGCACGTTACTTTCTTCTTCAGCGGCGGACGTGATGTCGAGCTTCCAGGCGAGACGCGCATTCTCATTCCTTCGCCAAAGGTCGCTACTTACGACCTGCAGCCGGAAATGAGCGCTTATGAAGTGGCTGAAGCTGCGGTAAAAGAAATCGAAGCTGAGCGTCAAGATGTGATCATCTTGAACTTTGCGAACCCTGACATGGTAGGTCATTCCGGTCTTCTGGAGCCGACAGTCAAAGCGATTGAAGCTACGGACGAGTGCCTGGGCAAAGTCGTTGAAGCTGTTTTGGCAAAAGGCGGCGTTGTATGCATCACAGCCGACCATGGTAATGCAGACGTTGTTACCAACCCGGACGGCACGCGCAACACGGCTCATACGACGAATCCGGTGCCATTTATTGTCACGGACAAATCTGTTACACTAAGAGACGGCGGAATTTTGGCGGATATTGCCCCTACGATGCTGGATTTCCTGCAAGTGAAACAACCGGAGCAAATGACCGGTTCTACGATCATTAAGCGATAATCGCAACCATATTATAAAAGGAGTGTTTTTCACGATGACTATCATTTCCGACGTTTACGCTCGCGAAGTCCTGGACTCCCGCGGTAACCCAACTGTAGAGGTAGAAGTATACCTTGAATCCGGCGCTTTCGGCCGTGCAATCGTTCCTTCAGGCGCTTCCACTGGCGCATACGAAGCTGTTGAGCTTCGCGACGGTGACAAAGGCCGTTACCTTGGTAAAGGTGTTCTGAAAGCTGTTGATAACGTGAACGAAATCATCGCTCCTGAGCTGATCGGCTTGGACGCTCTTGATCAAGTTGGTATCGACAACAAAATGATCGAAATCGACGGTACGCCTAACAAAGCAAAATTGGGTGCTAACGCAATTCTTGCTGTTTCCATGGCTGTAGCTCGCGCAGCAGCAGACGCTCTGGATGTACCTTTGTACACATACCTGGGCGGATTTAACGCAAAAACATTGCCAGTTCCAATGATGAACATCATCAACGGCGGCGCGCATGCTGATAACAACGTAGACGTTCAAGAGTTCATGGTTCTGCCAGTAGGCGCTCCAACGTTCAAAGAAGCTCTTCGCATTGGCGCTGAGATCTTCCACAGCTTGAAGTCCGTTCTGAAAGAAAAAGGCCTGAACACAGCAGTTGGCGACGAAGGCGGCTTTGCTCCTAACTTCGCATCCAATGAAGAAGCTCTTTCCACAATCATCACTGCAATCGAAAAAGCTGGCTACAAACCAGGTGAAGATGTATTCTTGGGTATGGACGTTGCTTCCACGGAGTTCTTCAAAGACGGTAAATACCACCTTGAAGGCGAAGGCAAATCCTACACGCCTGCTGAGTTCGTAGACTTCTTGGCTGCATGGGTAGACAAATACCCAATCATCACTATCGAAGACGGTTGCTCTGAAGACGATTGGGAAGGTTGGAAATTGCTTACTGAGAAATTGGGCGGCAAAGTACAGCTCGTTGGCGACGACTTGTTCGTAACGAACACATCCCGTCTGTCCACAGGTATCGAGCAAGACATCGCAAACTCCATCTTAGTAAAAGTAAACCAAATCGGTACGTTGACTGAGACTTTTGATGCGATCGAAATGGCTAAACGCGCTGGTTACACAGCGGTAATCTCCCACCGTTCCGGTGAGAGCGAAGACAGCACCATCGCTGACATCGCTGTTGCTACGAACGCTGGACAAATCAAAACAGGCGCGCCTTCCCGTACGGACCGCGTTGCGAAATACAACCAATTGCTTCGCATTGAAGATGAGCTTCAATCCGTTGCTCAATACGCAGGTAAAAAAGCTTTCTACAACCTGAGAAACTTCAAGTAATCTTCTGCGTACGAAATAACTGAATAAGACCTGGAGGGGATTACGATGAGCAATTGGGTGAAAACTATTTTATTTTTAATAGGTTCCGCGCTGTTGACGCATCTGATCCCTCTTCGTTTTTTCGCAATCTGGATACGATGGTTCATGAATTCGGGCACGCAGTTGTAACGCTTGCTCTATCCGGTAAGGTGCAGTACATAGAGCTATACGCTGACCACAGCGGAGTAACCCACTCGCTAATCACGAAGTCATGGTCGGTCATTCCCGTATCGCTAGCCGGTTATATGACGGCCTCTCTCTTTGCTTGGTTTCTGTTTGCTGTCTATGCCAAAGGGAAGCAGCGTCTCGGCTTGCAGGTAATGACGGTGGTTGCCGTTCTCTCCCTTGTTCTCTTTGTACGAAATGCGTTCGGTATAACCTTCATACTCGGACTAATTGCAGTTACGGTTCTGGCTCTCGCGTTGGCGCCAAAATGGCTCAGGGACTTTTATTACCTCTTGCTGGCATTCCTGTGCTTGGAGGAATCGGTTTTCGGACCGCTGTCGCTTGTGCAGTACGCATGGATTAACGCACGTCAGGCAGGGGACGCAACCAATTTGGCACTTAATACGGGAATACCCGCTATTGCTTGGGCTATCGGTTTTACCTTGTTCGCTCTGTGGTGCGCGAAGCAGGCGGTTCAAGCGTTCTTGGGACGCAAAGGAAGCAGGTCTACTCGTGCGAAAAAGCCGGCAGTGTCGTATAGAGAGTGATGCAGATAACATAGGGGGAGAAAGCGCTTTAAAGCCTTTCTTGCCACCAAGGACAAACTATGTTAAAATACACTTGCTGAACTTTTAGCAAAGTAATGGTTATTGGGGTGCTAATCATGGTAATCGCAATGAAGATTCTGTTAATTATAGCTTCGATCGGTTTAATTTGCGTTGTCTTGCTTCAAAAAGGTAAGAGCGCTGGTTTATCTGGTGCGATCTCCGGTGGAGCTGAGCATTTGTTTGGTAAGCAAAAAGCTCGCGGGCTAGAGTTGTTCTTGTCTCGTTTTACAATGGGACTTGCAGCTGCATTTTTCATTCTCTCCATTGTCGTAGCCTACGTAGTGAAAACCGCTTAACACACATAAAACGATAACAGCAGGGGAAATCTACTCCTGCTGTTTTTTCATTTTTATGTAGTGCTGAGGTGTGGTTTCATGGATATGGGTGAGAATAGAGTATATAGGTCGACTGAGCCTTTCAGCTTTAAGGGGCTTGGTTCAAAAAGTCAGATCGCTTTGCTAATGGTGCATGGATTTACAGGGTCGCCATCGGAATTCAGGAGAGTCGGTTATTTTTTACATGACCAGGGGTACACCGTACAAGCTGTAAGGCTGCCGGGTCATGGCACTTCGCCGGAAGAGATGCGCAGAACTGAATGGACGGATTGGTATGGGCATGTGAGGGACCAATATGACGAATTGGCTGCGGTGTGCAAGAATATTGTAGTGATAGGACATTCCATGGGCGGGCTGCTGACCTTCATGCTGGCAGCGGAGCGGAGACCTGCGGGTATTATATCCCTGGCCGCCCCCATCTACCTTGCCACTCGACATGCTTCATGGGCGGTATTACTTCAATACATGCTCCATTATGTAGAGAAAAAGTCAAAGAACATCCCCACTTTGTTAAATGAATCATGTGCGTATACCAAAACGCCGATTCGTTCTGTCGTTTCGCTGCTGCGATTGATTAAAAGAGTTAGAAAGCTTTTGCCAAAGATTGCAGCGCCGGTTTGGATCGGGCAGGGGAACCAGGATGCAGTCGTAAGACATCATAGCGCCGAATTTTTATATCAGAAGGTGGGTTCATCAGTCAAAGAGCTCCACTACTATCCACGGTCATCTCACGGCATGCTGCTGGATTTGGAAAGAGAACAGATTTATGAAGATATTACCTCGTTTATCGAATCTCTGCAGTTCGAACAATAGGTACATAGGAAGTCCGTGAATTCGACAAGAAGGTGAACAACGATGGTAAATGAACAAGATATATTAAGCTTTATGCAAGAAACGGCGTATAAGCCGATGACGTATCAGGAGCTTGAGAAACATTTTGGCGTGGAGAACGCCACCGATTTTAAAGAATTTCTCAAAATCCTCAACAATTTGGAGCAGGAAGGTCTCATTCTGAGAACGCGCAACGACCGTTACGGCGTACCAGAGCGTATGAACTTAATTCGAGGCAAGCTGCAAGCTCATGCCAAGGGCTTTGGCTTCCTTATTCCTGAGGATCGGGATCAACCGGACGTGTACATTCACGCCAATGATATGAATACCGCTATGAATGGGGATCTCATTCTCGTTAGAGTCACTTCAAAGAGCCCGGCGGGCGGGAGAATGGAAGGCGAAGTGGTTCGTGTCGTAACGAGGGCGAACTCGCAGATCGTGGGGACTTTTCAAAGCCAAGAAACGTATGCCTTCGTAATTCCTGACGATAAGAGGGTAACTAGGGATATCTTTATTCCTCAGCACGCTTTCATGGGCGCAGTTACGGGGCAAAAGGTCGTCGTCAAGCTTGTCAGCTACCCGGAGGGCAGAGCTGCGGCGGAAGGTGAAGTTGTCGAGATTCTGGGGCATAAGGATGACCCGGGTATTGATATTTTGGCTATCGTACGTAAATTTCAGCTCCCAGAAGCGTTTCCAGAAGAGGTTCTTCAAGAAGCTGATGCTGCACCGGATACGATTAGCGAAGAGGAGATTCAAGGGCAAGGCCGTAGAGATTTGAGGAATAAGCGGATCGTCACAATTGATGGTGAGGATGCCAAGGACCTGGATGATGCGGTGAATGTTGAGCGTCTGGAGAACGGTAACTATGTGCTAGGTGTGCATATTGCCGATGTCAGCTACTACGTGCGTGAAGGGTCCGCTTTGGACCGTGAAGCTTATAATCGGGGCTGCTCCGTCTACCTGACTGATCGTGTCATTCCGATGCTTCCTCATCGGCTTTCTAACGGAATATGCTCGCTGAATCCGCGAGTGGATCGGCTTACGATGTCCTGTGAGATGGAGTTTGACGAGAACTTAACAGTGGTTCGCCATGATATTTTTACCAGCGTTATTAAAACGAGTGAGCGGATGACGTATACCAATGTCAGAAAGCTTCTGACAGGTGAAGCGGAGCCGGAAGTGCTCGAGCGCTACGAGTATTTGATGGATGACTTCAAGCTGATGGAAGAGCTGGCGATGAAGCTTCGTTCCCGTCGTATGAAGCGGGGAGCCATTGATTTTGACTTCGAGGAATCCAAGATTCTCGTAGATGAAGAAGGTAAGCCAACCGATATTATCAAAAGAGAGCGTTCCATCGCTGAGATGATCATCGAGGAATTCATGCTTGCTGCCAATGAAACGGTGGCCGAGCATTTCCATTGGTTGAAAGTGCCGTTTCTGTACAGGATTCATGAGGATCCCGATATGGAGAAGCTGTTTCACTTCATGGAGTTCATTACGAATTTCGGGTATTCCGTTAAAGGCAAGGGCAACTCGGTTCACCCTCGTGCGCTTCAATCCTTGCTTGAAGAAATCAAGGGAACGACAGAAGAGACGGTTATCAGCAAAGTGATGCTTCGTTCCATGAAGCAGGCGCGTTATGATTCCCAGAGCTTGGGGCATTTCGGATTGGCCGCGGAATATTATTCCCACTTTACGTCGCCGATCCGCCGATATCCCGATCTTATTATTCATCGCGTGATTCGTGAGGTACTTGAGAGCGGGGTGCTATCGGATCAACGTACGGAGTATTTGGCTGGGCGTATGGACGATATTGCCCGTCAGTCCTCGGAACGTGAGAGAATGGCCGTTGAGGCGGAACGGGAGACTGAAGCGCTCAAGAAAGCCCAATTCATGCTTGATAAAATTGGTGAGGAATTCGAAGGCATCATATCCAGCGTGACCAACTTCGGTATCTTCGTAGAGCTTGAAAATACGGTAGAAGGCTTGATCCGTTTAAGCGATCTGACCGATGATTATTATCATTATCATGAAATGCATCATGCGCTGGTCGGGGAGAGAACTTCCCGTACTTACCGAATCGGTGATCAGGCCAAAGTACGCGTAGCCCGCGTTAATATGGATGAGCGTACCATTGATTTTGAAATGGTGGATATGAAGCCTCGCAGTGAGAGCCGCGGCGGGTTCCGGGGAGGAGATTCGCGAGGCGGCAGCAGAGGCGGTGCGGCCCGCGGTGGACGTGGAAGCGGCGATCGCGGTCGTGGCGCCGGAGACCGTGAACGGAGTGGCGGAGGTCGTGGGACCGGAGACCGCGGTCGAAGCGGCGAAAGTCGAGATAGTGGAGCAGGTGAACGGAGTAGCGGAGACAGCCGCGGTCGTGGCGGTAAAGCCGGCGGTGGCAGTAAGGGCGGCAAGCCATGGGGCAAAAGCGGCAAAGGTGGCTTTGTCGGCGCGAAGGCCGGTGCGCGGACGGGTGCAGGTGGTGCGGGTCCAGCTGCGGGAGGAAAGGGTAAGGAGAATAGGGACGGCTTTGCCGGAAGCGGCAAGCGAAGCAAGGACGGCAAGGTTCGTCTGGGCGACGCGCCTGCCTTTGGAGCTGCGGAGTCCCAGAGGAACGCAGCAGTTGGTGTGGAAGAGCGAGGACGAGGTCAGCATGACTCGTTCGAGAGCGCGGGAGGCGCCGCAAGAGAGCGCAGCGGCGCTTCGGATCGAGAGCTTCGCGGCGGTGTTGAGGGCGCGAAGCGAAGGGCTTTAGGCGCTGCCGGAGGCAAGAGCGGCGGCAGCGATTGGGCGAGCGGCGTGAACGCGCTCGCCAAGGGCGGACGCCGCCGCGGAACGGGCGGCAGCAGCGGTGGAGGCAAGAAGCGGCGCAAGTAGCCGCTTCTTGCTTTTCAGGCGCGAACTTGCTACAATAAGTTTCACATTGGAGCAAGTTCGCGCATGCTTTTGTAAGCGTGCGGAAGGAGGATCTCACGTGGCAACGAAGAAGGCCGAGGGCAAAGTGCTCGCCCAGAACAAGAAGGCGTCGCACGACTATTTCATTGAAGATACGTACGAGTGTGGCTTAGTCCTGACCGGCACGGAGATCAAATCCTTGCGTGCAGGCAAAGCGAATTTGGGAGATAGCTTCTCCACCATTCGCAATGGTGAAGCTTTCGTGCATAACATGCACATCAGTCCGTTTGAGCAGGGCAATCGCAGTAATCCGACGGATCCTACGAGAGCACGCAAGCTGCTCATGAAGAAGCCAGAGATCGCGAAGCTGCTGGGACAGTCGAAGCAAGAAGGCTACACGTTGGTTCCCTTGAAAATCTACATCCGCAACGGCTACGCTAAGCTTTTGCTTGGATTAGGCAAAGGGAAGAAGCAGTACGACAAGCGTGAAACCGCAGCGAAGCGGGATGCGCAGCGTGATATTCAGCGGGCGCTTCGCGAGAAGCAGAAGGTGGCCAGATAGCTCTTGTTGCTGGTTGAGCCTGTGCTTTAGTTCCGCGATAACGAATGAATATGGCATGGAAGACTTGGCAAACAGCGCCTGAACTGCCATGAACCTAGAGGTTCACAAGTAGATAGAATGTGCTATACTAAGTAAGCAGCCGAGGGAACAACAAGGCTCGAAACGAAAGTCGAAGCAACACCTTTCACCTTCCTTGCTTCAAGGGGCAAGACAGAAGGTCAATCCGGGGGCGTTCTTGGATTCGACGGGGATAGTTCGAGCGCGGGTTGCGGGTAGTGGGGACGCGTCCACTTCATCAACGCTAAAGCCTATTAAATGGCAAACAAAACAACAACTTAGCTTTCGCAGCTTAATAACCTGTGAGCTAGCTTCTACCCTGCATCGCCCATGTGCCGGGATAGGGGCCCAACTTTAGTGGGATACGCCGCTTCGGTCTCCGCCTGGGGTCGACGGAAGAAGATAATCAGGCTGACCCAACGCAGAGCGGGTTACGGCGCGCTGCTCGGGTGACATCAAAACTGTGACTACACCCGTAGATGCCTGTGTGGCGATATTTTCGGACAGGGGTTCGACTCCCCTCGCCTCCATATGTTAAATCCACACAAAACCTCACCTTCAACTAAAGGTGAGGTTTTTATCTAGTTTATTCCAACTATTTATTTGGAGGATAAAATGTATACTACTCTTGAAAAAGAAGGTTTTATTAAGGTTTTTGAGACATTAAAACTTTTTAAAAGAATTACCTCGAACAAATTGGCACAAGATGAGCAACAAGAAGGCCAAGAAATAATAAAAGATCTATATGTTGATTTGCTTCCACATGAAGGTATCTTAAGAAAGCTGCTATCGAATAATACGTTCATTCTGTTAGGAAGAAAAGGAACAGGGAAATCGACATTATTTGCACGAGCACAATATGATATTGCAACAAAAAAGGTGAACTTATCTGCATATATGAATGCAAAGTCTATAGTAGATGATATGAAGAATAAAAATAACAATGTTAAATTACCAAAATTGGAGGAGGTTTTGGACACCGTACAATTAGAGAGATTATTATTAATACGACAATTTTTAAATGAATTATTAAAAAGCATTGTTGACGATCTTAAGAAAGAAGATCAAGGTTTTTTTGAAAAGATACAGAACAAATTTAGGGATAATAAAATAGAGCATATAATCAATTCCATCAAGGATAAAATTGAGAATCCAACATTGTTTAAAGTAAATAGTGTCCTTATACAAAAAAGCAAAAAAACTGAGTCAAATAAAAATACAACATCTTCAGAACATAAAGGTGAAGTTGGTGGTTTGAAGGAAATTTTATTGAAATTATATTCTAAGATTAATACATCTCGAGAGCGCACCTCCGGTCGAGAGAATGAAAACATAAATGTGTTTGCAAGACTTTTTGATATAGGAGAAATTATTGATGGGATTAAAGAATTATTATGTGTAACTAAAAGGAAGAGATTATTCATATTCATCGATGACTTTTCCGAGCTTTCAAAGGAAGATATGGAAATTTTTTTCCAAACAATTATTAATCCGATATATAACTCTGCACGTGATGAATTAGTACTAAAAATAGCAGCCTATCCTGGAAGAATTTCTTACGGAGAGTTGGAGGCCGGTAAATATGACCAACAGTCAATAGATGCCTTTGAGTTGTATGGGAGACATTATATTGATCTTGAGAGAAAATCCAGTGATTTTATAAAGCGCCTGCTAGAGAATAGAATAAATTATTTTTGCAAAGTAAATATTGACAAATACTTTGACCTAAAGGAGATGCATATCGAAGAACTATGTTTACTTCTATATGAGGCGACAATTAATATTCCTAGGACTTTAGGGCATATTCTCAGTTTTTGTTATGATAATGCTATTGTTTATAATAAGCCAATAAACAAGTCCATAATCTTTGAAGCGATAGAGTATGTTTATGATAAAATAACAAAAACTTATTTTGAAAAAGAATATAGAAGCTTGGGAGTTTACGAGGAGAAGATTGATATTTATAGTCAAAATCAGCTCTTAGAAGCGCTCTGTGACAAATCTCTTGAATTAAAAGCAGAACTTCCTAAAACAGATAATTCGCATTTTTCAGGTTTAGAGTATGCGTATACAAGTCATTTCCAAGTAGCTCCAAGTGTAAGTCCCTTTCTGGATTCTTTGGAGCTAAATGGATTAGTACATAAAGTTAGTATTCTTGCTCAGAAGGGAGTAAAGGATGGACAAAATCCAGATGCTTTTATTTACTCTCTTGACTATGGTCTTTCTCTTAATAAAAAAATTCTTTATGGTCGTCCTGAGAGGACAACTAAATATACGAAATATTACCAACAAAGAAGATTTGACTTTAGTCATTTAATCGCACAAACACTATCTTCAAACAAGAAAATCGTATGTAAAAGTTGTAAGGCAGAATATGATATTTCCGAGTTGCCTAACATAGAGAAGTTTCATATGATGTGTATCACATGTGGTCAAAAGACATGTGAAATTGACTATGATCAAAAATTAAAGAATTTAGTACAAGAAAATCTTGATAAGGCGAAATACCATAAGGATGAGTTAGACATCTTACATGCTGTGGGACTTTTTAGTACGAATTCAGGGATAAAGCCTTACCCTTTGGAGGTAGGGCAGGAACTTGACACAACATACCAATCAGTAGTAAGGAATGCTAAAGAGTTGATAGAAAAGGGATTACTTACTAGAGAAGAAGACACTGATAAAAAGAATAGGCCATACTATAAGTTGACAGAACAAGGGAAACATGTAATTAAAAGTATTTATTCTTGATTTCAATATTATACTTAACTGCGTCTTTTAGAACATCGCCGTTCTATAGTATATCTCCATCAGAACATACTATATTAAAACGTATATCTAAACCACGCCCCGGTTCGAAAAAAGTTTTTAATCAAGGCTTCTAGCCTGACCAATTGCTTTTATGGACAGGCTTTTTGTGTGCTATACTTAACGTAAAGAAGAAATACCTTTCGGAGGTGAAGGGAATGCGTTGGGGAGAGGTTAGAGAGCAATTCCCAGATGAGTGGGTGGTATGCGAGGCTTTGAAGTCTCGTTCGGAAGACGGCTATTGGTTCGTTGATGAAGTGGCACTTATTGATCGCTTTGATGATTCCACAGTGGCAATGAAGCGCTATTACGAATTGCATCGGGAACAGCCTTACCGGGAGTACGGCTTTTTTCACACATCTTGTGAAACTCTGAAACTTCGTGAGAAATGGGCGGGGGTAAGAGGGCCCAGATGAACATAGAAGTGAAATACGGGTTACCTTTCATAGAAGTTACGATTTGTTACCGTGGAGAAGTGCTGCACTTGAAACATGTTTTGCTTGATACTGGTTCAGCCGGGACGATTTTCAGTGCTGACGTAGTGGAGGCCATCGGGGTTAAAGTTGAGCCTGGAGATGTTCTGAACAAGATCAGGGGTGTAGGAGGCGTAGAGGTCGTGTACTCCAAATTTTTCGATTTTGTGAGGACAGGCGGAACTTCTCTAGAAGGCTTTGAAGTGGAGATTGGAGAAATGAATTACGGAATGGAGATTGACGGTATCATTGGTTTTGATTATATCCAATTAGCAGGTTTGATAATTAACTCCAAAGAATTGACGGTATCAGCGAGAGAGTAGCTAAGCGACAACACCAAACATCCTCAGCATGACGTTACGGCGGATTGTGGATTTACCCGTCCACGCTTCGCCTCCATACAAAAAGTAAAGGACACCCGATAGGGTGTCTTTTACTTTTGTATGGAAGTTACAGGAGGGGGCGAACCCGGGGTTTAGTCCTGCCCGTAGGGAGCGGAGCGGACGAGCACGGTATCGAAATCTACCGCTTGGTTGTCAACGTCGAATTCTTCCAAGGATTCAGGAGTACCCCAATATACATTTGTTGAACCAAATGAGTTTACTAAATTAGTTGTATACCTTAGGACAAAAGGCAAAGGACTAGTTGTCGAAGGTCCATGGGGTATTGGAAAAATATCTAGGATAAAGAAGGCAATCGAGAGTAAGCGTCTAACAAGAAGGTGTATTCCAAGTCAGTCTAGATTTTGAGACAATTCCCTTAGAGTAAGTCGTTGGAGTTTTTCGACTCTACTCGAAAAACTCTAATGGGAGTGTGTTCAATTGCAAACTCTAGAAATGAGGAATCGCTATCGGCTTCAGCAGTGGACCGAGATTGTTCGTGACTGCCGCTCCAGTGGTCAGACTGTGGTTCGATGGTGTGCCGAGCACGAGGTCAGTGTGAAAAGCTATTATTACTGGCTTCGGAAAATCCGTGAAGCTGCTTGTGAATCCCTTCCTGCTTTCTCCTCTCCGAATGAACCAACTCTAGTGCCGGTCCCTCCATCTTTGCGGACGAACGCCTCACGTTCCGAAGCAAGTCATGAACAAGCGGCGATCATCCTTCGTACGGATGCCGTTACGATCGAAATTCATCAGCATGCGTCTACCGTACTTCTCGAACAGACGCTTCGCATCCTGCATTATGTTCGGTGACATTTCTAAGGCTGATCAACTGTATATTGCCTGTGGTTATACGGATATGCGAAAATCTATTGACGGTCTTATTCTCGTGGTGCAGCATCAGCTACAATTGAACCCGTTTCAGAATCATTTGTTTTTGTTCTGCGGTCGCAAGCGCGATCGAATGAAAGCCTTGTACTGGGAAGGTGATGGCTTCGTCCTGTTATACAAGCGACTGGAATCAGGTCAATACCAGTGGCCCATGGATGCGGAGGCCGTACGCTCGATCACGCCACAGGAGTTTCGGTGGTTGCTGGAGGGGCTATCCATCCATCAGCCGAAAGCGGTCAAAAAGCTTGATTTTACCCCTTCCATCTAAGTCGTAACAGAGCCAAAAACCTTTGCGAAATCTGGGTTTATACCTGCTTCTATGTTATAATGGTAGACATAGAAGACAGTGAAGGAACGGTATCTCATGAGCCCCTCGGAACAGCTACAAAAAATGGAACATCGCATCGGCGACCTGGAAAAAGAGAATAAGCGGCTACAAGAAACCGTGCAATTTCTAACGCAGAAGCTTTACGGCAAAAGCTCCGAGAAAACAGCTCTCCTCCCCGTAGGAGTGGAGCAACTGTCTTTATTTGATGAGGCAGAGACAGCAGCTTCACGAACTGCACAAGAGCCGACCACCCAGCAGATCCAAAGCTACCAGCGGAAGAAGCAGGTAGGTGAACGAGCGGAGCTGCTTCAGGATCTTCCGCATGAAAAGCGACTATTTCAGGTTCAGGACCGTTGTTGTGACGTATGTCATAGCGAGCTTGTCTTGGTGGGCGAAGAGTTTGTGCGCACGGAGGTGGAGTTTATCCCTGCCCGTGTTCAAGCCATTGCTATCTACAGAGAAACCCTGGAGTGCCGGACATGCCGTAAAGAGGACAAACCTCAAATGAAAAAGGCAGCGACGCCTACGCCGGTCATCCAGCATTCGATGGCCTCCGCTTCCTCTGTGGCATGGGTCATGCACCAGAAATTTGTGAACAGCATGCCCCTGTACCGTCAGGAGAAGGAATGGAAGAGCATCGGTCTTGATCTGAGTAGAGCCACTATGGCGAATTGGATGATTGCGGCCTCAAGAGACTGGCTGAAACCACTCGTGAATCGACTGCATGGGCTGCTTGTAAAAGAGCGATATCTTCATGCAGATGAAACGCCCTTGCAGGTGATGAATGAGAAGGGACGGAAGAACACGACTGACTCTTACATGTGGATCTACAGCAGTGGGCAGCATAGTGAGCATCCCATACGAATCTTTGAATACCAACCAGGGCGAGGGGCGAAGTACCCGCAAGCGTTCCTGAAAGGATTCAAGGGATATCTACATAGCGACGCCTACTCGGGCTATGCGAATCTAACAGGGACAACATCCTGCCTGTGCTGGGCGCATCTTAGACGTAAGTTTGTTGAGGCGTTGCCACCAGAGGCGAAGCAGTCTGCAGAGTCGCTTGCAAGTAGAGGAGTCGCTTATTGCAACAAGCTTTTCGAGCTGGAGTCACAGTTTAAGTCACATACTGCTGAAGATCGAAAGGAGCAACGTCTGGTGCAGGAAAAACCTGTACTCGATGCTTTTTGGTCATGGGTAGAAACGGCCAAAGGTAAAGTTCTTCCTAAATCCAAGCTAGGCGAAGCACTGAAGTATGCGCATAACCATAAGCAAGAGTTGATGAATTACTTACAAGATGGGAACTGTGTGATCTCGAACAATTTAGCTGAAAACAGCATTCGTCCCTTTACCGTGGGTCGTAAAAACTGGTTGTTCAGCGGCAGCCCACGGGGTGCAACCGCAAGTGCAGCGATCTACAGCATCGTAGAGACCGCAAAGGCAAATGGATTGAACCCGTACAAATATCTAGTTTATCTGTTGCAACAATTACCATCGGCTGCATTTCGCCAGCAACCAGAGCTACTTGATGCGTGCCTTCCATGGAGTACGGAGGTTCAAAAACATTGTACATAACGCAGAGCCTGTGGATCTTCATGAACCATGGGTTTTTCTTTTGCAATACACCTGGTTATTAGACGCTTACAATCGAGAAGCTGCAGCTGGAAGATACTGTGTTAGAAACTACTGCAAGAGACCCGGCGAACTTGAACAGGATTGAGAATCTACCTAACGAAGGCTTCCGGGGAAGTGTTATTGTCGATGACTTTCATAGATTTGATGACAAGGTAAAAGAAGAAATAGCTGATTATATGAAAGTCCTTGCAGATCGAGATGATGAAAACACTAAAATGGTTATCGTAGGTATTAATAAAACTGGCGATTCTCCGGTAAAGTTCGCTAGTGACTTAAACAATAGAATAGATCCTATAAGATTTAAGCCTACGTTGCCTGAGCAAATTTTTAAATTAATATCAACTGGAGAGTCGGTTTTGAATGTAGAGATCGATACTAAAGAAGAAATTTCTGCGGCAGCTCAAGGTAGTCTTCATATTGCCCAAATATTGTGTAAGGATCTATGTTTGCGAGCGGTAGTAATAGAAAAATGTGTTGATAAACAACGACTCTCAGTAAGTTTGGAGCTAATAAAGCAGAATGCTTATGAGAACCTAGAACGGACATTTGCGGAGACAGCCCGCATATTTGCGCGACAGAAGACCTAAGATTCGTTTACAATTGATATTTTGAAGAAATTAGAGATGCAAGTAAATGAAATTGTTGAAGATATTGTTGAAGATATTATAAAGAAACTTTCTGAAGTAAGGATTTAAGATAGAATAGAAGGAGTTCCATGATTAAATCTATGCCATAAAAATTGAGAATAGTAAACTACGGCGAATTGTGGATGAGCCAAGCTAGGGCTCGATTGTTTGAAGCTTTGTTCATGCAAACCTACAATATTTAATGCTGGACAGGGGGGCGATATGGCTGCACTTAAACGGACTCGATCTGGATGTTATCCGGTCGAGTTTTGTTATGTTATAATCAGTATATCAATCGGAGTGCGGGAGGGATTAGGATGCGATGGGAAGAAGTTCAAGAAAAGTTTCCTGAAGAGTGGGTAGTATTCGAGGCTGTGAAAGCTCATTCGCAAGATGGGTTCCGGTACATTGACTCGGTGTCTGTTATTGATCGTTTTGAAGACTCACTTGATGCGATGAAACGATACAAGCAATTGCACAAAGACCAGCCGGGAAAAGAAATTTATTTTCTGCACACATCGCGTCCGGATTTGAAAATTGAAGAGAAATGGGTAGGATTCAAAAGATGGCGGTAGATTTGAGGCTGTTGCACGGATTACCCATTGTTTGTATTGATGTTGTGTTCTTGGGTCGTCAACTTCGTCTGGAAAATGTGTTGCTGGACACTGGTTCGGCTGGAACTATCTTGGATGCGGATAAGGTCGCAGAAATTGGCGTAAGACCGGAAGGTACTGATCGAACGGCAATTATTCATGGTGTTGGTGGAACGGAAATCGTTTTTACAAAGTGGCTTGATGCTGTGGCTTTAGGTGATTGGACAGTGAATGAGTGCAAAGTTGAAATTGGGGCTATGGATTATGGTATAGAAATTGATGGTATCCTTGGGTTCGATTTCATTCGGACAGCAGGACTAATAATTGATACAAATAAGATGCAAGTGTATGCTCCTCATTAAACTACCTCCCCAAACAACCTCAGCATCACGCGGCGGCGAATTGTGGATTTCCTAAGCCACGTCTTAGGAAATCGAACCCATGTCCGTATAAAACCACAACTTTTAATGCAAGACGGGGGCGATACACCCCAATCAGGTATAGCTTAAAATCATCATAGCGAAAGAACCGCCAGTTGCGTCTTGATGACGCATTTGACGGTTCTTTTCGCTTTATAAGGGACTAAGTACATTACGTTATAAATAGGCGAGCGGGCCTGTGCGTCGGGCTGCTGCTCTGCGGCTGTGAGGGCTAAGAAGTGGATCGCACCGTCGCGGTTACATTCCTGCTTGATGAAGTTTAATAGTCGATGCTGTGTGTGGTTCATCGTCATGCTGCTCTTCTTCTTTAGAAGAGGATGCGGTTACTGTTATAACAACAGTCTTCTGCTACTAACAGAGACATAGACAGAGAGCAGCCAACTCTTGCTGGATTCCAGCATCTGAGTTCTTCGTAGGATCGACAAAATTTTCATCCGATTCCTCCATTCCATTGCCCACTTATAATCACAATAATGTATCCGCTCAGTCAGAGCAACGATAAATTGTAACATAATGGACCCGTCATCCGATTCCCATAGGTCCCCGCTTGTCAATCGGTGGAAGCTGAATTTATGATAGGTTTATGAATATTACGGGGATGGAGGGCTGGTACATGGAAATGAAAGGAGCGGGATTGTCCGTACAGTCGCTGCGAGGAGTGCCTGAACTGAAGTATGTGAATGCGGATAATGTTGTGCGTTATCGGGCGATTATGCGATTTTTTTATCAGGAGTATAAGAGGTTAAGGTATTGGCTGAAGCCGGAAGAGGTGTTTGAAGCTCTCGCTGCTTGGAACGTGTGGCCGGATTATACGTTGGAGATGTGCCAGAACGATCTTGATCAGCTAGTAGGGTGGAAAAACTTGACTGCACGCCACGACGGTGGGCGTTCCTCGACGCTGGAGGAATATTTGCGGAAGAAGATGCAATATTTACTGCGTCCATATTCGATTGAAATTGAGAGATTGCTAGAGTCGTTGGAAAAGGTAACCGGCTACGGCGGGTCGTTGGAGGCTTCTCTGTTCGATACGATAGCAGACAAGCTGTTCACGATTCGCAGCGAAGCCGGGCTCATGCAACCGGAAGCTGCGCTAGAGCTGTGGAATGTGTTGTACCGCTCTTTTGTCAGTTTGCACGAGAATGCGGCCGATTATATTGCCAGCTTGCAGACGGCCAGAGCGGAGGAAATGCTGGTAACGGAAGCATTTCTTCTATTTAAGGAGAAGCTGACGGATTACTTGCAGAATTTTATTCAGGCGCTTCAGCGAAGTGCTTATAAAATCGAGGGCAATCTGCTTCGGATTAATGAAAATATTCGAGATCAATTTTTGGAACTGGTTGTGGAAGGGGAGTTAAACAAGCCCAGGTTGGAAGAGGGACCTGATAAGGAGGAGATGTTGGAAGAAATGAGACAAGGCTGGGCGAATATCCAGCGCTGGTTCATTGGCGAAGGTTCTTCGCTCAGCGAGTTGACGCTCCTGGAGCGAGCGACCAAGGATGCGATCGCACGCATTGTGCGCAGTGCGATTCGCATTCAGGAGCGTAAACGTTCTGGGCTTAGCCGGAAAAAAGAGCTAGAACATCTGGCTCGGTGGTTTGCTTCCGTGGAGACTGTGGATGAGGCGCATCGTTTGTCCGCCTTGGTGTTTGGGCTATTTCCTACACGGCATCTGCAAGGGGAGGATTTACGCGATTCCGACAGTTCGGATATGTCTTCGTGGGAGGAGCGTCCGACGATGCGCACGCTTCGCTCACGCAGCCGCAAGCGTGGTGAACGACAGCAATCGGATGCAGTGCGCGATAACGAGCTGCGCAAACAGCGCGAGAGGGAAGCTTTCATGTTGCGGCAGGCGGAGGAGTGGCGGATGATTGAGACGCTGCTGAAGCGGGGGAGTGTCCGCATCTCTGAGTTAGGCCCCGTTACAGCCAAGGAACGCATGCGGCTGTTGCAATGGATCGGCAGGTGCATGACCGCCGGGACTACGTATTCGTTCGTCACGCCGGAAGGGGTTCGCATCCGCATGAATAATCCGCGAACAACTGAACGGACGGTGATGTATGCCGAGGACGGAGAGCTGGAGATGGCGGACTATGAGATGTATTTTATGTTGACGGAAGCGACGTCAGGTATGGTTGCGGAAGCAGCGACGGCCAGTGAAGAAAGGCAGGAACTGTAGATGGCGACAGGAGCATTACACAGAGCAAGCAAGCGTGCGAGGAATGCAGAGCAATTGGCCGAACGCAAGCGTGCGTGTGTGCATGCGCTGCTTAACAGGCCGTGGGTGGCGAAGGAAGACGATGCAGATTTGTATTTTACAATTAAGGATCATTATGAAGAACTGCGGGACTGGTTGATGGATAAAGCGGGGTTTCCGCTCATTGTCACCAGGACGATCGCCAAGCTGGACAAGACACCGGTTAAAGCTTATCCGTGGATGGGCTTCACGGAATTCCGCGAGAAGCGGGACTATGTTTTTTTTACTTACGGACTATGGTATTTGGAAGGAAAGACGGAGCTGGATCAGTTCTTGCTCTCGGATATTGTGGAAGAGATACGTGAACAGCTTGTTGCTGACGGTATGGAGGCCGACTGGGCAAATTACTTTGACCGACTGGCTATGGCGCGAGCGCTTAAGAAATTGAGGTCACTCGGCGTGCTTCATAATGTGGACGGGGATGAAAGTAGCTGGGCTCAGGATGCGGACCGCAATGCATTGTATGAGTGTTCGCCGAATGCTCGTTATGTGCTCAGACGGTTTCCACGCGATCTGACAGGATGTTCGCAGCTAGCGGACCTGGAAGACCCGATTCCCTATGCGAGCACGCAGGAAGGCCAGTCGATGCGCCGCAGGCATCGCGTGTATCGGAGACTGTTGCTGGAGCCGGTTGTAGCCGACAGACAGTGGGATGAGGATGACTTGAATTATGTGCTGTGGCAGCGGAGAGCCATTATGGATCAGTTGGAAAAAATGCTTGGTTGGGTGGGGCGTCGCTATCGAGAGGGCTTGCTGTTTTTCCACCCGGAGTTGACCGCGGAGAGCGATTTGTTCCCCACACTGTCGGCAGCATCAGATTTGGCGCTGCTTGCAGCAGGAGAAATCCGCAAAATGTTATCGAAAGAAGCCGGGTTGCATGCGGAGGAATACGGGATGGTTAGGCTGACAAAGGCGGAGCTGGAGACCATATTCTATCAATTGCAGGAACGGCATAAAGCCTTCTGGAGCAAGGAGCTAAGGGAGTTTTCCTCGCAAGAACTGGCGGAGTTGTGTATGAAACATTTGGCTGAATGGGGCTTTGGAGAGCATGAGGGAGAGTCCTCATTTCTCATATCGCCGATACTGGGCAGATGGCAGGCAGAGTATGCCAATACGGATTTTGACAGGGAATAAGGGAGGGAATGAAGGATGGAATCTACGTATACACAACAGAATGCTCAGACAAGGGATAAGGACGGTCAAGAGACGGGCCGATGGCAGATGAATCGTGTCGGGATTCTCAACTTCTGGTATTACGATGAAGAGGAATTCCAGCTGGAGGAAGGCAGGTTGATTCTTCGCGGGTCGAATGGCTCCGGTAAATCGGTTACGATGCAAAGCTTTTTGCCGCTCGTATTGGATGGAGATAAGCGGGCGCACCGGCTCGACCCTTTCGGTTCGCGGGATCGGAGAATTGAATACTATCTGATTGGGGAGGAAGACAGCGGGAAGACGGATGCGACAGGCTATCTGTGGATGGAGTTCAAGCACGGACGGACCGGTGCGTTCAAGACGGTGGGCATTGGACTGCGGGCGAGGAGGAATGCGCAGCAAGTACAATTCTGGGGCTTTTTGTTGGAAGACGGTAGACGAATAGGCCGTGATTTCTGGCTCTATGACCGTAATCGTTGGTTGGAAGACGAGCTGCGGATACCGCTTGATCGGAAGGGACTCGAGGCCAAGATCGGCTCCGGGGGACAGGTTGTGCACGATCAGAAGTCGTATCAGGAGCTAGTGAATAAACAGATTTTTGGTTTTGCAGATGGGGATGCTTTTCAGGATTTGCTGCAGCTTATGATTCAATTGCGTAGTCCGAAGCTGTCCAAGGATTTTAAGCCTACGGCTATTTACGACATTCTTCATCAAGCACTGCCGCCGCTGCTGGAGGAGGAGCTTCGTCCTCTGTCGGAGGTGCTTGAGGATATGGATCAAATGGCCGACAGACTTGATGAAATTAAAAGGCATCGCAGTGAAATGATGAAGCTGCAAGAGCGATACGATTTATATAACAAACAGGTGCTCTTTGTGAAGTCGGAGCAGATGTTGGATGCTAAAGCTGCGTATGATGAAGTTGCATCCAGAGTGAAGGCTTCCGAGGAGACCTTGGGACTTGCGGTAAGTGATAAAGCAGCAGCCTTGTCGCGGCAGAGCTCCATTCAGATCAGGGTACAGGAAATTGCAGCAGAACGTGGTGTGCTGGAGCAGCACGAGGCGATCGGTAAGCAAAGAGAGTATGAGGCTGCTTCGAAGACGCTGGAGGATACGGACAAGCAACTGGAGCGTTCCAAGGACAAAGTGGCCAAAGGACGGATCAAGCAAGAACGATTGGAGCGAGATGGACAGGATACAGAGGCCAGGAAGGATGCATCTGAACGGGAACAGCGGGAGCTGCTAGACGAGATGGAGGCGATGGCCGGAGATATGGAATTTGCCGGTCATGCCATTTACCACAGGTCATGGATGAAAGATGTGCCTGCAGGTGATGCTTGGAGAGATGGCTGGCGGAAGGATGTGAAGGCACACCGGGAAGCGATTGATCTGGCTTTGGCCAAGGCTGTTCAGGAGAAGGCTGCTGCTTCGCTGGTGAAGGAACGTGAGCTTGAGATGGGTGAAGCGAGCCGAATTCGAGATGAAGCCGAACGTGAGCGGGCGGATAAGGAAAGGCAGTTGGACGAACAGAAAGAAGCGATTAAGGACGAGATTATAGACTGGCAAGGCGACTTGCGCCACATGGAGTTTGACGACGAGGCCGTTCGGGAGACGTTCAGTGAGATACGCTTGTATGGTTCTGGATCGGGGCATACCGCATCACTTGAACCAATCCGTGCAGCGATGTTAAATCGGTATGCAAGTACCCGAGACAAAATGGTCGCGCAGCGAATAAGGATTGAGAACGAGCGACAGGCTTATCTGACCGAGCAAGATGTGCTGCGTCAAGAAAAGCTCGGCTGGGAACAAAGCCGCGAGCCGGAGCCTAAGCGCAATGCGGGGCGCTTGGCGGCCCGCAGCAGGAAGGGGCAAGGCGAAGGCGCACCGTTGTTCGCTGCTTGTGATTTTAGAACGCATGTGACGGATGAAGCAAAGGCTCGTATTGAAGAGGCATTGGAACGCTCCGGTCTTCTGGACGCCTGGATATCACCTGAGGGTCAGCTTGGCGCATGCGACACGGGTGAGGAAGAGATGTGGATTATGCCGAATCCACTGGAGTTCGGTTTCACTCTTGCGGACTTACTGGTCGCTGCCCCCGCGGAGAACAGTGGATTGACCTCGGATGCCGTGGACAGGGTGCTAAGAAGCTTTCTGTGGGATGAGGAAGGGCATTTTGTTGGGGACAGTGACTGGCATGGAGTGATTGCTGCCGACGGCTCTTATCGACTGGGACCATTGGTAGGTAAAACCAGTGTGAAGCCGCGCGCGGAGTATATTGGCAAAGAAACCCGCGAGCGTACGCGTCTCATGGAAATCTCCAGATTGGAAGAGGCGATTGCTGTCCTGACGAGTAGAATTGACGAAGTAGAACGGCAAGTTGTTAAGCAGCTGGACGCTGAGCGTGAGCTTGCAGAGGAACGCGATGCGTTCCCGAGCGGCGATGATTTGCTGCAGAGCGCCAGCGATTGGCAAGCTGCTACTTATCGCCTGCAAGCTGCTGCCCATCAGGAAGAGCGGGCCATCGAGCGGTATAAGTCGAAGTCTGCCGAGTGGCGAGAGCTTCAGCGTGAATTGCATGGACTAACGACTGGCTGGACACGGCTAAAAAGGGAGAAGGAGTTGGCGGAGGCTATCGCGATCCTTCGCGATTATGAAGGCTGTCTCTCCGAGCTGCACTCTGCATGGCGGCAGTACCAGGATGCTCAGACAACGTGGCAGAGATTGCAAGATGAACTGGAATCTGTTGTTGCTGAGTTGGAAGACGAGGAGATACTCGCTGACGAGCTTGATGAGCGGCGGCGGAAGTATCGGGCAGAGGTTGAAACGCTAAGACAACTCATTGAGGAACTGGGGCTCGCCGACGTAGCCCGCAAGCTCCAGGAGCTTCGCACCGAGCTCACAGGGTTGCTGGCACGGAGCAAGGAGCAGGAAGCGCTTCTGGATGAAGCGAAGAGCAAAGAGGCGCGTGCGGAGGCTCAATTGGTGCTGCTGAATGAGCATGAGGTAGAGCTTCGCACAAAGCTGGAACGTGCGAGGGGGCTGTGGCAAGGCGAATATCGCCGTGGTTTGGTGGCCGATTGGCGCGCCAGGGCAGACGAGACAGGCGACCCGGACGGTTCAGGGGCTTCTACATTTGCACAAGCGAAGGACATCAGGAGACAATATGAGACTCTGTTCGCAGCGCGTAACGCCGAGAATATCCTGAATCGATTGCTGGAGCAGTTTAATGCAGCGCGCATGTTGTTAACTGAATATGTGCTGGAGACGCTAACGGATGAGGCATCTGGACGGTTATTGCTGCTGTCGATGCGCAATGTTCAGCAACCTCTGCCGCCCCAAGCGCTGCTTGAGGAACTGGAGGAGCAGGAAGCGGAGCAGAGTTCTCTATTAAGCGAGAAGGACCGCGAACTGTATGAAGAAATTATTTTACGCAGTGTAGGGGAAAGCAATTCGGCAACGGATTCACCGTGCCGAGCAGTGGGTGAGGCAGATGAACAAGCTGATGGAGGAGCGCGATACGTCCAGTGGCCTGCGCTTGAAATTGGAATGGGAGCCGAAGCCGGCGTCCGGGGATCAACAGTTGGATGTCTTCGATCTGGTGGAACTACTCAAACGCGACTCGCAACGGCTTCGGGAGGACGAGATTGATGCGATGATTGGGCATTTCCGGGCGCAAATCACCAGCGCCAAGCAGTCCGCGCAGGAGGAGCAGGAGTCGCTTCGTCAGCATCTGTATCGTGCTCTTGATTACCGCAGTTGGTTCCGATTCGAGCTTAAATATCGTAAGGGGGAACAAACAGGATACCGCCCGCTGACCGATGCAAGGTTTAACGTGCTGAGTGGCGGCGAGAAGGCCATGGCGATGTACATTCCGCTTTTCGCGGCTACATGGTCCCGTTATTCCGATGCGCGCTCGGACGCTCCGCGTCTCATCTCGCTGGATGAAGCATTTGCTGGAGTAGATGAAGAGAACATGCGGGATATGTTTAAGTTGCTGACCGACATGGGCTTTGACTATATGATGACTTCCCAGGTACTGTGGGGGTGTTTTGACACGGTGCCGAAGCTTGCGATCTACGAAATTTACCGTCCAAAGGATGTTGACTTCGTCACGCTCTTCCGCTATCGCTGGAACGGCAGTCGGAAGGAATATGTGGAAGGCGGTATACGGGCTTGAGTCAGCAGGAGGGAGTGATTCACGTAGCCGTTGGAACAGACGTGACTCGGATCGAGAGAGCAAGAAGGTACTTCTCGCTGCCGGGGTTCGAGCGGATGCTGCGAGAGGTGTGGAAAAGGTATGCGGGATTGGAAGAAGCGAAGGGGCATGCTGTTGTGCGAGGAGCGACAGCCGAGGAATGCGAGGCGCTTAATTCATTCTTTGGCTGGTACAAGCGGCCTGGAACTGATATCCGAATTTCATTGGCGCAGTTTGAGACGGAGCTACAGGAATCAGCATTTCCTTTTACTATTACTGAACTGCATGAGATCATGACGGGGAGCCCGTTGTTGACGAAATCAGACTTGAAGCTGCTAGCGGAAACCGAGTGGCATTCTTTATTCGGGAAGATTGAAGAAGCATATATGGATGCGCCTGTACACCTCGCACAGGCTGTTCAGGACTGGCTCGCCGGGTTAAAAACTGGTGCGGCGGGCGGCTACCGAACGCTTCGGGAACTATGGCGAAGTTCCCCTGAGGCGGCTGAGCGAGAACTGGGGATTGCGGTAAGGGCTTGGCAATTGCTGCTCACAGGAGAAGCGGGAAGATTAGTAGGGGATCAAGCGCGGGCGGCGATCCGAATTCCAGTGCTGGCTGCTCTGGCGGCGGGACAGCCTCACGCGCTGGACCGGAACCAAGCAGCAGGCCGGTTGTTCTTTCAGGCACTGCGTTCGGCACTGCAGGAAGGACAATCCCTCAGCGAAGCGGATGCCTCAAGTCCCGGAGAAATCACAAACGTAGCCTCTGGCATTGACAGCCTGGTCGCCAGGAGCATTTATCGCAGCGTTGGTCTCCTGGATGATGATATCTCGTCATCTGTTCATCTCTATCATCCTAGCGGGGGAGCTATGAAAGGCCCGTATGTGATGACGCTTAGACAGGTGGATGCCGCCCCTGTGTTGCCGCTTGTTCAGCATATCTATGTTGTAGAAAATCCTGCTGTATTTTCTACCCTTGTAGATGCGGCGGATAAGCGTTCGTTTGTCGGGTCAGTAGAAGATCAAGATACTGTCGGACCTTTGCTGATGTGTACAAGCGGTCCTGCCAGCGCTGCCGCACTGCGGTTACTAGATCGATATATCGAAGAAGGCCGGATGCGGGGCAGTTTGTACTATTCAGGAGATTTTGATATTAAAGGTGTTGAGATTGGTAATGTTCTAGCTCTGCGGTACGCTGAACGCTTTGTTCCGTGGTTTTTTGATGGGGATCATTATAGAAAACGCGTTGAGATTGGTAGTCAAATGTTTGTACCGTTCTCCAATGAGGAGAAAGCTCGACTTGCGAGGACGCAAGCCGAGTGGGACGAATCACTTTGTGTAACAATGGGTTCAAGGGGCTATAAATTGTTTCAAGAGCAGTTTATTGTTCCGCTGGCACAAACATGGATGCTCGGGCTTGGAAGCGAGTAGAAGGGAGGACATGCAGACACTCAAAAAAACTGATTCCGGTATAATGGGAATAACACTATTAAAGCCAAAACATGCTTGGGAAATTAGCAGTAATTTTTAATGGATGGCAAGGTATTCCTCGGTTTGCTCTGACATTAGCGTCTAAGGGGAAATTTAAAAGCTACCTCATAGAAAACTGTGAAAAGTAGCTTTTAATTTCCTAATTTCATAAAACAAAATTGCTTCAATTTACAGATACATATCTAAAATCCAATCTAAGTGGAGTGTATCTTCTAGAGGCGCTGTGCATCATTACCAGCTGGCTTTTAGAAGATGGATGTGTTATAATGAAGTTAATTATATAAATGGAAACTAATTCGCATATTGGAAAAGGTCTCATTTTATGATGGTACTTTTTCCAATGTGTGAATTTTTTTATACACGGAAAATGAACATGTTAAAAAAATAGTAGCGGAGGTTTTATCATGCAAACAGGTACAGTAAAATGGTTCAACAGTGAAAAAGGTTTTGGATTTATTGAAGTCGAAGGTGGAAGCGATGTATTCGTACATTTCAGTGCGATTCAGGGCGACGGCTTCAAATCGTTGGACGAAGGCCAGTCCGTTCAATTCAATGTGGTTCAAGGAAATCGCGGACCGCAAGCTGAGAACGTTACAAAAATTTACTAAACGCACGCGAAGCTGCTCTTAACTTATCAAGAGCAGCTTCTTTTTTTAATAAAAATGATAAATAGGGGGATAAACATGTATTTTAATGCTCGCAATAAGTTTTTGAAGCACTCCCCGTTGAAGATATTCAAATTTGGTCTTGTACGAAGGAAGGGTGTAAGGGATGGATGCGGGATAATTTTGCATTTGAAACCCAACCACTCTGCTGTTTATGCTCATCACCTATGGTTAGGAATATGAAGCTGCTGCCGCAGCTTATTAATTCTAACAACGATTTAAAGGCGCTTAAGAGAGGCGTTCGGATTCAGCCGTAAGAGTGACCACTATGTCAATTCGTGAGGTCAGTGTATTCATTGGGAGGTGTTTGATTTGTTTATCAATCGTCAGCTGCTGCTGCATGAGGTGGATTTTGACAATGCCGTATTTACCAGAACTCCAATATCCGTTTGGAAAGAGAATCAGCAAGTTGATTTTGGTGGGAGAATGACCAAGCACGACGAAGCAGCTGTATATATTGAAGGTGGGTACTTTCTGAAAGAAGAATTTGTTTTTTCCGTGAGGCTGTAGAGCCGAACGGGAAAATTTTTGCGAGCTGAGGCGAATTGTGGATTATGTTGAATGAAAGGCACCCATCCTGTTTAATTGGATCGGTGCCTTCTTTCGTCCCGTGGAGCCATTCCTCGGAGAGTTATTTTGGTCTCGGCCGCGCCTTGATTTCGATATCTTTGTACGAGTAAATCCCTAATTTCAGAAAGTAATATTTCCTCTTTTTTAGGAGCGGGTGATTCGGATGCCTTGCTCTTTTCTTTTCGCTTGAATCTGTGGATTCCTTTCACAACGAAGAAAATGGACAGCGTGATGATCGCAAAATCAATCACGGTCTGAAGAAATGTTCCGTAGTTGATGACGGCTTCTCCATATTGGAAGTGTAGTCCGTGCAGGTCGACCCCGCCAATAAGTAAACCAATGAGAGGCATGATGAGATCATCGACTAGAGAGGTAACGATTTGTCCAAACGCCGCACCGATGATGACTCCTATCGCAAGGTCGAGAACGTTGCCTTTTAAGGCAAAAGTTTTAAATTCTTTCCACATTGACAGGCCCCCTTCGTTAAAGGATATGGGATTTTGAGTAGCAGTAGAACGAACGGTATCATTTGCTGGCTAAAATTTGGGTGCTTTCTCTTCTTGATTTATTATTTTATAGGCTGCACTTATGTGATGTTTGATATGGATTTTCACTCAAAAGCTAACTTACCCACAAAAGGGCATATGGTAAAATAAGGGGGAGTTTTGTTATCTTGAACTAGATCAAAGGGGGGCGTACTCTATTGAAAAAAATGCAATGGATCGGAGTCCTCGGAGGACTCTTGTGGATCGTATGCTGGACGAAGGTTTCTATGTATCCTCCAGCTCCTTTGGGGGGATATCGGGAAGGTGAGGATGTCCATGGTTTATTGATTACCGCTATTCTGTTATTGGTGATAGGGCAGGTGTTCTGGATAAGGGCTGAGCGTGCGCATGTCGGAACCGCAGCTTTGATTAGTCAGGCTGTCGTTAGTGCAGCGATTTTGCTTATGGCGATTGGTCGTTTTATTCAATCATTGGGCGGGGATCCTCAGCCTACTGTGGCGATCGGATGGATATTGACGGTGCTCAGCATGCTGGTATTCAGCATGACCTTAGGGAAACCGTATACATTTTGGAGCAGGGCTTTGATTTTATTAACGGCTTTGTGTTTTGCCTTTCTAAGTGAGCTCGATTGGCGGTCATGGCTTGCCTTGCCATACGGCATCTGTTGGTCGATTCTGTTTCTTGTTCCTGTGCGGCGAAAATCGAGGGAGAGCGCCAAGGTGCTAAATCGACTAAATCTGTAGGGAGGATGAGCTTTCGAGCGGTTCGGTAAGCCCGGAAAGGAAATCATAAACGGATGTCAGTGTCCGGAAGTATACAGAAAAACCTCCTGATCCTGTGTGAGGCATTCCTTAGAGTTTCAATGAAATAACCAGGGGGTTATTCGTTGTCGTTCTGAGAAAGGGCTTGGATCAAGAGGTTTTTTTCGTTATGAAATCGCATAGTTTGAAGAACGCCGCCGTATTTGATTACAGTGTACTAACGTTTATGCACCTCGCTACACTCGCTTCGGCAGTAGATGCTTGAACTTGCGCCGCAGCTCGTGGAGCTTCTCTCCATTCTCGAGAGCGGAGTGTTCCTGCATTTTGCCGACGGCGACGACAAGGGTTTCGATTAAGGCGATCGGGGCGGTCATGGAGTGAAACTCCCAGAGCTCTCCCCGCTCTGTGTACAACAAGATGTCTGCTTGATCCAGCATGTCGTTCACGGCCAGGTCCGTGACCAAGAGCGTCTTGCAGCCGCAATCGGCTGCGTACTCCAGCAGCGCCTTCATTTCCGGCGATTGCGAGACAAAGCCGAAGATGACGATCACGTCGCTTGGTCCCACGTGAATTAACGTGTTCAGGAGTTCATGACCGCCACGTGAGAACGTTTTGACGTTCGCTCCGAACCGCGACAGACGGAACTCCATGAGCGCAGTCAAGCAGACGGCCGATCCCGGCCCGTATAGATAGATGGTGCTGGCTTCATGCAGGACAGTCACGGCTTGCTCGAATGCTGCTTGATCCAAGCGCTCCGCTGTTTTCTGCAAATACTCCGTCAGTTGGAGTACACCTGAGGCGGCTGTGCCGGCTTCTTCCAGCTTGCCGAATGCGGACTGCAGCTTGATGGAAGGGGAGAGCAGCCATTCTTCCTTGGCCTGCTGCTTAAACTCGCGCAAATTGCGGTAGCCGATTTCTCCCCAGAACCGAGAGACGGTTGAGGTGCTGACTCCACAAGCCTGTGCGAGGTCCTCTTCGACCATGAACGGGATGTTTTCCGGGTTTTTGGCAATATAATCGGCAATTCGTTGATGTCCTTTGGACAACTTCGTGTCTTCTAGTGCAAAATTCATGGATGTATCACCTGCCTGCTATGTTTGGGGGAGCTTGTCGCGCTATCAGTCCGCTAACTTCGAGAGGATCTTGTTAAGCCTACTACATGCTATGTTTGAGGGAGCTTGTCACGCTAGCAGTCTGCTAACTTCGAGAGGATCTCGTTAAGCTAATCACCTGCTATCTTTGAGGAATCTCACTACGCCAACTGCCGCTCTCTCCGAGAGATCCCAAGATCTTATTACTCCTACTGCCTGCTACGTTTAAGCGATTTACAATACCTTCCGTACGTCTTTCAACGAAATACTACGCCACTTCCATGGTTCGCTTCAACAGCTTCTTAACCATTTGGGCTGCGCGCACCTGAAGGTCCAGCTCAGGTGACAGCACACGGTTAAACGCTCCTGCACGAACCGCTTGCTTCAATTCGGCGATGGTTTCGAAGTTTTGGTCGAATTCGTTGTAGACGCATCCGGCTTGCAGCAAGTGATGGGCATCGCTGCCTGCAACGACAGGTACGTTAAGACGCTGGCCCAAACCGAGAACTTTGGCTTTGTTGGCCTCAATTCCGATTTCGTGCAGGTCTTTGCCATTCAGGTCAAAGGCGTCGAATCTCCGTAGCAGGTTCTCATCCACGTGATGAAGCGGGTTGGATTCGCGGAACGGATGCCCGCCAATGACCATCATCTCCGGTGAATCGCAGAGCTCGAACAGCTTGGCAAGCGGGATGAACCGTTCCAATGACACATGGGGCTCGAGCTCCGAGCGGATGTCCAACAACCGGTCCTTGGGCCCGCTGACAAGGATATGTCCGCCTTCGGCTACGTCAACCTCCATACCGGTAAATACACGGAATCCGTCAATCAGATAATAATGTCCATTATATGGATATAAGTCATCCAGTGAACTGTAGACGTCATCAAAGCGATGCGTGTTAAAATGTTCCGTCAAGGTGATGGCTGTGAGCCCTCTTGCACGTGCCTCTTCCACAATTTGCCGAAAATGTTCGGCGTTAAATTCGGTTTTTTTCGAAAGCTTGGCGTGAATATGAAAATCAATTCTCATGAGAATACCTCCTGTTTGTGGGTGAGTAGGGCAGCATCCAGGGAAGGGGCTGCAGCTGCATGCAAGCGAACCGCTCGTCTAACACCGGTCGCTTGGTCGTAGATGTTCACGCATTCGCAGCGAATGTCGGCATGTACGATAGCACCAGGGGAGATATCGATATCCCCCGCCACGCGGGCGATCAGTGAAGCTTCGCCGAATTGAAGGCGCAGCAAAGGTTTCCGAGCCCGAATTGATGGTCTCTGTAACTACAGCCGTTACGCTCCGTCCGTTCGGGCGGTCATGCAGCAGCACGTCTTCCGGCTTGATCAGGACGGTCCAATTCGTATCTGCGGGTAATTGCCCGCCTTCGATGCGGAAGCGACAGGCTGGCGTTTGCAGCCATTGGATTCCTTCTTCCTCGATCGTTTGGCCTTGCAGAACATTCATTTGAAATCCGGTATGCCCGATGAAATCGGCGATCTGCAGGGTGGCAGGATGCCGGTACAGCTCACGGGGCGGCGCTGTCTGGACAATGCGCCCGTCAAAGAAGACGGCTACGCGATTGGAGAGCGTCATGGCTTCATATTGATCATGGGTGACGAAGATGATCGTGGTCTTCAGCTCCTTGTGCAGGCGGCGGATCTCTTCGCGCATCTCTACCCGCAGGCGGGCGTCGAGGTTGGACAACGGTTCATCGAGCAGCAGAATTCCCGGCTCGGTTACGATGGCCCGGGCAAGCGCCACGCGCTGCTGCTGTCCGCCCGACAGCTCACCGGGATAACGATTCGCCAGCTCTTCGATGCGCATCACCTTTAGCACACGATGAACGCGCTCCCCAATCTCTGCTTTCTTCATTCCCTGCACCTGCAGGCCGAAGGCTACATTATCGCGCACCTTCATGTGAGGCCAAAGCGCATAGCTCTGGAATACCAGGCTGACGCCGCGCCGCGCAGGGTCCGCATGCAAGCGGGTGCTGCCGTTCGCAACTTCTCGGCCGAGGATGGATACGGTGCCTCCGTCGATCTGCTGCAAGCCGGCGATGACCCGCAGCAGGGTCGTTTTGCCGCAGCCGGACGGCCCCAGGAATGTCATCAGCTCGCCCGGCTCAATCGTCAGGTCGATGCCGCGGAGCACGGGCTTGCCGCTTAGCGATACATGTATGTCCTCCAATTCGATAGCCTGCATCTTATTGCCCTCCGATTCCTTGTGTCAAATCCGCTTTGCCAAGCTTGACGCTCAGCGCATAAACGATCAGCACGATTGCAATGATGATCATCAGCATTACGTTCATGAGCTGCGTATAATTGCGTTCCGCGTAAAAGAATGTCAGTGTCGTGAGCGTCTCTGTGCGCGGCGTCACCAGGATGATGATCAGCTCCATCTCCTTCATGGCACCGATGAACACGAGCAAAAACAGAGAAACGAAGCTCTTCCTCGTTAGCGGCAGCAGAATACGCCGAAAGCTAGTTAGCCAGGATGCTCCCCCGACGACCGCTGCTTCTTCTAATTCCTCGCCAAGCTGCATGATCGCAGCGCCGCCTGCTTTGACCGTGAACGGCAGCTCTTTGACCACCGTAATTAGAACGAGCAGACTCAGCGTGCCGTATAAGGCTGGGAGGTACAGAACCGGCTTGGCGAACATGGTTATGTACATCGCGGACAGTGAAATCCCCGGAATGAGATAGGGGAAGAACGAAACGTTATCAATCAATCGTCCCAGCCATGACCTCTTGCTTCGAACGGTGACGTAACCGAGCAGCAGACCGCCTGCCGCTGCGAGAATGGACGAGATGCCGGCGATTTTCAGCGAATTCTTCAGAGCAAGCAGGAAAATGGGATTCTTCAGGATGCCGGGCTCCCCGCTGTTGATGTCCGGGTCAGAGCCTCCGATCCAATAGTGAAGCGTGAAGTTTTGCGGCCCGATCGGTGCCCCCTCCTTCAGCAGGAACGTTTGCGCGAGTAAAACGAGCAGGGGCAGCACCGCCATAGCAGCCATAAGCAGCAGCACGACAACCGCCGCAGGATTTCGCCAACGGCCGAGCGCCTGTGCGCTTCCTCCTGCGCTTTTGCCGGATACCGTGACAAAGCTGCGCCTTTTTCCGAGTGCCCGGAAATAAAATGCGATCGCCGCCACGGAGATCAGCAGCAGCAAAATACTGAGCACGCTCGCTTCCGACGTCATGCGGGAACGCATGCTCGAATAAAGCATAGTCGCGATCATCTGATAGTCGACCGGAGTGCCAAGCAATTGCGGGACGCCGTAGGAGCTTAGCGCTTTTGTAAATACGAGAATCACTGCGGACAGGATGGAAGGCAGCACAACCGGCAGCACGATCCTTCGAAGGATGGTAAATCGTCTCGCCCCAGCCAGGCTGGCCGCTTCCTCCAACTGCGGGTTAATCGTACTTAATGCCGCTCCGACGATCAGGAAGAAGTACACGCAGTCATGCAGCGAGAGTGTCAGCACGATCGGCACGAACCCGTAAGAGAGCCAATCCGGCGGCGATATATGAAAGATCGATTGTATAAAGCCCGGTACTCCGCCGATTTTCTCGTTCTTAAAAAACATCAGCCAAGCCTGCGACAATACCCAAGCCGGCAGCAAATACGGAATCACCGCTAGAAAGGTGATCGTCCGCTTCAACGGCATATCGGTACGAGTGACCAACCAGGCGAGTCCGCATCCAATGACCATGGATAGGAGAGAGGTTGCTGCACCCACACAAATGGAGTGGAACACAGGGTGATAAAACAGCGCATAGCTCGTGTCACTGGCCAGCACGCGAATCCAATGGAACCAGGTGAAATGTCCGGGAATCGCTTGGTCGCTTAATCGCAAATCCTGCAGGTTCCAACGGAACGTCGAGCTGACGATCATAAACACCGGCCATAGGACGACATAGCTCAAAAAAGCAAGGCCGGTATCCGGAGCCAATAGACGGGACTACGCAGCCTGTTCGCCGTACGATGAAACATCGGCAAAACGATGGGGAGTAAGAGTTGTTTCGTTCGGTTCAAAGCATGGCTCTCCTTGCTTTTTATTTGTTTTTGATCCAGAAGTCACGAACCTTAGGCTCGATCTTGTATAGGGCCTCACCGTCATAATTCCACAAGTTCAATTGGTCGAAGGCGATTTCGTTCTTCGTTTTTACATCGTCTCGCGGGACCCATGAGCCAACTTCATTGAAAGGTTCGATTCCTGCGCCCTGGCCATCCGCTTCTCCGAGCATCCAGCGTATAAACAGCTTGGCAGCAGCTTCATGCGGCGCATTTTTGGCTAGGAAAAAATATCCCGCATCCACAACCGACGTCTTTGGCTTCAAGTCGTAGATTGGCTTCGCGTGCCAACCTTCTTCCTTCAGGTCTGCCACCTCGCCTGTAACCGCAATGGCCAAAGCGTCACTGTCCTTTTTGCCGATCGCGTCCAGCACATCTGTGCTGCCGTCCAACGTTACAAGCTGGTTATCGAGCAGCTGCTTGATAAATTCATAGCCGGCGTTTTCCGTGCCGTGCAGTTCGATATCTTTGCCGAACTTCATCTTGTAAGCCGCCGCCATGTCGTCCGCGTGGACAGCGAATGTACTGAACAAGTTCATGAAGGAAGGATCACCAACCGGATCGGCTGTGTATACTTTCCCTTTCCATTCCGGCGTCGTCAGATCCCACCAGTTCGTAACAGGCGGTTTATCATAATGGTCGCTGTTGTACCAAAGTGTCCGGAATTCTGCGTAGCCGGCAACGCTTTCCGCTTGTGTGCGGAACGGCTCGTCTTCATGCGGCGCGATATCCTCCGGCAAATATTTGAGGTAACGGCCTTGCTTGACCATCTCGAAATCGACAGCACCGCTGACTTCTTTGGTGACGAGCACATCGGGGTTAAATTGACCTGCGTCTTGCTCGCGCGCGACTTTATCCATCATTTGATCCGACTTCACTTTGCTGACCTCGACTTGGATGCCCGGGTATTGCTTCATGAACGTCTTTGCAGCATCGTTGGCGCGACCTGATGTCGAGTAGACGATGACTTTTCCTTCCTTCTTCGCTTGCTCATACAAGGCGTCGACGGGACTCGCTGACACAGTTGCCGCTGGGGCCGTGGTTGTTAGGACCGGGCTTGTGGATGCCTCTCCCGCTGCCGAACTCTGTACTGCTGCTGCGCCCTCGCTTCCTCCGTTATTGCCGCTGCCGCAAGCGCTGAGTGTCACTGCCAACATCGTTGAACTCAACAAACTGCCGATGGTCTTCCAATTGCTTCGCATGCTTCAAATCCCCCCTCCTACATAGTCTGGTACCTTGTGGACAATTTGTCCTCTTCACTGCTTTTTATAGTAAAGGGGGTTTGTAAGAGCGGTATTAACGGAATTTCAAGATTTGGTAAATAATTATCATTTGATCAAAAATGGTAGTTTTCTACCGAAAGAACTAAAAATGCTCCCCATACGGCTCTCAGGCGTTCACGATCTCACCTGTTACCCATATGAGGAGCATGCTGTGTTTAAAAAATGGATCCGGCTAAGCCGGTAAACCCTTACTTCGCGTTCTGGTCGGGCTGATGGATGCCAAAAATATTGCCTTCCGTATCCATGTAATACCCTTGCCAAGCCATCCCCGGCAAAGCGTACTTCGGCAATGCGACCTTGCCTCCAAGCTCGAGAATCTTGGCTTCCGCAGCATCGTAGTTCTCCACGCCCATGGTGCAGGCATAGCCGCTTACAGCTTGTCCTGGCTGCGGAGAAGGTCCGCGGCGCTGCATCAACGCTCCGTTAATCCCAGGTTCATCGGTATTACCTGTCACTGCGCCATAATAAGGCATGCCCGCATAGCTGCTCCAATCCTCGAACTTCCACCCAAATACTTCACCGTAAAATGTTTTAGCACGATCCATGTCATCAACATGAATTTCAAAATGAACGAGTCTTCCCATAATTCCCTCCTTAGGTTAGGCCTTCCTATAACTTCTCTTAGTATGATCTCTATTCCTACTCGTTATATGTGAAATGCTTGCAGTCATGGAACAGACGAGAATGAAGTACGCCCAGAAGTGCCTAGGCATTCATTTTCTTAGCTTTAACCTTATAAGCAATCTAAGTATAAGAAGAATAAGAACTGCGTTAATGCCGTAGTATAGGTAGGCCAATCGCACTCTTTTTTATCCATTCATCCCCTAAATATCCGGATATAGCGATTTTCTTAACGTGGGATTCTAACTGCGAAAATGAATCGAATTTGGATTTGGATAACATCGGATATTCCAGGATCTCCAATTGAAAGTGGAGGAAAATATTCAACCCATGCTTGATGGGTCCAGCGGTCCGTTTTGTACCTAAAACCATTCTCATCAATGGAAGTACTGTAATTCCATCTGAAGTGTGCGAGGACTTGTAAGGAGCAGATCAGGATAATGAAAGCTGCCAGCACGGTTTTTTTCTGGACAGGAATCTCACCTCATTCGTCTTGTTCTTAAGAGCCCTCCTAAATCGTAGGCCATCACCAAGAGTCTTGGTGAAGGTTTCTTTGCTTATTTCCTAATCGTATCATTTCTTCCAGTAATAATCATTAACTCAGAAATGGTGGAAATACCTGGGTGACGTAGGCGATTGTGAGGTAATGATTGTTTCGGAACCGATTGCGGGGTTGATAAGCTTAGGGTGCTTCACCTGAAAGCCCATTTCATGATAAGGAGGGGAGTAGTCACAGCTTTTTGCAAGCGATTTCAGAAGTTAGTTCAATAGAACCTGGGAGGATCCAATTGAAGAAAAAAGCAGCCAAGTTAACGAACATCGTGGTCATGTTGTCACTTGTTTTGTCCATCATGGTTTGCGGAATCGTGAGTACGGCTAAAGCAGACGCTGCAGGTGTTACAATAACCGGTAGTGGAGGCTGGAATGAGACGGCCTATGTGGAGTGGGCGCCTGTAAGCAGTGCGGAAGGGTACAATGTGTATGTGAAGTCTAGCGGCGCAGCGGATTCCCAGTATCAACAAATCGATACCGAGCTTATTCGCAAGTATCCTTCTAATTGGAGAGCCGATGCAGTCGGGCTTGCTGCGGGAAATTACGTGATGAAAGTCGAAGCAAGGCTAGCCGGCGGCTCTACATCAAGTGCGGTTACAGGGGTAATCTCTGTGGCAGCGCATGACCGGTCTGGATTCGCTTTTTCATCAGATTCGATGTACGGAACCGGTTCAGGTGCTTACAACGATAACGGAACGCTCAAAAGCGGTGCCCAAGTCGTGTATATCACCTCTGAAACGGCCAAAACCGTTACGCTGGATGTAAAAGTCAGCAGCTCAGGCGAGAAGCAAACCGCTGTGGGCCTTGGTGAAATTTTGACATTAAGGCAGAAAGGTTATGATACGACGCCTCTTGCGATTCGATTCATTGGACAAGTGACGGCGGATGACCTGAGCGGACAACTGAACAGCAGCGGCTACCTGCAAGTCAAAGGCAAAAGCAATTATGCCGAAATGAATATGACGCTCGAAGGAATCGGCGACGATGCGTACGCGTACGGCTGGGGAATGCTCCTTCGGTATGTAGGCAACGTGGAAGTGCGCAATCTGGGCTTCATGCTATTCCCTGATGACGGCATTTCTTTGGATACGGGCAATGAAAACGTGTGGCTGCATAACAACGATATTTTCTATGGAACGGCAGGAGGGGATGCGGATCAGGCAAAAGGCGACGGATCCACCGACATGAAGAAAGGATCCACGTATAATACGATCTCCTATAACCACTACTGGGATTCCGGCAAAGCAGCTTTGGTAGGCTTGAGCGAATCCGCAGAATTTTTCATTACCTTCCACCATAACTGGTTCGATCATTCCGATTCGCGTCATCCGCGCATCAGAGTGGCGTCCGTTCATATCTATAATAACTTCTATGATGGCAACTCCAAATATGGCGTAGGGGTAACAACAGGGGCATCGGCCTTCGTCGAGTCGAACTATTTTAGACATGCCAAGAATCCTATGATGAGCTCCTTACAAGGGACCGATGCCTTAGGTGAAGGTACGTTCTCGGGTGAAAATGGAGGTATGATTAAAGCATTCGATAATAGCGTTGTGGATGCTCACAGCTTGATCTATGCGAACTCCAATGCAGGAACCGCTGCGGCGAATGCAACCTCCTTTGATGCCTACTTAGCTTCTTCGAGAACGGAAAGCGTTCCTAGCTCGTATAAAGCGTTGGTCGGCGGAACAGCTTATAACAATTTTGATACGAGTGTCGATATGGGTGTGAACGCAGCCGATATTGATCAGGTAGGCTCTGTTGAAAGTATTGTGACGACAGAAGCCGGTCGCATGAATAACGGGGACTTCCAGTGGAATTTCGATGATTCGGTGGATGACGAGTCGTATGCCATTAACCAGCCGCTGATGTCCAAAATCAGAAGCTACACAACCAAGCTCGTAGCTGTTGGGGGCAATTCCAGTTCGACTGATCCGACTCCGGATCCTACGCCAACACCGACTCCAGATCCTACACCAACCCCAAGCCCGGATCCGACTCCTGACCCTGCACCAACACCAACTCCGGGGACTGATACATCCTATGTTCAGAACTTCACATCAAGCGGAACAGCAAGCGACTTCTTTGATATTCAGGGGAATTTATCTACTACCAAAGGAACCGTATCCTACAACGGATTAACGCTTACGCAATGTCTGAAAATGGAGAGTTCAACAAGCATCGCATTTACGACAAACGCAGCATCGACGTTAACCCTGGTATTGAATTCCCCAGACGGAACCAAAATCAAAGTGGATGGCACCAGCTATCCGATGACAGGCGGTATTGTCACCGTTCCACTTGCTTCAGGCACACATACGATTACAAAAGATAACGTAGCGAATCTTTATTACATGGAAGTAGCTTACTAGAGGCGATGTCTCCATATTTTAGGATAAGACAGGATAGGCCACCTTCACGGGTGGTCTTTCTGCGTGCTAATCTTTGCAGGCCATATCCAGGAAGGGGTCTCTTCTTACCGTTGCACAAAACATTATATTATGTTTTAGGGAACCTTTGACATGTTGTCTTGTCTAATAGGTTGGAAGGAGGGCCTGCATGGAATCGGAATATTTAAAATTTATACAAGGCGTCGATAGCACGGAGCTATACAATCTGATGACTCAATACGGCGACGACGTGTGGAGATATGCCTATACATTGACCCGTAATTACGAGCAATCCAATGATATTGCACAGGAAGTGTTTATTAAGGTTCACTTGAAACTGTCTAGCTTTCGAGGTCAATGTTCTTTCAAAACATGGCTGTTCTCCATCACTAGAAATATCGCAATAAATGAAATGAAGTCCAGTTACGTTCGGAGGATTTTATTGTTTGAAAATGTGAGAAGTAACCGGACGGAGCAGTCGGCTGAGATTGTCTACCTGTCCGATCAGGCGGTGTCGGAACTTCGGAACATCATCATGAGTTTGTCCCGTAAGCTAAGAGAGGTTCTGATTCTGCATTTGGAACATGATCTGGCCACTCAGGAAATGGCGGAGCTGCTCCATGTGCCAGAAGGAACAGTAAAGTCCAGACTAAGCAGAGCGCGTAAAAGAAGTCGAGATGAAATGGGGGAGAATGAACAGTGAGCCCTGACAAAATGGATTGGGAAACCATAGTGAAGGTAAACCCATTAGGTAAAGGCGCATTCACAGAACAAATGAAACAATCTGTACTTGCTCAGGCTGAACAGACACAGAGAAGGAAAGGGAAGAGATCACTCTTTTATATGACCGCTTTGCTCACAATCATAGCTTGTATGTTGATCCTACCTCGTGTTGATGGATCCCCAGAGGTTATTCGACAAATGAGTCTAGTGTTAGAAAGAGCGACCTTGAGTTCGAATGCATCCTCCATGGATGACATCGTCCTACATTACGAGCCTGCGGCAGATTTGACAGTCATTCCTGATACGGATAAGGGAATTAGAAGCGTACACTTGCTGAAGCTGCCGTTAGCGTCTGTGCGTATCAACGAAGAGGTCTCAGTAGGTGGTGTCGGCAGATATATAGATTATACAAAGTCAGGAAACGATTCTGTATCTTACTTTGGATTTGAACTCACTAATGATTCGAATAGTAAGAGTGGGGAATTTTATGAGATTGGCTATGGGAAAATGACAAATGTCAACTTTCAGAAGAGTGATGCCTTTGGGCTGTCTGATTATCGGTTGAATGGAACGTGTGGGCCTGAAAGAAGATGTGTGTACTGGATCCATGCAAAAAAAGATAATGTCGTAGCCTACGAGCAGCTTGATGCATCGAGTATTTATGAGCAAGACCTGGACGGAGATAAAGTAAAGGAGGCGATCGTTTTGACCCATGATGGAAATATGTACATTTACAAAAATATGAACGGTCAAATACAGTTCGTTAGTCTCCATGCAGCGTTGCGGGCAACCGAAGGAGATAAGGTAACTTATTCTCCCGAACATCAAGAGTTTCAACTGCATAGTAGGGGTCAGGTGGAAAGGTTTCATTACGCAGTTGGAGTGGATTTGCTGCATCCTTTACGTGATTAGGCGGGGAGTGGTATCAATGCTCTGCAGATCTTACCTGTGATATTTTTATGAACGGCAGCGTACAGTTGTTGTGTTTTTACAGGATATGGAATACAATCTTTCTAGACGTTAACGTACAGAAAAGTGAGGTGAGCATCATACCGAAGGTTATCGTGACAGAAGAGCAGTGGCTCCAGAAAGGGATCGAGCAGTTCGCGCAAAGCGGAATAGACGGGTTAGTGATCGAAAAGATGTCAACAGAACTGGGCTGCAGCAAGAGCAGCTTTTACTGGTATTTCAAAAATCGCATCGAATTTATTACGCGGTTCATTCATCAATGGGCAGAGCGAACCACGCAGCAGGTGATTCAGAACTCCTCCTTGCATGAAAGGGAAGAGGATCAGATCACGAGTATGCTGACACAGATGTTCTCTGCAACTGGCAAAGGCGACTTTTTGTTTTACTTCAGGAAGCTAAGCAAGGAAACCCCCGTTTTTGAACCGACGCTTGCAGCTATTGAGCAAACCAGAATGAAGTACGCCCAGCAGCTTTTTGAAAAAGTCGGAATGCCATCTGAAATCGCCGAACAGAAGTCCAGCCTCTTATATCATTATTATTTAGGCTGGTATGAACGGCATAAGCATGAATCTATTACGGAAGAAGACAGCCACCGACATATTGAGATGCTGCGAGCCCAATTACTAGGAATATAGGAGGGATTACCATGGTGGTAGTACTCGCATGGATCGTGGGAGTCTTGTTATTTGTGTTGAGCGGAATTCACTTGTACTGGATGGCAGGCGGAGAAAAGGGGCATTGGCGGCCATCCCCAGTACAGGATCAGAACCCTTGTTTCGGCCGGGGAAAACGGCTACAGTTGTAGTCGCTGTTGCATTAGCCTTGGCGGGCTGGTTCGTGTTAGAGCTTGGCGAAGCGGTCCATCGGTTCCTGTTTCCCAGCTGGTTATTAATGTGCGGAGGATGGTTGTTAGCCGCGGTATTTATACTGCGAACCATTGGAGACTTCCGTTGGGTAGGACTTTTCAAGAAGCAGAGAGGGACGCTTTTCGCCAAATGGGATACCCGGCTCTATTCGCCGCTGTGTCTGTTTATTGGAGTCTGCTTGCTTGTGGTGGCTGGCAGGTGATGGTGTGGGGAGGCGGAATGAGGGCTGGTTCATTGTTAAAAATTTACAGGGGAATAAACAAATAATGACTCGATCTGGATGATATTAGGTCGAGTTTTGTTATGTTATAATTAGTACCAACAGGAGTGCAGGGGGATTCGAATGCGTTGGGAAGAAGTTCAAGAAAAGTTTCCTGAGGAATGGGTAGTATTCGAAGCTGTGGAAGCTCATTCACAGGATGGATTCCGGTTCATTGACTCGATATCTGTTATTGATCGTTATGATGACTCACTGAATGCGATGAAACGGTATAAGCAATTGCACAAAGAGCAGCCAGGGAAAGAAATTTATTTTTTGCATACGTCGCGTCCTGACTTGAAGATTGAAGAGAAATGGGTAGGATTCAAAAGATGGCGATAGTTTTGAGGCTGTTGCACGGATTACCCATCGTTTGTATTGACGTTGTGTTCTCGGGTCGTAGGCTTCGTTTGGAAAATGTATTGTTGGACACTGGTTCTTCTGGAACCATTTTGGATGCAGATAAGGTCGCAGAAATCGGAGTGAAGCCGGAAGGTACGGATCGAACAGCAATTATACACGGTGTTGGTGGAACGGAAATTGTTTTTACAAAGTGGTTTGATGCTGTTGCTTTAGGCGATTGGACAGTCAAGGAGTGCAAAGTTGAAATAGGGGCAATGGATTATGGCATAGAAATTGATGGTATCCTTGGATTTGATTTCATTCGGACAGCAGGACTTATAATTGATACAAATAAGATGCAAGTATATGCCTCCTTACATTTCTAAATAAAAAAACTCAGACATGAAGCATAGCTTTGCCTAGACTATAACCTCCTAAAGAGAGCGGAAAAGATAGAAAAAGCAAAGAAGCTAAGCCCATACAAGCGGCTTAGCTTCTTTGCTTTTTGAATCAGTTAAATTTAAGTTAACCGAGACGCTACTACAACTTCCAAATCCGGTAAAGGATAACCGCCGCTTCCGCGCGGGTTAGTGAATCGCTAGGCGCGATCATGCCGTCGTCTTTGCCGGTTACGATGCCGGCTTTCACCAGGGCTGCGACGCTTTCTTTCGCATAATCCGAGATGCTTGCCGCATCTGGGTAGGCGTTCAAGCTTGCGCTTCCTTGACCTGCTTGCCGGCTGCCGCCAGCGCGCGTGCGGTTAGTACCGTCATGTCTTGACGGGAGATCGTCAGACTTGGCCCAAAGGTGTTGTCCTCGAAGCCGCTGGCGATTCCCAGCTCCTTCGCGATCTTCAGGTCGTTGTAGTAATAATCCGATGGCTGCACATCGCTGAACATGCTTGTGTTCGTACCTGCTCCCTTCAGTTCAAGCGCTCTTACAAGAAGCGTAATGAAGTCAGCTCGCTTGATGGAGTCAGTTGGGGAGAAGTTGTTCGCTGCGGTTCCTTGAATGATGCCGCGTGCCGCCATAGCATCGATGGCTGCTTTAGCCCAGCTTACGTCTTGCAGGTCTCCGAAGGTCTTGATACGGAAGCTACTGCATACGTGCTGAAGTGGGTTGTTTGGAACACGACGGTTCCCGTTGCTGCGTCATATCGGCCGTTTGGAATCGCTGTGGCATGGCCATTTCCGTCGATGTACCAAATGACGATATGATCGGTATTGCCCAGCTCTTCTGCTGTCGGCGTGTAAGGAATGGAGACGCTTATAGGTGCATTCGGGTTGTTCCACGCAAGCACCTTATCACCATCGGCTAAGCTTAGGTCGATGACCGGGCGATTGCCAATGCGTTCGCGGGTAGCTGCATCCAGCTCGTCTGTAGAGGCTTTCTCAACACGAATGGATACCTGTTCAGGGCTGTCTGTGACAGTAGAGAGCATGTTACTTGGAATTTGCAAGGTAGCATGGTCCGTTTTCATCACAACGTCAAAGTCTTCTTGACCTTTTCAAGCTCTGAGCTGGCAGCTGTACTTCATACGATGTTGCGTCTGTTTGTTTAGGTACTTCAATCGTGAACTGCTTTTTGCCGTTTGCTGCTGGAGCGGCTTGCTCTAGTGCCTTTTTCAAGCTGTCGCTGGTAACGGTGCCTTTGGCGCGGCCGTTTTCAACTTTGACATCAGGCTTGACTGTTACTGAGCCGTCCTTCGTTTCCACAGTAGCTGATTGCGAAGGGGAGCCTCCGCCACCGGTATGTTTGCTACTGCTGCCACTGCTTCCTTGGCCCGCAAGAGTAAGCACACCATATACGGACGTATCCTGATAGCCTTGGCCGGTTGTATCATTCCAAGCAGCGACACTTTGACGAGCGCCGTCTTTGGCGTCATTCACTTGTACATCAAAGCCAAGCTTGGTATCAATCGCAGGTGTAACGGATTTTAAAGGAATTTTTAACTCAACGGTGTAGTTGGTTCCGTTCTTCTTAGTTGCTGATGCAAAGCCGTCTGCGATGCTTGATGGATTAAAGGATGTTTCATTGTCAAAGTTGACCCGGTACTGTCCATCATCCGCTTCATAGGAAGAGGTTTTGCCATTGTTTTGATCTACGAAGACCTCGACGGAATCCTGTTCCCAAGCGTTCGCATTGCTTTTATCAAGCTGTGTGTCACTTACCTGGACGAGTACATACAGATTTTGGTTATCCCAGAGAGCTTTAGCCACTGCGGATGCGCCTTGCCATGCCAGCTGGTAACGATTCACGTTCATCTGCGGTGCATCGTTCCAGATCGCATCGACAGTTCCGTCTACGACAGGAGTGCCATACTGCGCAGTACCCTGGTTGGCTGTTGACGAAGTAGGCGGGTTGTTTGTCATGAATGTATCTGGGTCGATGACGCCGTAATAAGCTGGTTTGGCCTGCAAATCCTTATCGAATAGCAACGGAGGAGTGGTCGATCTCCAGCTCGTGGAGTCATTCAGTCCCCAGAAGGTAACGCGCTGAATGCTGTCTTTATGCGCTTTGAAAATGTTCATCAGCTGCGCGTAGAGATAACCTTGCGCAGTAGCCTGCTTATCGGTAAGTTGCGAGTTGCTTCCGGCCGAGATATCTAGCTCGGAGATCGCTACCTTGCCGCCAAGAGAGATGAATTTCTCAAGGGATTTTTTTACATTGTCCGGGTTGGTATTGCTATTGTAATGGCCCTGCATCCCTACGCCATCGATGAGAAGCTTGCCCGGGTGTGTTAGCGCATAGCGGTCATTGATTTCTTTGACCATGCTATAGATCGCAGTTGCTTTATTCTGATTGTCTTCGTTGTAATCGTTGTAGAACAGCTTGATATCCCAAGTCGGATGAGCGTCGAGCACAGCTCTGGCCGCTAAGAAAGCTTGCTCTACGTAGTCGTCTCCGATGGCTTTATACCAAGGGGATTGACGCAGGGCGGCTTTCCAGTTCGTTGGGTTGGAAGGATTATCGTTCATTGCTTCGTTCACAACGTCCCAGGAAACCACTTTATTCCCGAAATGCTCCATGACGGTGGAGATATGAGTCTGCAAATTGTTCAGAGCCGTCGTCCGGTCGAGAGGCACGGAATTGCCTTGCCCGTCAGTCGTTGTCGTCAGGAATGCCGGTGTCTGCTGATGCCATACGAGCACGTGACCATGCAGCTGTAGACCTTCCGCCTTGATTCGATCAACTAGTATATCCGTTGAGGAAGGATTGAAGACTCCGTCCTTATAGAGGTCATTCGGTTTCATAGCATTTTCTGCTGTAACAATGTTGTGATGCATCTTCAGAAGCTCGAGTCTCACTCCATCCATTTCGGTCATGGATACTGCGTTACCGATCAGGAAGTCATTTTGGTAGGCATCTTTGATCGGTGTTAAATCTTTTTGGATCGTAACTGGAACTGCATCTGTGCGCACGAAGCTGATATCGTCGATGTAGAAGGATGCTGTAGCGTTGTTCGAGCTTTCGATATAAATCGTTAAATATTCGCTGCTTGCATTCGCATAACGATAGGTTCCTTCGTATTTCACCCAGCCGTCTGCGGTACTGATGGTTTGGCCGGAAAGGTTATTGTAGCTAGGGCTGGCATCGCCGACCTGTGTGGACAGCTGAAGCTGGGAACTATCCGGGGAGATCAGCTTGACCCAGAACGTAACTTTATATTCGTAGCCTTGATCGACATATTTCTCTACACGTAGTGCCGGTCCATGCCATGTATTGCTGCGGTTTTCTACTTTAAGGGCATAAGAGCCGCCTGAAGTATGATTCGCTTCGTTGGTAACGGTTAGCGTCTCGGTGCCTGCCCTGCCGACAAAGCCGCTAGCCGTTTGATCCTCAAAGGTAATGGTGTTGAAAGGTAAAGCTGGAGGTCTGGAATCGCCGCCGCTTCCTCCACCGTTGGTTACAACGGCTTGCTCAGTCACCAGTACGTCCCCGATATAGAAAGGAACGGACGCGCCTTCTGTATTCGATTGAACGCGAAGCGCAGTGTCTTTGCTGGTATCAACGGTAAACTCTTTGGTCAGCGTGAGCGCTTTTACCGGCTTCATAATTAACACCGGCCAAAAAGTCATAGCTGTCTACAGTTTGCAGAAAAGCTTGTGCACCGCTAGGTACAGTAGCGTCAGCGTCAACATATACAGAGACGGTTACCGTGTAGGTTTTACCGTTCTCCAGTCCCATATCGCTGAATTTGAAGTCCGCTGCATCCCAATTGTTGGTGCGGTTGCTGACGTATAAGGCTGCGCCGTCCGAATTACCGGTAAACGCCTTGCCAGTTACCTGCGTCAAGTTTGCACCGCCTGCTTGTGTAGCGGCCCCTTGGCCATCTGCAAAGGCTTCATGATAGACCGTTACCGTTTCCGGCACTGCCTTTTTAGCAGTAACTAGCACGTCCCCGATATAAAAAGGAACAGCCGCACCTTCCGTACTCGATTGAACGCGCAGCGCAGTGTCTTTGCTGGTATCAACGGTAAACTCCTTGGTCAGCGTGAGCGCTTTACCGGCTTCATAATTGGCGCCAGCCAAAAAGTCATAGCTGTCTACAGTTTGCAGAAAAGCTTGTGCACCGCTAGGTACAGTAGCGTCAGCGTCAACATACACAGAGACGGTTACCGTGTAGGTTTTACCGTTCTCCAGTCCCATGTCGCTGAACTTGAAATCCGCTGCATCCCAGTTGTTGGTGCGGTTGCTTACGTATAAGGCTGTACCGTCCGAATTACCGGTAAATGCCTTGCCCGTCACCTGTGTCAAGCTTGCGCTGCCCGCTTGTGTAGCAGCCCCGTTGCCGTCTGCAAAGGTTTCATGGTACACCGTTACCGTGTCGGTTTCATCTGCAACCGGAGCAGGTCCGCCGATCATTGAGGCAAATTGGCTCAGCGTAGTGGTCTTCAACATGATATTACGGCCCATCTCATAGTTGTTGGCGCCGTTAGAGCTATTGACCGTGAACGCGTACTTGATGCCGTTCTCTTGCGCGGCCGCTTCCGCGTTAGCGTTAAAGCTTCCATACGGATACGCCAGCAGGACAGGGTCCTTGCCGGTTACGTCTTTCAGAAACGTATTCGCTGCGGCAATTTCATCAGATGCTTGCTGCTTCGTAATCGAGCTGGTCCAAACTCCACCTTTAGAAGTATCGTTGTTGTGTGTCTTGGAATGGTTTTGGAGACTAACGCTAGGCTCAGAAGCAAGCGCTTCCAATTGGGCGCTGGTCATGCTGTAGCCGCCGTCGATCCAGTCGCTGATAATAAACTCCACAGATTTCATGTCGTATTGCTTTAATACCGGCAGAGCATTGGTGACAAAATCGGGCGTACCGTCGTCAAAGGTCAGCAGGATCGGTTTATCCGGCGCTGTTTCCGTGCCTTCACGGATATTGATATATTGCTCGGCAGACAACGTGTGATAGCCGTTATCATTCAGATATTTCATTTCTTTCGTAAAATTATCCACACTCGTGCTGTAATCATCCGGCGTATTCGCAACGATCCGGTGATACAACATGACGGGTATCTCTGGCGCCGTAGCTTTGGCAACCGGTGTTGATGCCCAGCCTGCTGGAACAAGTAATGCTGCTGCAAGCAGAGCCGAGGTGATTCTTTTGAACGATCTACTCATTTCATGCATTCCCCCTGAGAGAATATAGTTAGAAATAAAGCGTTTACATTGAGGCGTTTGAACATGCTCCTCCTTTCGTGAGTCCAACTATATCATGGACCTAATCCGCTTTTCACTAGCAGAACTAAAGGATAAACCGGAAATAATTAACGTCTTTTTTTCGACAAAATGCGACATTCCCTTGCCGTTAACGGCTGCGGTACGGTTCATAACAGGTCATATTGGTGTAAGCACAAAGCCCATATCCTGATGGCTATGTGCGTTAAGTCATCCTTCGGGATGAAAGCAAGAATGGCAAGAGACGGAGACCAGTGGTTGAGCCAGTTCATAGCCATTCTGACCACTATCATTGAGATGATGAAAATGAAAGTAGCAGCAACTGTAGGAAGTATTCATAAGGAATCGTATAACTTTTATGAACATATCGTATTATTGAAACTTAAGCCTGATGTTCCGATTGAGGAACAAGAAGAAGCAGTGACGCAAGTCCAAGCCTTCAAGAATAAGATCCCGGGCATTGTAGACCTTATCGTCGGGGTTAACGTTACAGAAGAAGTGGAGCATACACAAGGTTATACGTTAGGCATTCGGGTAACCTTTACGAATCTGCAGGCTTGACGGGATTATATCCAGCATCCGTTGCATCAGAGCCTATTGCAGGGAGTCGGCCCCTTTGTGGAAGGGGTCGCTGTCGTGGACTACCCTTTTTCTTGAGCGCATCCGTTTATTGCTATTCTAGAATACGTACAAGGAGATGACATGAATGGAGAAGTGGCTTTCTGGAAAAGTCGCTTTAATCACTGGAGCATCCAGAGGAATCAGCAGGAGGATAGCCGAAGATTCTGAACGGGTGGATCATCAATTTCTCCACCTCTGTGACGGGGCGGATGTTCCCGGCCTACAGCTTGTACGCCGGCTCCAAAGGAGCGGTGGAACAGTTTTCGCATCAATTGGCAAAGGAGCTTGGTAAGAAAGGAATCACAATTAATTTTGTTCATGGAGCGTTGGGTAGAGCTCCTATGGGATATGCTCGTCGTCAAGAGCGAGAAGCTCATCACGCTTAACGTGATGCTAGCGCAAATGTTTGGTCCTTACCAGGAGTATCCGAGTTGCTCCTCATATTCCGGTCGGTGTTATTGCTTCAATTAAAAGAGTACCATCGCAAGATTCACGACGACGGTCAGCGTGATGCTGCTTAAAAGCATTGACACAAGAACCGCCTGAGCTGCGAAACCCGGCTCATTGCCATATTCGAGAGCGAGGGCGGCACTATTGCGTGATGTCGGGATCGCGCTCGCAATAAACAAGGCTTGTGCGGTAATGCCGTCAAGGTGCAGCAGCATGATGAGTCCATAAGCACAGATTGGCGATATAATCAGTCGCACGATGCTGCTGAGCAGAACGGCTGAGGTATGCTGCTGCCGCTTGGAAGAAGCGATCTGGGCTCCGATCGAGACAAGTGCGAAGGCGAACATTCCTGCTGGAAATTTGATCCAACGGAAGAAGAATCGGATCAGGGATTTGTATGTGACAGAGCTTTAATATCGTACCGGCAATAATCGCGTATAGAACCGGCATCTTGGCAAACTGTACTAGCGATCCTTGTAATCCCGAGACCGTTTTGCTCGCATTAAGAAGTCCGAATGTAAACGTAACGAAGAGCTCAAACACGACCACGATGACTTGAATCGACATGGCTAAAGCATCTTGCTTGAAGGCTAAAGCGTTAATCGGTATTCCTACGTTGCCATTGTTTGTTAAGGAGACACTGTTGGAGAAGCTTGCGGCTAGCGGCTTGGAATAGCCCATGATCCTGCTGACCGCATATCCAATAATGACAATAGCTATAAATTGAATCATTAAAAATCCGAAAACGGACGCGATGAGCTTGGTTGACAACTCCGCTTCATATATCTTGACGAAGGCTAAAGCAGGTACATAGTAATGGATAATGAGCTTGGAAAAACTATTCAAATCGAACTTGTAACGACGATGAAGAATGGCTCCAATTCCAACGGGTATCAGGAGAGGAAGCATAATGTGATAGAACGTATATAGGATGGACATCGTTACCCACTCCTTTCGGGGATTTTGTATAAAAAGGAACGGTTTCGTCCTCACTCTATGCAAATATAACAAATATAGTATCGTTCGTGTTGTTTTATGTTATGTTATACGCATAACGGTGTGATGTCAATACATAACCATGCAGATCACAGGGGACAATGTCCAAGGAAGAAAAGAGATTCGACTAATGTCCAACAAACTGTATCAGTTTGCGAAAAAACTGTGAATGCTTTCAGATCCTGCTGACGTGTAAATCCGGCTTGCATGGCGTACAATGAAAGTGACAAGCTTCTGATAAGAATGCAGTCAAACAGCAACGTCAGCCTCATTCATCGCGAACTGGTGAAAATGATGGTAAGACTGCCCAAGGAGGAAACAGGTTGGAAACACGTAAATTTGGACGGACGGGGCAAGAATTCCCGATTCTTAGTTTCGGTGCCCAGCGTATTGTTGACGAGCATAACTGTACAGAAGAAGAAGCGATTCAAATTGTGAATCGTGCTATCGATGAAGGGATTACATACTTTGACACAGCCCCGATATATTCAAACGGGCAATCCGAAGAACGGCTCGGTAAAGCCTTTGGAAGCCGCAGGTCGAAGGTGTGGATTGTGACCAAGACGATAGACCGGACTAGAGACGGCTCATGGCGTTCGCTGGAAGCGAGCTTGAAGCGACTTCAAACCGATCACGTCGAGGAGTGGCGTCTGCATGATGTGCGGACGATGGAGCAGCTCGATGCCTGTTTTGCCAAGGATGGCGCGCTGCAAGCATTGATCGAAGCTAAGGAGCAGGGGATCATCAAGCATATCAGCTTAAGCGGCCATACGAATCCGAACGTACAGCTGGAAGCGATCGAACGGTTTCCATTCGACAGCGCTTTAGTCGCTTTATCCGCAGCGGATCACTTTATTTACAGCTTCGCTCATGAATTTCTGCCCAAAGCTAACGAGAAGGGTGTGGCGGTCATTGGTATGAAGGTGATCGGACTCGGCAGATTGGCTCAGTGGTATGAAAAAGCGCTGCGCTACACGTGGTCGCTGCCCATCTCCACAGCGATTATCGGGATGGAATCGATGGAGCAGCTGGAGAATAATCTGCGGGTCGCCAAGGATTTTAAGCCGATGACGGATCTGGAGAAGCTTGAGTTTTTCAAAGAAATCATCCATATGGCGAACCCCGACGTCCTACGCTGGAAGGCGAAAGATTGGAGCAATCAGGAAGAATGGGCCGAGAGGCTCTAGCCCTATCAGGAGCGCGCATCCGTCTGCAGATGGAGGGAGGCGCTCTTGTTTTTTTTCGTGTAGATTCCTGTACTTGCTTTCGTTTAGTAGTATAATGAAGGGGTTTCCACAACTACGACAAAAAGAATGTGATACTGTGTTGAAGCTGCGAGTCTTTCTAGAAAAGTATCTGTCAGGGGAGTCCATCGATTATCGTCAGATTTTCGCCTTGTTTTTGCCGATTCTGGTTGATCAGGCCTTTATTGCTTGTTTGAACCTGGTGAATACCGCGATGATTAGCTCGTCGGGTGTTGCGGCCGTCAGTGCGGTCAATATGGTCGATTCTCTAAACATTTTTCTAATCAGTGTATTTGTAGCCGTATCGACGGGGGGACCGTAGTCGTAGCGCAGTACAAAGGCAGCGGCAATGAACAGATGGTTTCCACAGCGGCTGCCAGTTCCGTGTCTTCCGTATCTTTGCTGGCGCTGTGCATCAGCGTAGCGGTTCTCGTCCTGCATCACCCACTGCTTCAAATTTTGTTCGGGTCGGCCTCGCCGGATGTGTTCGCAAATGCGAAAACCTATGTAATCGGCAGCAGTGTGTCATTCGTAGGGATCGCGGTGGTTGAGGCGGTTTGCGGAGCACTTCGCGGAATTGGGAGGTCCAGGGCATCTCTGGTCCTCTCACTGATCATGAATCTTTCTTATGTACTGCTCAATCTGGTATGCATCCACTTGCTGCATATGGGGGTACTCGGATTAACGATTTCTGTTAACATATCCCGATACGCTGCAGCTGTATTTGCCATTTACTTCTTGGTTCGAATGGATGTAAATCTGCACATCCGCTTGCGTGATATGATTCGAGTCCAAGGCGCGATGCTGAAAAAGATCTTATATATCGGTCTTCCGTTCGCGTCAGAGCAGATGTTTTTTAACGGGGGCAAAATATTGACCCAAATCTTTATTGTTGGCCTGGGGACTTACGCCATGGCGACCAATGCGATTGCTTCCTCGTTGGCAGGCGCACTGCAGATTCCTTCTAATGCGCTGTCTTTGACCGCGATTACGGTAGTGGGCCAATGTATCGGCCGCAGGAACATCCGTGACGCCAAAAAGCTGACAAAATCGTTCCTTGGCTTATCGTCGTTATCTTTTCTTATCATGTCGCTGATCGTGCTTCCGCTGTTCCATCCGTTAGTAGGCTTGTTTCATCCTCCTGCGGATATTATAGATGATATTTTCCTGGTACTGCTGATCACTGCCATTGCCCAGATCCCGCTATGGCCAATCAGCTTCTTGCTGCCATCAGCGCTTCGGGCCGCAGGCGACTCTAAGTATACGTCCGTCACATCCATGCTCTCCATGTGGCTCTTCCGGGTTGTGCTGGGGTATATCCTCGGTATCGTGCTGCATTTCGGCATTGTCGGCGTATGGCTGGCGATGAATATCGAGTGGGGCGTCAGGGGCGCTATTTTCCTCATGAGGTTTCGTGGAGAGAAATGGTATAAGCATCGATTAATTGAATCAGAGTCGGAGGAAATATAATCCTGCGATCGTATAAAAAGGCACTGTCCCCCTCGGGGCAGTGCCTTTAGCTTGTCGATCAAGTAGGGTCCACTGCGAACTTCCGTAGATTTTCTCCAATTCACCGCCAAGCACGAATCTGTTCGACTAAATGGAAATGGGCGGCAGTGTGTTACCTGTCTCTAGCAATGTTTTCAAATTACTAAGCACAGCTGGCCAGCCATTATTGAATCCTTCAAACGTATCATCCCGTTCATCCCAATCCGATGGCAGCAAATCCTCATGCTTCAGAGATAATTTGACCGTCTGGCCCATCGGAGTTAGCTGGAAATTCACCCGCGTCGGCCGCTCACGCTCGGTTTTGTCCCCTACGTACTGCCATGTGAAGGACAGGAGGCGGTGAGGCTCGCACTCGATGATGTGCCCGTGGTCCGTGACTTCCCCATTTCGCGAGTATGTTACGCTAGAGCCTTCCCGCCAATCGGACTCGATCCGGCTTCCGAAAAAATATTGTTCCGTGTATTGGCTGGAAGTCAGCGCTTCCCAAAATAAACGATTCCATCTCGTCTACCGTAAGGGAGTACGGCAGCCATGCTCGTGCCTGTTGGGTCACCCTCTTTTTACAGTTTCTATGACTTTACACGGATTGCTGATGCACCAAGTGATGGTAGATGCCTTTCTCTAGCAGCAGTTGTTCGTGCGTGCCCATCTCTGCGATGGTACCTTGATCCAGCACGACAATCAAATCGGCGTTCCGTATTGTGCTGAGTCTGTGAGCTATAATCAGCGTGGTGCGGTTCCGCAGCATCTCATCCATGTTCTGCTGGATGATGCGCTCTGACTCCGTATCCAAGGCGCTCGTGGCTTCATCGAAGATGAGGATGCGCGGGTCGTTCATGAGCGCGCGCGCTATGACAATCCGCTGCCGCTGCCCCCTGATAGACGGATACCGCCTTCGCCGATCATCGTGTCGTAGCTGAGCGGCATCGCTTCGATGAATTCGTGTGCTCCGGCTAGGCGGGCGGCGCGCTCCACTTCGTCGAACGAGACGTTCTCGTTGTTCAGCGCGATGTTGTCCCTGACCGTGCCTCGGAAGATCACGGTCTCCTGCTGCACGACACCAACCTGTCGGCGTATGGATGCGGCGTGCACCTCCCGAAGCGGATAGCCGTCGATATAGATGGCCCCGCTTGAGGGCTCGAGCAGCTTGAGCAGCAGGTTGGCGATGGTCGATTTGCCGGAGCCGCTTCGCCCGACAAGCGCGATGGATTGGCCGGGTTGAATCTCGAGGTCGAGATTCTGCAGAATCATTTTCCCGCCGCGGTAATATTGGTAAGAGACATTCTCGAATCGAATATGGCCTTGGATCGTAGGCAGCAGGCGCATTTTTTCCGGCTCGGGGTGCTCGGGAGTGGACTCGAACACATCATTTAACCGCTCCATCGAAATCCGCCCTCCCGAAAGCTCACCGCTGCGCTGGGAGATGGATTCCAGGGCGAACATAAAGGAAGTGAACAGGACGGTATAGGCAACAAGCTCACCGACACTAAGCTGTCCCTCCATCACAAGCTTGGAGCCAAAGTAGAGCAGAATCAGATTGCTGATCGAGCGCAGCGTAGTGGCTGCCGTCTTCGTGTAGGCTTCGAGCCGATTTCCTTGCAGACGCAGCTTCAACTGCTCTTGCAGCTTGCTCATCAGCTTGCTGCGAACGGCTTTTTCCATCGAAAGCCCTTTGACCGTAGCGATCGCATTGATCGACTCCACCACATGGGTCTGCGACTCGCCCTCCGCACCCATCTGCTTGCGGAAGTTGATGCGCATCTTCGGCAGCATGTACATATATAAGCCGATGTAGATTGGCATGAGCGTCAGCGAGATCAAAGCCAGGCCGAAATGGTAGTAGATCATCAGGCCGCCGTAGACAAAGAGCGTTAACACGTCAAGCAGCAGTTCAATCGCATGGTCAGTGATGAGACTGCGGATCCGTTCGTTCTCATAGACACGGGTCAGGATATCGCCGGAGGTCCTTTTTGTAAAATACGTATAGGGCAGCCGGAACAACTGACGATAAAAGTTCTCGAGCATGGATTGATCAATGACATAAGCGAGACGCCCGAGCAGCAGCTGGCGCAGCGTCATCCCTGCTGTATTCACACAAGTGAGTGTAAGCATGGCGATTAACAAAACATGCAGCAGCGACAAGTTGACATCGTTCAAGACCCGGTCGAAAATTTGCTGAGTCATAATCGGGAAAATCAAGAAGATCAGCTCAATCATGACGGATAGGGCCAAAGTCGACAGCATCAGCTTTTTGAAAGGCTTGAAGTAGGCCATGTAACGTCCCCATAGCGATTCCTGCTCATCCATTTTCGTAAATCGGGAGGTAGGCTCTAGTGTAATGACATAACCGGTCCAATGCTTTCCGAAGGACTCGATCGTCACCGTATCGAGATAGCCCACTCCAGGGTCGGCGATGGTTACAGAATTTCCCCTGACTTCGTAAACGACAATATAATGGTTGCCGTTCCAATGTGCGATGAAGGGGGTCGGCAGCTCGGACAAGAGGTTTGTTGTCGCTTTGATCCCCTTCGTCTCGAAGCCCAGCGCGTCGGCACTTTCGATAAGTCCCAGCATCGAGGTCCCCTCGACTCCTACGTTGCATCTCTCGCGCATCCGGTTGACGCTGGCTTTCATGCCATGATAACGAGAGATCATGGTTAGACAGGTCGGCCCGCAGTCCATCTCGTTTTGCTGCATGAGTGCGGGATACCGCCTGCGCCAAAGCTTAAATGAAGGCATGCGGAAGGGAGATGGGAGCTTGTCATCGTCCGGGATGTGGACATAGTCGGAAGCCGCAGCCGACTCCGGCTCGTCCGGGGCATCCACCATCAGCATGGCATTGGCCGTATAATGCGCCGAGATTCGGCGTATGGATTCCAAGATGACCGGATATCGGCGGATCAGCTCATCAAAGTCCGATTTGGCTAACCGGAACACCGTTACAGGCTCCGCCGCCCGTATACTTGCTTTGCGCGGTTCGCCGGTAAGCAGCGCCAGCTCTCCAAAGAAATCGCCGGGATACAGACGATTCACAACGGTGCCTTCGCTGCCCTTTTCTACCCATGCCGTTCCCGACTTGAGAATGTAGAAGGCATCACCGTCATCGCCCTCGCGTACCAGATACTCGGACCCTTCATAGGTGCGGACCTCCAGATTATCCAGCAGTGAGCGAATCGCAGCGTGGTCGACATGGGTCAGCACCGTATTGTTTTTCAGGAACGACCGCAATATGTCCGAAGAAATAAACTCGCGAAAATAGTTGTCCAGCGTCGGATGCTCGGTAATCATCTGTTGAAACTGAACGCGGCTGATCCGCAGTACATCCAGGTCGGTGGAGGCGCGAATAAGGAAAGGCGGGGCTGTCCCCTCCTGGAGCAGAATATGCTCACCGAAGTGCTCGCCGGGCTGCATGAGTCCCAGATTCGTCTCTTTGCCGATCGCGTTATGACCGATCTTACGGGCCTTGCCCGATACGATAATATAGAACGAGTCCGAGGAGCCGTCTTTATCCACGATCGTTTGGCCCATCTTGTAGCTTTCCCGCTGCATATGGTGGGCCAAGAGAAGTTTCTCTTCGACACTAAACACATCAAACAGCGCAATGTTATGTAAATAGTCGATGCTGTTTTCGTTCACACGTTCCATTCCTCTCATAGATTCCATATATCCTCGCTAATGGTGAGTGTGCTTTGGTAGGCTTCCAGCTTGTGCTGAAACAGTATCTGGCGGATGTGCTCTGCTGTCTCTTCGTCAAGCTCGGCAGGATAAAGCTTCTCTACGAGCAATAGGATGAATTCCCGCCTCCGCTCGAAAGGACCGAGGACAGTGCCGCTGTCTGCAGCGAACAGAGCGGCTGCTTCCTCGGGCTCCAGCATGTCCCGTGTAACGATGCCTGCGTAACCACCTGATTTGGCTGTGGCCGTATCCAGCGAATACTGACGCGCCATCGCATGAAAGTCGGCTCCCTCCTCGACGCGGAACAGGAGCTCCTGACATTGACCGTAGTCACCCGTGACAATCCTGGAGATCTCCGCTCTTTCAAAATCTAGCATATGCTCTTGAAAATAATGCCGGACCTCCCCCTCCGAAACAACGGAATCGGTCAAGGCTTGCCGAAGCACTTGAGGGTGAAGACAGGCTGCCAGATCCTCCAGCTGCATATTCCTGTGCTCGAGCCATTCCTTGGCCTGCGCAGCCGTAAAGAGTCCATGAGCCTTCCGGAACTGAGTAATGAGCTGTTGCAGAGCGGCCGCTTCAGCTTCAATACCTTGCTCCTTCGCCCAGCGCTCAATCACGAGAGCGTTCCTCGTACGGTCGATCATCTCCGCGAGTGTCCCCAGCTTGTTCCGCTGAAGCAGCTGCTTCAAGGTGAGCTCCAGCTCCTCCACCCGAATGGCAATTAATTCATCTATAGTATGCAATTGTCACATTCCTCGCATTGTGATAGTTTTGCTTTTATTCTATCATGATGAGAGGAGATGTAGGGCTTAAATCTTGCCATATACGAGAGGAAAAAGGGGGGGAAGTATGATAACTGCCTGGATCGGAAGTATTGCGTTTATGCTGATAGCTGTCTTGTATGTGCTTTTAGTCCTGGGTTTGCCGTATGGGGAATTCGCGATGGGCGGGAAATATCTCGTATTGCCCAGACAGATGAGGATTGCCTGCGGCGTTTCCGTTATCATTCAAGTCATTGCTATTTTGTATGTATGGCAAGCGGGGCGGGTCTTGCAGATCGGTTTGCCTTATGATAAGTTAATTTGCTATTTGTTTGCCGCCTATCTACTGCTCAATACTTTGATGAATGCCTTCTCCAAAAGTCCGAAGGAAAGATGGGTAATGACGCCTTTATCTTTCATTACGGCCGTATGTTTTGCCCTTACAGCTATACATGCATAATCGTACCGACAACGTGCCGGGATAATTTAAGTAGAAGGTACCCACCTAAATAAGCCCCCACATTCGAATCTCTGTTTCAAAGCTTGTACATTCCATTACATCCAAGAAGAGGACGAATTCAATGAAAAAAATATTGTTGGCTACAACATCCTGCCTGCTCGCTACTGCACTGATGACGGGGGCTGCTTACGCGAAGTCCGATAATGCGCATGGTGCGGGGAAGACGACTCAGAATCAATCCAGTGTGGAGCAGGATAGCTCGACTACCACTAGTCAAGTGCAGGTGGACGGAGAAGTGGATGCTGCGGTAACTACCGATACTTCCACGACTGCCGCTACCGTAGATAGCGAAGACACTGATGGTACCGCAGATACTACCGAGGCAACTGACACTACCGACACCACTCAGAAGCATGGCAAAAACGGTTACAAAGGTCTTTTGAAAGCTATTGAGAACGTCAAAGACAAACCGGCGGGAGCGGTCATCGCCGATCACCTGCTTCAAGACTATGGAACTCACCTGACAGACGAAATGAAAGCAGAATTAGAAGGGATTCAGGAAGCGGATGCAGCCCTTAGTGCTGCGGCCGATATGCTGGATCAGCAAGGCAGTGTGACGGAAGCAGTGTATGCGCAAGAGGAAGCGATTCAAGCCAACGTGAAGAACCTTGACCTATACAAGAAGCTTGGGAAGCTTAACAAAAAGCTTGGGAAAACAGGCGTTCAGCTGTTTGTTAATGGCGAAGAGCCATCCATGGAAGTAAAGCCGTTCATCCGTGAAGGCAATACTCTAGTTCCATTCCGTGCGATTTCCGAAGCGCTGAAGGCGGATGTGAGCTGGGATGCGGAGGAGCGTTCCGTTACGGTTACTCGTGATGGAGTTACAGTGAAGCTCTACATCGATAGTAAAACCGCTACGGTGAACGGAGAAGAAGTAACGCTTGAGGTTCCTGCCGCTATCGAAGACGGAAGCACGGTAGTACCTGTTCGTTTTGTAAGCGAGGCGCTTAAAGCGGTTGTGAAATGGGAAGATGAGTCCGATACGGTTGTCATCTACGAAGAATAACTTAAATCTAATACTTGAAACAGAAAGGTCCTGCCAACTGGCAGGGCCTGTTTTCTTTTTTATTCCGGTTTGCTTGAATTTACCAACATATGAATCTATGAACAGAAGTTCTCTTATGCCGATATGAAAGGGTAGAGAGGGGGCGCAGGAACGATTACTAGACAAGCATCCAACTAGTCAGTGGATGATCAGCAGACAACAGGGAGCAGTACGACAACAAGACAGGAGGGTTTAGCTTGCGCTTACAATCTTTATTTCGCCGCTTCTTTTCGATAGCAGCTATTATTGTGCTTATTGGCACGTTGTTCACTCCGGCTGCTTATGCAGCCAAAGATAAAAAAGCGCCAACCGCTCCGACGGGGCTTAAGGTGACTCGTGTAACGGATTCATCGGTAACGCTAGCCTGGAATGCCTCTACCGATAATGTGAAAGTGGCATCCTATCGGGTATATCAAGGAACAAGTCTTAAGGCGACAACAGCCTCGCTCACCTATGGTGTAACAGGGCTATCTTCCGGAAGCACTTATACATTCTATGTCAAAGCGGTCGACAGCGCGGGGAATATATCCGCTTCCAGTAATCAGGTGACGGCTACAACACTGAAGGCAGCGTCGACCTCGCCGAGCCCCACACCAAGCCCGACAGCGAGTCCAGCACCAAGCACGTCGCCGAGCCCCACACCAAGCCCGACAGCGAGTCCAGCACCAAGCACGTCGCCGAGCCCCACACCAAGCCCGACAGCGAGTCCAGCACCAAGCACGTCGCCGAGCCCCACACCAAGCCCGACAGCGAGTCCAGCTCCAAGCCCGTCGCCAAGTCCGACTCCTGCGATTTCAACAGCCAAGGCTTTGATCGGTTATTACTCAAGCTGGTCCACCTACAGCGGCAAGCAAATTGCCGACCTGGACGGAAGCAAGTTGACGCATATCAACTATGCGTTTGCCAACATCGGTTCGGATTTGAGAATTGCTCTTGGTGATCCTTATGCGGATGTGGAACAGAGGTTTCCTGATGATACCGGAACGGAGCCTTTCTTTGGCAACTTTAATCAATTGCTCAAGCTGAAGCAGAAGTATCCGGGACTGAAGACGTTGATATCTGTAGGAGGCTGGTCATGGTCCAGCAAATTTTCGGATGTCGCTCTTACAGATGCCTCCCGCACGGTTTTTGCCGATAGTGTTGTCACATTTATAACCAAATATGGTTTCGATGGAGTAGATATCGATTGGGAATATCCGGTAGAAGGCGGAGAGGAAGGCAACGTTCATCGAGCGGAGGATAAGACGAACTTTACTTTGCTTATGCAGAAGCTGAGAGAGAAGCTTGATGCTCAGAAACTGGTGACTGGGAAAACGTATTTGCTTACCTTTGCAGGGGCTGCAGATGCGGGCTATGTCAATCATATTGAACTCGGCAAGCTGCAGCTTTCCACGGATTACATCAACTTGATGAGCTATGATTTCCATGGCACATGGGATGCAAAGACAGGTCTTAATGCACCGCTTTACAAAGATCCTGCGAGCGGTTCTTCCTATGAGACGAGTGTGAAGGATGCCGTTCAGTTGTATCTGAATGCAGGTGTGCCTGCCGGTAAGCTTGTGATGGGAGTTCCGTTCTACGGCTACAAATATGATAATGTGACGAACGCAAGCAATGGTTTGTACCAGAGCTTTTCGGGAGGGGCTTCGGTCACCTATGCCGAAATCGTATCGAAATATTTGAATCAAGGCTATACAAGATATTTCAACAGTGCTTCACAGGTGCCTTATTTATTTAATGGAACAAGCTTCATCAGCTACGATGACCCGCAGTCTATTGGACTCAAGGCCGGCTATGTAAAAAGCAGCGGACTTGGCGGCGCTATGATTTGGACAGTCAGCCAGGATACCTTGAACCGCGACCTGTTGGACGCTCTCTATCAGGGCATGCGATAAGAGAAAGACCCCTAGACGGGGTCTTTCTCTTTGTCCATCATTTCCTTCAGATAATCGTCCAATTGATCGAAGCGTTCTTCCCATAGGCGGCGGTATGACTCCAACCATTCACCCATTTCGATAAAAGGCTCCGATCTGGGTGTATAGATGCGCCGGTTGGCGCTTGGGTGTACCTCGACGAGTCCGGCTTCGCTAAGCACGCGAAGGTGTTTGGAGGCTTGAGGCTGATTCAGCCCAAGACGTTCTGTGATTTCGCCTACGGTAAGAGGTCCTTCGCGCAAAAGCTCGACGATGTGCAAGCGGTTGGGCTCGGCGAGTGCGTTCCATGTTGTTGTTTTCATCCCCATTGCACCGCACTCCTTCCTTCAAAATATACCAGTTTAGCGGTCATTTTTAAAGGAACTGCGCTACCTTAATGCTGCCAAATGGCAGTGCGGCAGGGCGAGGTCCTCCAAACCCGGTGCAGGCGGTCAGAGTGCACAGCGCAGCCAGAGCTCTGGATCATTCAGATCATTCAGAATCCATTGATAAAAACGAAAAACATGGCTATGATATCTACTATTGAATTCATGGAGAAAAGGGGCCAAGCAGTGGTAGACGTTCAAACAGAGATCATCCTATACTGTCCCTGCGGTAAAGTTGCCGACTATGCAGCGAACCCAGACCATGCTCCAGAATGGTATGTGAATATCGATTCGGTAGAGTGGTTAACGGACAGACCCCTGCAGGTTGGTTCGAGGATCGCTTTTAAAGCGAAATTTTTAGGCAGGCAGCTCTCATATGTGTATGAGGTTGCCGAATTTAAGCCCCAGAGACGAATGGTCATGAGAACGGCGGACGGTCCGTTTCCGATGGAAACGACGTATTCCTGGGAAGCCATCAATGATCGTACAACCCTAATGACACTTAGGAATCGGGGTAACCCCCACCGGGTTTTTCTTTTTCTTTGCTCCCTTCATGTCGATGATGATGCGCAGGGCAAACAACAAGGATCTTAGGAAAATCAAAAAACGGCTCGAATGCGGCTAGGAGCCGTATGTGGCTAATTTCGACGATGATGTAAAAAATTTTACGACCATAAGCGCAAAAAAAGGACTGTTGGGATCCGTTTGGGGTTCCCCACAGTCTTTTCGTGCTGCAGCCAGACGCGGCTGCTGTTCTAAATCTGTACAAATAAGTGTCCGTTTCGTTCAATTACCTCATAGTTCTTAAGAGCAGCGCTGGGAACGTTATGACATCGCCCGGTATGAGCTTCAAATGTCCAGCCGTGCATAGGACAGACGAATTCTCCATCCTCAAGCTCTACGATGTCACCGGCATGGGGACATTTCCTCGAGAATAGCTCGTATTTGTCGTTTTCCTTAACAAGAAAATACGGCTTCTGTTCAACTTCGACTTCTACCGGGAATTGCGTCCACTCCGTTAATGGGCCTAAAGCAATTTCTTTCATGCGTTGCACTCCTTTTTTCCGTGAGATGAAGGTGTTAGATACTGCGGGCATATTCGTCGGGCGTTTTGCCGATAACGGACTTGAAGTCCTTGATGAAATGTGACTGATCATGGTACCCGAGATCCATGGACAGCCTCACCCAGTCGGGCGTTCCGCCCATATCGAGCGTATCCGCGGCATTCCGCAGCCGGGATAGCTTGATAACCCATTTGGGGCTAACGCCCACATATTGATCGAACAGACGCTGCAGCGTTCTTTTATGGATTCGTACATGCCTGCAGATATCATCCACTTTCGTTAGCTCGCGGTCTTCGGCGATAAGGTCGACGATTTGATTGATGAAGGTAACGTTGTCGTCCTGTTTCGGCAGTCTGGGGAGCATGTAATGCTCCATCAAAGAGACCATGTCTGATGCATGGCTTCGTGAGAGGATCTCGCGTTCGATTTGAGTTGTTCCAATTCCAAGAATCTCAACAGGGTCCAGGGGATGGCTGATGAGCTGCGAAACGGGGCGCTGTATAAAGGGATAAAACCCCCGGGCTTGAATTTTACGCCAAATACACAACCGGCGCCTTCGACCAAATAAGTAAATTTCGAGGTGCTGGGACCGAAGCAAGCTGAACGATTGTTTTCGATGACAAGGTTCACACAAGGGTTGGGAACGACATGCTGAGGGTGGGGAGGTTGTCCGGTTAAGTCCCAGCTTACGATCCAGAAATGTTTGATAAAGAACGCCAAGTCTTCCAGGGGAAGATGCCGGGTCAGTTGAAACTTTTTGGATCCCTCCTGCAGGTGCAGGATTCCCATACTCGGCATGGGGGCTTCTAAGTTCATATCCATCTCTCCTTGCCTAAAACTACTTCTATAGTAACATATCCGGCGGATTCAGTTGAGAGCAGCTTGCTGCAAATGCGCCCCTTTATCCACAAAATTATTCACAATGTCCACACGGTAAAAAGTCCTGATGTGCATAACTTTAAAGCAGACTATCAACATATCCACAATCCTAAATATCCACAGCTGGGATTATCCGATAAAAGTGTGTAAACACATTCTTCACAATATGACAAGGTTCGCAGTAATTCGCCTGAGTGATTAGTATCATGGACTTATTCAAGGTGAGAAAAAAGGTTCCCGGGACCTATGATGACGAAGCTTGAAGCGATGAAGAGGGGGATTTATGTGCATATGTAAACACAGGGGAATGACCGGAACTCGTCGGCCGCGTAGGTGTTGCAACATTTTTCCATTTGCTGACGTTAAACAAACAAAGTCACTATAGCTGAAGGAGTGAGTTGAATATGTGGTCGATAAATGTGAAGTCGTTTGTCTGTGGAGCTGTAGTGGGCTCGCTCGTGTTAACAACGGCTGCTTACGCCGCGCCAAAGGCGCTGAAGCTTATCGTGGATGGCAAGGAGCTGCATACGGAGGTGCCCGCACAAATCATTGACGGCAGCACGATGGTGCCGGCCAGAGGTATAGCGGAGGCTCTTGGAGCTTCGGTGACCTGGGATGAGGCGAACCAAACCGTCATCATTGAAACCAAGCCTTTCGCAAAGCTGGAGGATATGAATGAAGCGAAAGCGGTTCAGCTGGCTGCAGCCGCTCAGCGCCATTATTGGCATGCAGCTAGCGGGGGCGAAGCCGCTTCTGATGGAGGACCTATTGAAACTTTTTCGGTAGAAGGCTCGGACTATCGGTGGATGGGGAAGGACTTGGACACCAAGGCCAAATATCTGGCCTACTTGCAGGAGGTATTTACTCCGAAAAGCGCAGAGGCCTACTGGCAGGCGCAGACCTCCTGGGGAGGCATTGTCGAGATCGACGGGAAGCTGGCGCAGCCTAATGCCGACGGAGGCAGTCTTATGGCTTGGGGACAAGCGAAAGCGGCGCTGGTACAAGACGACGGCAGCCAAAAGGAGTACCGCTTTTCCGTGCCGGTTGGAGATGCGGACCCTGAGCAAGCGGACGTACATGTGACATACATCGAAGGTCAGGGCTGGCGCATAGATGATGCTGTGGCAACGATTCGTTAGCAGCAAAAAATTATTTTCCCCATTTCAAGGACATACTCAGTTCGCAGCATGGTATGCCGGCCGTATGAGGGTTGAGTGTAAACTTCACACTGCTTGGCGAAAATGTAGTTGCAATGGAGCAGTTACAGCCAAACGAGGCAACAATACGGTCAACCTCTTGATGATTACCTGACTGGGCGGCTGACATGAGCTGCTGGGCCGTATGGGGGTCATGCAGCTTGGACAGCAGCATAGAAGCATCCTTCATGAGCTTAGGATAAGCGGCTACAGATTGATTCAATGTTGCCGTGTTGATAGGCGGGAAGTCCCTCCAATCGGCATAGAGCGGGTAATACCCGTATAAGGGCGTTTCCATGACACCCATGGGAAATGGGTAGTAATAAACAGGAGCAGGGTAATTCATCGTAAGTCTCCTTTATGGCGGGATCACAGATATTTGCTATCACTATATGTAAGGAGCCTACCTCAGGTGATGAATGGGGGTGGTCCTGTTGACATATACTAAGAAACGCTATGCTTTCTTGAAAGGAATCCTGCTATGTTCACCTACTTCAAAGAGTTATGGAGGCAATTCGAGCAAGATGATGCACTGGGACTTGCCGCGCAGTGTGCATACTACTTTTTGCTGTCGGTTTTCCCGTTCCTCCTCTTCATCATGAGCTTGTTCGGCTACTTGCCGATTCAGTCTACAGATGTGATAACACTGCTCAAAGAGTACATTCCCGGCGAAGTAGCCAAAGGGATGGAGGCTAACATTGTGAACCTTCTTGAGGTTAAACGGGGAGGGACGCTTTCCTTCGGGCTTGTCTTCTCCTTGGTTAGTGCTAGTGCTGCGATGAATGCCATTGTACTGGCTGTGAATAAAGCCTACGGTCTGCCTGAACGAAGGAGCTTCATTCATTCCCGCTTTCTGGCGGTGATGCTCACCATCGGTATGCTCATCGTCATCGCCTCTGCGCTGCTGCTCAGCGTATTCGGGCATTGGATCGGCGACTGGATGCAGATGCATTTCCATCTTCCTTTGGCGCAAATCGAGAAGTGGAACATCTTTCGCTGGGTGATTAACTTTGTCATCCTGTTCATGGTGTTCCTGGGCATCTACTACATAGCTCCTAACACGTGCCTAACCTGCAAAAGCGTGCTTCCAGGCGCTTTGTTCGCGGCAGCAGGCTGGCAGCTCACTTCGCTGGGCTTTTCGTACTATGTGAATAGCTTTGCGAATTATAGCGCTACGTACGGGAGTCTCGGGGGAGTCATTGTGCTCATGACATGGTTCTATATCTCAGCGCTGCTTATTATCGTGGGCGGGGAAATCAATGCAATGGGTCATTTGCTTAGACAGAAGACTGCTGCGTAAGGCAGTGAGAACGGGAAGTTCTCCTGCTCATTGTTGATTGACGAGTGCTGGCTGAGAACAGACGAATAAGGCGATGTATCCTGCTCACGTCAGTTTTCAACCAGAAGCATCGTCACCGAGCTGTCCGGGCGCGGCATCGGATAATCCGCCGTTCGCAGTGCAATCGAAGAGCTCGGATCGACTAACGGGTACTTATCATTCTTCTGTATACATGACAACATGAAAAGGCACTGATTCCGGAGCAGGAATCAGTGCCTTATTCATATTTGCTTCGCTGTATATTAGACTTGCTCCACTTTCAAGAGGTTCGTCGTGCCGGATTTGCCGATCGGAATGCCCGCGGACACGATGGTCAGATCGCCGGACTTCACGTACCCGAGCTTCTCCGCTTGCTGGATGGCTGAGCGGATGATCAAATCCGTGGACTCGTGCTGCTCGCCGCGAATCGGGATTACACCGCGAACCATGCTGAGCTGATTAATCGCATGCTCGTTAAAGGTAATCGCCAGAATCGGCGCCGAAGGCTTGTACTTGGCGATCATTCTCGCCGTGAAGCCGCTCTCCGTCGGCGCTAGAATGGCTGCCGCCTGCAGGCGCTGCGCGGCGGATACGACCGCTTCACAGATGACTTCTGTGACGTCATCTGTGCAATCAGAGGCGGAGCCGAGGGAACGCTCGCCTTCCTGGGACTTCTCGATGCGCTCGGCGATCGCCGCCATCGTCTTCACCGACTCTACCGGATACTTGCCTGCGGCCGTTTCTCCGGAAAGCATCACCACGTCGCTGCCGTCTAGCACGGCGTTCGCGACATCGCTCACTTCCGCGCGCGTCGGACGCGGGTTGCGCTGCATCGAATCCAGCATCTGCGTCGCTGTGATAACAGGCTTGCCCGCGCGGTTGCAGGCGCGGATCATTTCTTTTTGTGCAATCGGAACTTCTTCCGTAGCGATTTCAACGCCCAGATCTCCACGTGCAACCATAATGCCGTCGGAGGCTTCCAGAATACCGTCGAAGTTCAGCATGCCTTCTTCGTTCTCGATTTTGGAAATAATCGGGGTGCGCCCCGCGCCGTGTTTCTCCAGAATTTCGCGAACTGCGCGTACATCGTCTCCATTGCGGACGAAAGACATCGCGACGATACTGATATTCTCTTGTACGCCGAATTCCAGATGCATGATATCGCGCTCGGTTACGCCCGGCAGAGAGGTGCGGATACCCGGCAGGTTGACGCCTTTGCGGGATTTCAGCGTTCCGCCGCTGATCACCTTACAAGTGATCTCCGTACCGCTGACACTTTCAACACGAAGCTCGATCGTCCCGTCGTCGATCAGGATCATAGCTCCCGGATATACGTCATTGGGCAGCTCCGGGTAGTTCACAGATACACAGCCGCCGTTGCCGGCAATCTGGCGGGTCGTCAATACGAAGGTCTGATCTTTTTCTAAATCGTAGGCCGACTCTTCCAAGACTCCTGTGCGGATTTCCGGTCCTTTAATGTCCATTAGAATGGGAATTGTTGTTTGAAGCTCTTCCGCAGCTTGTCGAATGTTGCGAATTCTGCGGCGGTGCTCGTCCAGATCGCCGTGCGCCATATTCAATCGGGCGACGCTCATGCCGGAAGTGATTAGCTCTTTTAATACAGGTACGGAATCACAGGCAGGGCCCATGGTGCAAATGATTTTCGTCTTTCTCATGAATCGGATCTTCCTTTCGAAGCAAGCTCATATTTGATATGCCTTCATTTTAGTACGAATGGTAAACAGAGGCTATGAAATATAGTATGATATATGGAATATAGTACGAATGGATGCGACTGTTATGGAAATTAGCGAGCTTGCCTATCACAAAAGCAGCACCTGGTATGAGGAAGAACGCCAGGATGAGCAATGGACACTTGTATTGGTTAGCTATGGCAAATGTGTGTATTGGGTAGAGGAGAGGAAATATGTCCTTGAGAAAGGCCAGTTGCTCCTGATTCCAAAAAATGTCCCTTTACTATGGGAAAAGTGTCCCTACCATGACGCATGAAAAATATGTTGTCCGCTTCTCTCCCGTCAGCAAACTTTTAGCGCTGCCTATACTTACATCTCTCGAGATCACATACCGAAGGATCGCTAAATATGAACTGATTCTGGAAAGGCTTCGCACTATGCATGACCAGTGGCAGGAGAAGCAGTCCTACTATGAGGTGATGTGTGAATCCCTTTTTGCAGAGGTGTTGGTGCACGTGCAGAGGGAATGCGATCAAGGGGCGGGAACGCGCCATACGGAGCTGCTGCTGATTCAGATGAAAGAGTACCTGCAGGACCATTACCGCGAACAGGTAACGAAGGAGGAGCTCGGCGCCGCGGTAGGGCGTTCGCCCAACTATACGGCTACCCTGTTTCGCGGGCTGACCGGACAAACGATCAGTGATTATGTACACGCACTGCGTGTCAAAACAGCGATCTATATGCTCCGGCATTCGGCGCTAAATGTAACGGAAATCGCCGAGTTTGTCGGCTACGCGGACCCTTCTTATTTTTATCGCATATTTAAAAAGCTGACCGGCGAGGTGCCGACGACATACTTGGCCGATAGGGAGTCGGTACGCAAATAATCGGATGAGCTGTTCGCTCTTATTGTAAGCCGCTAGCAAAATATCATCTGCACTCGGTTGAGTTCAAAGGAACTGATGATTCGTGCTTTCATAAATGAATAACGAACAAATGTTCTTGCTTTCGAGAGGGAATGTGTTATGATATATACAATAAATTCCAGATAAATAGGGGTTGTGTGAGGATGGAAGAGAGTTTCCCAAGAAATCATTTAGATAAACCAGGCTATATCGTGACATTTCATGATGATTTTAATGATGTTGAGCTAGACCGTGCTAAATGGCTGCCGTACTATTTGCCGCAATGGAGCAGCAGGAAGAATTCCTGCGCTTCTTACAGAATTCAGGACAGTGAGCTTATTTTACAGATTAAGGCGGATCAGCAGCCATGGTGCCCGGAGTTTAATGGAGGGGTTAAAGTCAGCAATCTTCAGACGGGGGTATTCTCCGGTCCTTTAGGCAGCAAGCAGGGCCAGCATAACTTCTCGGGAGAGTGTAGGGTACGCGAAGAGCAGGCAACTGAACAGCTATTTATTCAGCAGTACGGTTATTTTGAAATTCGCGCCAAAGGATTAAGCAATCCCAATAATGTCTGTGCGTTGTGGATGATAGGCTTTGAGGATCAGCCTGATCGTTCAGCTGAAATATGCCCTTTTGAGCTAAAAGGCTGGAATGTTGCTGAGGATCGATGCCTCATAGGGTTCGGTATCCATCCTTTTGGTGATCCCACTATTCAAGATGAGTTCTTCGAAAAGCCCTTTTCCATAGACCCTACCCAGTTTCATCTGTACGCTGTGGATTGGACGGAGAATGGAGTCGAATTTTATTTGGATAACCAACTCATCCATAGCTCTAAGCAATCTCCGCAGTACCCGATGCAGCTTATGCTGAACCTATATGAGATCCCGCCGCAAGAGAGCGGATCAACAGCAAAGCCTGAATATCCCACTGAGTTTGTAATCGACTATATTCGCTGCTATCAGAGGGTATGATACAGGCTGCAGACGGTAAAAAGCGCTTCCCGCTTAGGATGCCGGGGAAGCGCTTGATAATGGTAACGACTTTATTTTCAAGTCATAGGATTCGGCTGCTATATGGAGCGAACGTATCGGTGACTGCTTTGTGGAGTTGCGAGCTGCCAGCTGTCGGATCATACTCGAAAACGCTGTACCATGCGGCGGAGCTGCTCGGACATTTGAGACAAGGCAGCAGCGGATTGCGAAATTTCATCCATGGAACGCACCTGGAATTCCGAGGATGCGCTGATCGACTGGGTATCCGCTGCGGATTCTAGCGACACTTGTGCGAGCTGTGACATGGAGTTGACGATTTCCTGTGAGCTGGCCGCAATTTGCTCCACGGCAGCTGATACCTCTTCCACCTGGGATGCAACGCCGTCAACCGATTGCTGAATGGAGCCGAAGGCAAGTCCGGCCTCGGCAAGGATAGCTTCGCCCGCAGCGACTTCGTGCATGCTAGTTTCCATGGAGTGTAGAGCCGATACCGTATCGTTCTGAATGGCTCGGACAAGCCGTGTAATTTGGCCGGCAGATCCACTGGATTGATCGGCCAGTTTCTTCACCTCATTGGCTACGACAGTAAATCCACGGCCGTGTTCACCTGCCCGAGCCGCTTCGATGGAAGCGTTCAGCGCGAGCAAATTCGTTTGTGCGGCAATCTCTGTAATTACGGCGATGATTTGTTCGATTTCTTTGGAACGATTCGCGAATACATGCATGACATCGGATAAATCCCGAATGGAGTGCTGGATTGATTTCATTTGAATGCCAGCTGTCTGAATGGCATGATGCCCGGAGGCTGCAAACTGAGAAGATTGTGTGGATGCTTGCGAGACCTCCTGCACGTGCTCGGCAACTTGCTGAATGCCCGTAGAGATTTCATGAATGGTCGTTTGATTATTTCGCAGATCGCTAACCTGCTTATGGGAAACTTGCGCAACAGCATACAAAATGTGGTGCATTCGTTCGCTGCTCTTCCGTCCTTGCGCCGAAGCGTTGTTGAGCTGTTCCGAGGAGGCTGAGACGTGAACGGCCGAATCCCCGATTTGCTCAATCATGCTGCGCAGATTTCCGAGCATTTGGTTGAAGTATGCAGCCAGGTCCCCCACTTCATCCTTGGAGCGGACCGTGATGGTTTTGGTCAGGTCGGCTTCACCCTCGGCAATTTCTTTTAACTGGCGGGAGACAAGCTGAATCGGGCGGGCTATGCCTTTAGCAATCATGAGTGCCAAAGTGATGCCGAGCAGAATGGCTGTGACCGTAATGATCGGACTGATTGTAGCGACTAGTTGATTCTTAGCATCGAGCTCTTGCTGTTCGTCCGCCACCTTGTCGGTAATTTGGGAGCGGTATGTAATTAAAGGATCAAGTACGCTGTCCAGGGGATTTTGAATGAACGCGGATTGTGCCTTTTCAATCGAACCCTGCTTATGAAGAGCGAAGGTGGCATCATTGTTGGCTAAGTACTGTTTCCAATTATCTTGAAATTCGTTAATGGCTTGTAATTCAGTATCATCGTGGTCCTGATTTTGAATCGTTTGGAGCTGATCTGTCATGACTTGAAGGGAATTTTCATATCCAGTTAGGGATTCCTGGTCGCTGCTGAGCAAGTACCTGGCGGCACGGTCGTCAATGGTGCGGGCCAGATAATGCAGCTTTTCGATGTCGGTCAGCTTGTCCTTATTGGCAATCATTGTCTTCGTGAGATCCGCTAGCCTGATCTGCAAGAATGTCGTACTGGCTATCGTAAGGACGAACAAAAGCATAATTGCAGAAATGCCTGTAAGTAATTTTTTGCGAATGGTCATGTTGGGCTCCTCCTGCCAAATCTTTCATGACCTCAGTATATAGCCGTAAGCTGAAAGAGAAATGAATGCAAACTGAAAGTCGGCTGAATTCAGAGATTAGCAAAATAGTAGTATCGTCCATTTGCAAACATCCATACCCTTTGATCATATTTGCATATGATATGTTAATGGAAGAATAAAAGGGTGATCGTATGACTGATACAATTTTAAAATCTGAATATCGGTCTGTCATTCATAAATGGATCAAAAAAATAAAGCGGAGAGACAGTGCCCCCGCGAATAAAAGAGAGGCCGCTAAGACTGGATTGAACCTGCCCTTTGAGGAAGTTGGATGTGGATCACGCCGCATTGTGTATGACCTTGGCAACGGCTACATTCTGAAGGTCGCTATTATTAGACAAGGCATTGTATCCTGCCAAAAAGAAACGGATATCTATGAAAGGGTACCATTGCCTCTCAAACAAAACTTGGCCGAGATCAAAGAGTATGGAGAGGGATGGATTGTCATGAAAAAGTTCGGTAGGATGCTTGCAGATACCGCAGAGAACAGGCGCAAGGTATACCAATTGTATAAAGAATTTAAAAAGCTGGATATCGAAGCGGGCGATATCATCAATATGAAAAATAAAGAACCCAGATGGCATAATATCCGATATAAGAAAAGAAATGATAGGATCATGCTCATTGATTATGGCGATTTCCATGTGAAGTAGTAGTCAAGAGGTGAACACTGCTTTATCAACAAACTCTGCTACTTTCTTACGAAACGCTGCTCAATATTGAAAACAAAAAAAGCACCGCTCTCTCCCGGAACGGAAGAAGAACGGTGCTTCGTTTCTATTCATTCACAGCTGCGCTATTCGTTCACTGTTGCGCTGCTAGTTTACTGCTGCTGTGCTATCGCCGGTTTCCGCGCCCGAAGCAGGAGCAGCAGGCTTCTGATGCTTATCTTCTACAAACTGCTTCAGCTTATCGTTCATGCTGTCCTTCAACTTGCTGATCAAGTCATCTTCGCTGATACCTTGCGCGGAAGCAACCTCAGCGACCGATTTACCGGCGTCAAGTTGTGTCTTGAGCTCATCCTGTGTAATGCCCAGAATCGTTGTTAGAGATTCAAATCCGCCAAAACCAAAGCCTTTGCCTCCATGACCCTGACCGTCTTTTCCTCCTTGAATTCCTGCGTTTTCAATACGCTGCTTCAGGCGAGTGGACAGATCAGAAATCATTTGATCAGCTTGAGTTTGTGTTAGTGTACCCGCCGTGACTTGCTCATTAATGGAAGCCGTTTCTGCGGCTGTGAGCTTCGCCAAGAAGTCATCCTCACTCAAGCCTGCTGCCGTTGCGAGATCTAGCAGTGATTGGCCGCCTTGCAGTGAAGTTTGAAGTGTGCTCTCATCAGTACCCAGGATGGTAGCCGCTTCTTTCAAAAGATTGCCACCGCTCCTGCCGCCCATTCCTTTGCCGCCAGAGGCGCCGGGTGCACCTGAGAATCCGCCATTTTTCCCGGCAAAGCCTTTATTCTCCACCTGATTTTTGATGCGAGTCGCTAGGTCAGCAGTAAGCTTATCCGCTTGGTCCTGAGTCAGTGTACCTGCTGTTACCTGCGCGTTAATGGAAGTCGTTTCTGCAGCAACTAGCTTCGCCACGAAATCATCTTCGCTCAGGCCTGCCGCTGTCGCGAGATCCAACAGTGTTTGGCCTCCTTGCAGCGAGGTTTGGAGCGAGCTCTCATCTGTGCCTAGAATTGTAGCCGCTTCTTTTAGTAGGTTGCCGCCGTGCATACCGCCCATTCCTTTGCCGGCAGGAGCGCCTTGGTTGCTGCCACCCATACGTCCTCCACGGTCTCCATGGTTTCCAAAGCCTCCGAATGAACTGCCGTTTTTTGCTGTCTTTTGCGTTTGTGCAGTAGTGCTGGTGCTGTCTGTTGCTGCGAAGGCTTGATTATGTAAAGAACCAACGAAGCCAACGCCAAGTACGAAGGATGCTGCGATTGTGCCTGCTAGGATTTTTTTGTTGATTGCTTTCATTATGATTACCACCTTTTTAGTTGAGTTGTTGTTTACAAGACTTATATTAGCCCCCTTTCCTGAATTTCCCCTGAGTATGAACTTAAGAAACCATGAGAGCTTCCTGAGGAACGGCTGAGTGTGGAAATAAAAATCATTGCATTTCCATATCTCTGGTGATATAGTCACAATAGCAAACAACTGAATAGCCGATCCGGGAGCTTGATGAAGTCAGGCTGAGAGTGCGGGCGTGTGCCGCTGACCGTTTAATCTGATCAGGATAATGCCTGCGCAGAGAAATGATGAACTACAAGTGTTTGTGTTTTTCCATTCACTTATAGACCTAACAACCGCCTACGGATCCATTCAATAGGTGGTTTTATTTTGTCTATTGAATCCCTGGGAATGCCAACGAGTAGATGCCGTGATTGTTTTTGCGCGGTATGTATGCCTGCCGCATGCCCGGCGGGCTTTTTTGTGTTTGCTGAGGTGTACATCTATACATACTAAGGGGAAGAAAGGAAGTTGATGAAGGATGGCTAATTCACAAGCTGTATCCAAGTCTTTAAAGCTGACCGATATTCTGGTTACCATTGTGATTGCTGCAGTATTCGGAGTTATTTATAAAATATGGGGGCCGATGTATGACATCATTCAACCGCTTGGTCTACACGCCGAGCAGCTGAGCTATGGAATGTGGTTCATCGCGGCAACATTTGCATTTTTGGTTATTCGCAAGCCGTGGGTAGCCGTTTTGGCGGAGGTTGCGGCTGCAACGATTGAGACTTTTTTTGGCGGGGAGTGGGGAATTTCCACACTTGTTTATGGACTGCTGCAAGGCCTGGGCGCTGAACTTATATTTGCATTATTCCTTTATCGTAAAACGAGTGTTGGTGTTGTGGTTCTTGCATCGATCGGTTCCGCGATATTGTCTTTATTCGTTGACGCTTACTATGGATACATTGAATCCATGACCTTCTGGAACTACTGCTTGTTCATCGGGTTCCGACTGATTGGAAGTATCGTGATTTCCGGCTTTATCGCCTACTACCTGGCGGCTGCTATCGAGCGCACCGGCGTTCTGAATGCCATTCGCCCTGCATCGCAAAAAAGACTACGATCAATTGAGGTAATCGTATGACAACTATAACCCCCGTGTTGCAGCAGCCGTGACTGATTTGCGGCTCAAATATCCCGGAGACGACGCCCCCTGTTATTCAAGGGGGTTTCCTTTTCGTTCAGACCAGGTGAAAAAGTGCTTCTGCTCGGACCAAGCGGCTGTGGTAAATCGACACTGCTGCAAGTGCTGAGCGGGATGGTGCCGAGTGTGATTGAGATCCCGATGAAAGCCGAGGAACTCCGTACCCCGGAGCGCTGGGGCTATGTATTTCAGGACCCGGATACGCAGTTCTGCATGCCCTATGTCGATGAAGAGATTGCCTTTGTTTTGGAAAATATGCAAGTGCCGCGCGAGCAAATGCCTGCACTCATTCGGCACTATCTGGAGCTGGTCGGGCTTCAATTCGAAGACATCCACACCCCGATTCAAAATTTATCGCAGGGGATGAAGCAGCGGTTGGCTATTGCAAGCGTCCTCGCCTTGGAGCCGGAAGTGCTCTTCCTGGACGAACCGACTGCGCTTCTGGATGAAGAAGGGACGCAGCAGGTGTGGGAAACCATTCGGGCAACAAGCGAAGGCAAAACGCTGCTCATCGTCGAGCATAAGATACACGGCATTCTCGATCTGATCGACCGGGTTATTGTTTTGACGTCAAATGGCGAAATCCTTGCGGATGGCGAGCCTGCAGCGGTATTCGCTTCCTATAAGAAGGAACTCATTGACTTTGGCATTTGGTATCCTGGAGTTTGGGAGGATTACGATACGGAACGTGGAGACATTTGCAAGGAAGCGGCTGCACCTTCTTCCGAACGTGAGGTGCTCATCACTCTCGACGGCTTTCAAGCGCTGCGCGGCGGCGAGGTGAAGCTGGAGACCGGCATGCTGACCGTTGGATCAAGGGAGTGGGTTGCCGTTGCCGGACATAACGGTGCAGGCAAAAGCTCACTGCTCCTAGGCATGATGCGGCTTGTTCCTACGAAGGGCATTTGCGAGATTGCCGGAGTCCGTGGTAAAAAAGTAGCAGACATCGCCGATCACGTCGCTTTTGTATTTCAAAATCCGGAGTTTCAATTCGTGACCGGGTCGGTAGAGGAGGAAATCGCCTATTCCTTGGAGGAGGGGCAAGAGGGGCAGGTCGAAGAGCTGCTTCGAAAGTATCAGCTGGTTGAGCTCCGAAGCAGGCATCCCTTTCAACTCTCTATGGGACAAAAACGCAGGCTAAGCGTCGCCTCCGCTCTTGTGCGTAAGCAGCGCATCCTACTTCTTGACGAGCCTACTTTCGGGCTGGATGCCCGTAATACGTTTCATATGCTGGAGATGCTAGAGGAGTTAAGGCAAGAAGGAACCTCCATCATGATGGTGACGCATGACCATCATATCATTCAGCGATTCGCGGACCGGGTGTGGCAAGTTCAGCGCGGCCAAGTATCCGACTTGACTCCCGGTCAATACTTGGAGCAATTCGAGCAAAGTGAGAAGGGGGAGGTGCTGCTATGCAACTGAGCTTTGCATTTCGTGAAACGTGGCTGCACCGGGTGAACCCCGGCGTAAAGCTCCTTGCCTCCGTTGCTTTGTTTGCCATGGTTTTGTTTACGCACAATGTTAATGTCATGATGTACCTAACGGCTGGGACGATTCTGTGCCTGCTGCTGCTAACTGGCCATCCTATGAAGCGGATTCTGCTTTATACGTCACCGTTCCTGCTCATCTTTATCTCGTCGGCTACCGGCATGATGATGTTCGGAGAGGGAACGACAACCTGGTTCCGATATGGCATCATTCATGTTACGGAGGAGAGTTTCTTTCGGGGGATTCATCTGGGCTTTCGTGCTCTGCAGGTAGCATCTGTTGGTCTTTTGTTCAGTCTGACGACGCGGCCCGTTGCCCTATTTTATTCGCTAATGCAGCAATGGAAGGTTCCGCCTAAATATGCATACAGCTTTCTGGCTGCTTTGCGGATGATTCCAACTCTAATAGAAGAGTTCCAAACCTTGCGACATGCGCTCAAAGTCCGCGGCCGTAAGAAGCGCAATCTTCTGACCAGCTGGTACACAACGCTCCGTATGTACTCGATCCCTTTGCTTGCCCAAAGCATCAGGCGTGCCCACCGGACAGCCGTTGCGATGGAAGCCAAACGCTTCTCGGTCGGCAAGCAGCGCACTTACTATTACCATATCCGGTATTCGCCGGTCGATATCTGGTACGCGCTCAGTATCGCACTGCTGCTTACACTTTCGTATCTATGCGGCCATGTCCTGCCTTTCACCGCAATTACGGACGTTCGCTGATGCTCGGAAGAAGAAGGCCCGATTCATTTGAATTGGAGAGACTGTTGATTAACTGGAATGAAGAGCTCCGTAGTTTTCGGAGAAGCGTAGCGGGTGCCTTTGACAGTTTTGTTATCACCTTAGAAGGCTCTTATTTCAATCCAATAACAAAATGTCAACAGCACTCGGAGAAAATCTACTGAAGCTCGTAATGGATCCAACTTGATCAACATTCTCCCCCGATTCCTCTGAATCGGCTTTTTCGTGCGCCTCACAGTCGCACAATCTAAGTGGTTCAAATCCACTCGGTAACTTTACCCTTTAAAGTGCCGTAGCCGAAGCAGAAGTCCTAACTCCAGTAGGAGAAGGATTGGCAGGGTGTCTCTCGCGAGGGGGAATCCGAAGGGCCTGCAGGCAAAGTCCAGCCCGGAATGCGGTGAACCAGAGGTGGCGGAGATGTTGGATGACCCGCCGGAAAAACGGGGAAATCTATGCCATAGGCATATCTTGCAGGAAAGCGCGAAAGGGATATGACCTGCAAGGCTCATCTACGTGATTAGGGTCAGGATGGATGGAACAGAATGTGCAGATAACTGAGGGAAGTCTCGTAGTTTCCTCTGCGCAAACGCGTGTGAGGTAGGCAAGGTATAACCCTAAGGGGAAAGCCAAATCGATGAACTGCGAGATGGCGGATCGTTCCGTAGTAGCGAATAAGTCTGAGCCGATGAAAGCTGGTAACAGTCTAGAGGGGAAAACTCGGATGAGTATGCGCGTGGGGAAAAAAATATTCTTAGTCGCATAACCTGCTTCCACTTCAAAAGAGGGAAGACAGAGGCAAAGGGAACGTGCTTCGTCAAAGACTGTGAGTTCAAGTGAGTGGAGATCGTAAGCGCCTTAAACCAGAGAGGGTATGACCAAGAGGGTGCGTCCCGCCGAGAGCGAGATAGCGCTTGGGGATAGAGGCAAACTGGCGACCTGAGTACACCTCAGGCAACAGGAGCGATTGAAAAAAAAATTTTTTCTAACACGCGGTTGCATGAGGTAGAACGAGTAAGGAATCGATCATCTGTAGCGCGAACAAGATCAGCTTGGTGAGTAGCAGGTAAAGGTGGTGAAACACCAATGAAACCGAAACGACGATACTACTCCCTGATCGACAAAATATATCAAATGGACAATCTGAATGAAGCCTGGCTGGCAGTAAAGAAGAATCAAGGAAGTGGCGGAATTGATGGGGTAAGCATTGGTATGTTCGAGAAGAACATAGGCATCAACCTAAAGGAAATCCAAAGGCTACTGCAACAAGATCGGTACAAACCCGACCCTGTCAGGCGACATTTCATCGAGAAGGAAAACGGGAAGTTAAGACCGTTAGGCATTCCCACAATCCGAGATCGCGTATGCCAGCAGGCTGTACGTCAAATCATCGAGCCGATCTTTGAGCAAGACTTCTACTACTACAGCTTTGGCTTCCGACCTGGATACTCTGCGCATCAAGCAATAAACACGATTCGACGAGCAAAGCGCGGCGGATACGACTATGTGGTAGACCTCGACATTATATCCTTTTTCGATGAAATTCCGCATGAACTGCTGATGGAAAAGGTTCGTGAACGAATAACCGACGGTAAAGTGCTGACGCTCATTCGCGGATGGCTCACCGCAGGAGTCATGGAAGATGATCAGTTCCATGAAACGTTAGTCGGGTCCCCACAAGGCGGGGTCATCAGTCCATTACTTGCGAATCTATATCTGAATCATTTCGACTGGAGTATGAAGGAGAAGGGGTTTGCTGTGGTCAGATATGCAGATGATGCAGTTATTCTTTGCAAAACAAAGGAGCGAGCAGAAGAAGCATACCAAACGGCAAAAACCATCTTAGAAGGGGAACTTCAGCTGAGAATGCATCCAGAGAAAACGAAAGTGGTGCAATTCGATGAAGGATTCCGTTTTCTAGGATTTGACTTCTGGAAAGAATATCTCATCTTGCCGGACGCAAAAGTGAAGAAGTACAAAGAGAAAGTCCACAAGATCACCCGAAGGCAGCAAGGTAACAACCTTAACGAAATGATGAAGAAGCTAAATGAAGTGTCACGCGGGTTTGGTAACTATTTTGGGATTGGGAACGTAAAGAAAAAGTTTCAACGCCTAGACGAATGGACACGCATGAGAGTGCGAGCTTTTATGCGGAAAAAGAAGTCTACGGTTTCAAACCGGCTTATTCCAAACAAAGTATTGGAAGAAGCAGGGATGGTATTTCTAACAAACTTACTCACCACACGTTTCTAATTCAGCAGTGAAATTTGCAATCCGGTGACGGGTGAAGACGACTCACTCCTGAAGATGGGGAACTGACGAAGGAAAGCCGTGTGCGGGAAATCCGCATGCACGGTTTGATGAGGAGTCCGGGGGAGTAATCCCCCGTCTTACTCTACTTTTGCGGAGATGATTTCATTTTTCTGTTATAATAGGTTCAATATGCATATGAGGGGATGACTATGGAGTTTATAAGCACTAGAGGCAAAGTAGAAAAAATCGGGTTCATCGACACCGTGTTGATGGGACTGGCGGATGACGGGGGACTCTTGATTCCGGCGCAAATCCCGCAAATTCCGCAGGATAAATTGCAGCAAATGGCTTCCATGACTTATCAGGAATTAGCCTATGAGGTGTTCTCGCTCTACACAAACGATGAAATTCCTCAGGATGATTTGAAAAGTCTGATTCGCGACAGCTATGCGACCTTCCGTGACCCCGAGGTTACTCCAGTTCGCAAAGTGACGGACAATATGCACGTGATGGAGCTGTTCCACGGCCCGACGTTTGCTTTTAAAGATATCGCGCTGCAGTTCCTTGGCAACCTGTATTCCTACGTGTCCAAGAAGAAGAATACGATCATTCATATTCTGGGTGCGACATCCGGAGACACCGGCGCTTCGGCAATCGAAGGCGTCAGAGGCAAGGAAGGCATCCGCATTTGTATCCTGCACCCTCACCAGAAGGTCAGTAAAGTGCAAGAGCTGCAAATGACGACTGTCAATGACGAGAACGTCCTCAACCTTTCGGTCAAGGGAACCTTTGACGACTGCCAAAGAATTATTAAAGATCTGTTTGCTGATGTGGAGTTCAAGAATAAATATCACCTCCGTGCCATCAACTCGATCAACTTTGTGCGGATTTTGGCTCAGACGGTGTATTACTTCTACGCTTACTTCAAGGTTGCTGGAGCTTCAAGCGCACAAACTGTGAACTTCAGTGTGCCAACAGGTAATTTTGGCGATATTTTTGCAGGCTACTTAGCGAAAAGAATGGGATTGCCGGTCGGCAAACTGATCCTGGCAACCAACGAAAACAACATCCTGGAACGCTTCATTCAAGAGGGTGTCTATAAGCCAGGACAATTCGTCAGCACTTACAGCCCTTCCATGGATATTCAGGTGGCGAGTAATTTTGAACGTTACCTGTACTATCTGGTTGGAGAAGACGCGGAGAAGGTTGCTTCCTATATGGCGCAGTTTAAAGCTGAAGGCGAAATTCGCATCAGCGAGGAGCTGCTTGGCCAAGTCCAGCAGGACTTCGCGGCTCATGGTGTTAGCGGGGATGAGTGCCTGCAAACCATCAGCAGCTACTACAAGAACAATGACTACTTGCTCGACCCGCATACCGCCTGCGGTGTCGCGGCTTACGAGAAGCGTAATCCGCAAGACGAAGTGTGCGTGACGCTTGCAACGGCTCATCCGGCGAAGTTTAACGAGTCCATTGAAAAATGCGATATCGAGCAAACCTTCCCGGAACAAATCGCCGCATTAATGGATAAACCTCAGTACCAAACCGTCGTAGACGATTCGGAAAAAGAGATCGTGGAGCGGCTGGAGAAGTTTTATACGATTGGATAAAGAAGCAAAAAAGGTGCTCTGCCAGTGATGGCAGGGCACCTTTTTTGGTATGTGCTGCTTCCGAGGGGGAGCGACTGGTACGAAAGTATACCATAACCCCCTCAATAGGAGCAGCCAAAGATTACTCTAAGGGGCAATGTCACAAAACGTATCGGAAGGTATACTAGGTTTTGTAAGCGGGAGTTGCGTGGAGGAGGTAGAGAGAACACAATGAACCGTCTGAAATGTAAAGTTGCTGTCGCTTCATTGATGATTTCAACACTCTATACCATGAGTACCGCATATGCGTACTCAGACGCAGGGAACGTTCTGCAGAACTGGTATCAAGCACAACTTCATGATTCTATAAGCAGTGCGAAAGGTATCTTGATTCGTCAGCAATCCAACCATTCTGTAAAGGAACTGAAAGATGCTATTCAAGATATGATTTCACGAACAAATGGAAAATTGAAGAAGGTTGAATTTGAAGCTGGTATGCAAGTGATAGGTAGTATTCAGACAGTCAATGCTTCCTATCAAGCCCAAATCGAACAAGCGAGTAAGCAACTTAAAATTCAATCTGCCAAAAATCAATTTGAACGATATGTCAAAGAAACTAGTGAGCAGTTCGATATTGAACTTGATCAAACGGTTGACAAGTCGATTAAAGAGATGACATCAAGTATGGTTCAGTAAATTTTTTGAAGAGGTTTTACGTGAAAAGGGCTTGTGCGGATTAGTCAGTTTTGGGATTAATGGGTTCACTTCTCGTGAACACAGTTCAAACATATAAAAATCTAAAGGAGAATGATCGACAATGAAATCTTTGAAAAGCAAAATTGCAGTTGGTGTTATTGCGACAGGTTTAGTAGCAGGAATGGGGACAGCTTTTGCAGCTAAAGATGCAGGAGGACAACTTCAAAATTGGTATATTGCTGCTTCCACAATTACTAAAGGTCTAATAGCCGGTGATGTGGCTGGTTATGTTAAAAATCAATCTGCTCAATTCAAATCAGATTCTGCTGCGATTGACAGCAATGCTGTAACAAATGTTAAAGTAACTGGTGACACAGAGACAAGCCGAGTAACTGGAAATATTACAAAAAGTGTTGATCAATACGCAAGTCAATTGGACAGTAAGTCAAAGGACATAAAATCATATATGCCTGGTGAGTATGATTCAGCGGTAGCGTTTTCTAATGGTATTAATAACGGTATTGTTAAAGGGATTGCTGATACTGGAACAGCAAACATTAAGAAAGATGTTCCCGCGCAAGGTGCTGCTTCCTTGAATGGTCTGAACACAACGGTTGCTACGGCTCAGACTCAAGCAGTTCAAGATTTAAACAAGAAAATTGAAGAAACAAAAGGTGAACTGAAAGATCTTCTTCAAAAAGAAAGAGAAACTGCTGATACTGAAATTAAGGCAAACCTGGATAAACAAGTTATTGATAAGAAGGCTGAACTTCAAAAGCTTGCTGATGATCTTGAAAAACAAAACAAAGATGCCATTACAAATCAAGGTAAGTCTCTTGAAGATAAAGCTCTAAAAGATTTGGATAACATTGTAAACGATATCGACGGGACACGTTTGTGGTAAGATGTTAAATCTAATAGAAGGTCCTCTCGGACCTTCTAGCTTATTTTAATTAAGGATGAGGGAGGGTAAATTTATGAATCTTAAGTCAAAAAGAAAAATCGTTGCTGGATTTGTTTCTTTAACCGCTATAGTTGCTGCTACAACAAGTGTTTCTTACGCAGATGTAGATATTGCTGCTTCTTTGAATGCTTGGTTCAACAAGAAGACGGAGATTATTTTACAAAGCTTAGACGAGTCCATGAAGTCCGAAACAGAAAAGCAAAAAAACATGTTAAAGAAAGAACTGCAGCAACGACTTAATAGATCCTCTCAAGAACTGGAAGGATTTACAGAAGAACAGAAGCAGCTCCGCATCCAAGCGATTCAGCAATATGCGCAAGAGCTTGTAGATAAAATGGATGTAAAGACAGAAGTTGATCGTCAACAAATCGAGGAAAAGCTTTTGTTAATTGAGAATAGCGCTAAAGCTGCTATGGATTCGTTGGCTGCTACATATGTACCTCCGGCTGTTGTGTTTACACCTGCTACTCCTGTAACGGTGGGACAAGCTCCTGGAGCCATACCGGCGGGACCTGCACAAGATAGCGGTGCAGCTGTGCCTCCAGGTCCGGCACCATCTCAGGATAACAGTGCAGCCGAGCCTTCCCAGGATCCGGCTTCTGCTGAAGACAGCAAACCAGCGGATGCAATCACATCGCCGCCTGTTGTGGGAACCCCTGAATATTCTGAAACAGCTCCGACTACGCAGGAAGAAACGGTTCCCGCTGTGACCGATGACGTATATGGTGAACAATAGTTTATGACACTTAGAGGGAGAGCAGACTATGACGGAAGCAACTCTGGAGAATGGAATTCCTGGTGTTAAGAAAAAAATGAGGTATGGGGATGGATCAGGTTTTTCGTTCTTCTGGGAATAGCCTATATGCTTATTAATAATATGATCGGATTGACCCGAGTATCTGGAAACTCGATGAATCCCACACTTCAAAATTCAAGTATTGTACTATTAAATAAAATTCCGTTGTTTTACAGCCAGCCTGTGTACGGGGATGTTGTAGTTATTAAGGATAGCCGATTGGATTACAGTATCGTTAAACGTGTGATAGCTGTCGAAGGTGATCGCATAGCAATCCGCGACGGGGTAGTGTTTGTGAATGATAATCCGCTTCCAGAGCTATATACGTTTGGAAAATCGCAGGATATGGAAGAGCAAACCATAAAGAATAATTACATTTTTGTAGCCGGTGACAATCGTACGCCAGGTGCAAGTCTTGATAGCCGGGATCCGCAGATCGGCCAAATTCATATTAGTGCAGTCAGAGGCTATGCTGCAGTTTCCCTATTTCCGATGTATCGCATTGCCAAGCCTTTGAAATTATAAGTAGGTAAAAAAAGATCCGGCGGCTTCCGCGGATCTTTCGTCATATATTAGGCCTCGCGTTGCAGCTCGAATTGGACCAGGCCTTTGGAATAAGCATAAAGAGCTGCTTGAGTGCGGTCTGCTAAATGGAGCTTGGCAAGGATTTGGCTAACATGCTTTTTAACGGTGAATTCGGTGATATAAAGCTCGGTTGCGATCTCTTTGTTCGATCTGCCCTTACCTAAGGTTAGTAAGACTTCCAGCTCCTTAGGTGTCAGGTCGGAAAGGTCTGTTTCCATATTGGCTGGGCCTTGCTCCATGATTGTATCCATAAAGACCGGGTCGTAATACTTGCGTCCACGGGCGACTACCTCAACTGCATAAAGCAGGTCCTCGGGGAGTGCTTCTTTCAGACATATTCCTTCTACTTGCAGGGACTGTGCCAATTGAAGCTCGCCGCGGGTTATGGAAGAAGTCAGAATCATATATTTACAAAGGTGCCCCATTCGTCTGGCTTCTTGTATGAAATCTAGGCCATTATCATTGCCTAAGTTTAAATCAACCAATACGAGTTCCGGTTTAGTTGTATCCAGCAGCTGTAAAGCATCGTTAGCGCTCGATGCCTCTCCAATGATGTTCAAGTTATGTCCCGCAGCCACGACCATGCGAATTCCTTGGCGCACTAGGGGATGGTCATCTAGAATGATCATGTTGATCATATCGTCTTCCTCCATTAACGAGAAAAATATGATAATATACAATAGTTCGTTAGTCCTTGGTGTAATTTCCTGCAGTTTCCATTGTATAATAAATATTACTTTTTGACTACTTATTTTTGAGAAGTGGTGGTATTTTATGTCATATTTTAAGCGGGAAGCTCTATTTGGGTACTTACTTTTTCAGTTTGCAGCTCTTCTGCTAGGACTTTTGATCTACGGTAGAAATGGAGTGCATCTTGACGCGTTATTATTAATGTTCCTGCTTATTCAATTTGTATTTGGTTTGCTTCATCTCAATAATCCCCATAGCAAAATATCACGCCTATGTAATGTACTGAATCTATGCTTATCTGTTTATTTCTTATGGGGGACAGGGGGGCTCTCGAGTCCGTTCCTCTGTTACTTTGTGATAGGTTTACTGGTAATTAAGCAGTATGCAGACTGGCGCTTTTGCCATGCGGTTTGGCTGCTCTATCTCGCAGCGCTGCCTATTGTTTTGGCGCTCTTATATGATCGTGCAGTTCTACCATATATCGAGGAACAACTGCAATACGGTTTTTATATACTTTTCTTTTATGGCGCTGTTGGGACCGTGCAGTATTGGGCGGGGCGGTTGAAGATTCATTTCAGGAAGCTGGACCTGATCTATGCTTCAAGAGAGAAGCTTTCTAAGGATAAGGGAAGAGGACAGGTTCTGTATATGGAGGAGCTGTTGCGAGAGATTTTAGGTAACCGTACGATCCTCTTGTGTATGGATGATTCATCTGTATTTGAGAAGTCTGAGAGCTGGACGCACACGTACTACAATAATTATTTCAATCAGCATCCGTTGGAGGAGGATAGTGCTTATAGGTATGTGCCTTCGCCGACAGGGCAAATAGTATCCTTGTACATACAGACGCTGCGTCTCTGTAACGGTCAGCGTTATGGCTGGCTGTTAGTCGAAGCTGAGCCGGATGAGTTAGCCGAATATCATAAAAAATATATGAAGCTAATCCTGGCTCAGCATGAAGTTCACTATGAATATCAGGAAATTTTACGAAATGTCCAGAAAAGCGCGGTCACGCTTGAACGGGATCATATTGCCCAAAATATTCACGATGGCATTGCTCAAGAATTGTTCTTTATATCCATCCAATTGTTTCAATTGAGAAGCGCACTGTCTTCTGAAATTTCGTCCGAAACGGTTTCCATTCTAACAGAGATAGAGAAGAAGGTAAAAGAAAGTCATCGGGGGATTCGCAGTTTTATTGTTGAACTTAAGGATGAGAAGAGAAAGTTTAATCTTCATCATGCTATTCAGCAGCTGCTGAAGCGAATTACAGTGAATACGGGTATACATCCCGTCTTTGAGCATTCCGGATGGATTCCTCATGAGAGGCTTGAGATCGAGGAGACCATCTATCACTTGGTTGAGGAGGCTGTCAACAATGTAGTGAAACATGCTGAGGCTAAGCGGCTTTCCGTTCAAGTGAATGTAACAAGTGTACAGTGGACGGTTATTATTCAAGATGATGGTAAAGGGATGCCTGGACTGGCAGCGGATACGAAAGGGAAATTTGGCCTCAATGGTATGGAGAATCGAATTAAGGCTTTAAACGGCTCGCTTTCCTTTCATTCCGAAGAGCTTGCTGGTACTACAATTACGGCGTTCATCCCCAGAGATAGGAGCACGACATATGTATAAGGTGGTAATAGCCGATGATCGGCGGATGATCAGGCAAGGGTTGCGTATACTGCTTAGCGGACAAGCAGAATATAAGGTTATAGGTGAAGCGAGGGATGGAGACGAAGCCGTTGAGCAATGCTTAATGCTTGTCCCTGACCTGCTGCTTTCGGATTTGAAGATGCCTGGCACCCCGATCATAGAAGCGGTTAAGTTTATTAAAGAGAAGCTTCCCAATATTAGGATTGTGATCTTGACTGCTTTCGACGAGAGTGAGGATATATATATAGCAGCGAAAGCAGGAGTGGACGGATATATTATGAAGGATACGGAGCCGGAGCAGATTCTACGAACACTGGCCCATGTTATGGAAGGGGCCACAATTTTTCAGCCAAAGTACAATTCCGTGGAGTCACCGGATTCAAGGGGGATCTCCTTGGGGCTGAATAAGCTGCAAGGCCAGTCTGCTCATCAGTTATTTCTAGCAATGCTAGCAAGCTTAGCGACAATTGCTTGTATGCTTGGATCTGTGTATTGGATCATGAATAGAACGGTGGATTCACTGATTTTTTGCACTGGATTTTTGGTCGCGTCATTGCTGGTTTGGGGAATGTATGCGCTGCAGCTTCGGGCTATACGAGTGAATCCGCTAGCCAAGCATGCGGGCCTTTATGGAACCTTTTTGTTTATTTTGGCCGTTTCTGTTTACAATCCGATGAATATCCGTGAGATGTGGGTTTTGTTGTTATCTATTCCGCTTATCGTGAGCTTGATTACTTCTTTTCGTTATTATTTATACGCCTCCGCTGCGTTTTTGTTTATTTTTTTCATATTTAATTTCATGGAATCATCGAGTAGTCTGCTTGACCGGGAAGCTTTGGTGCTTTCAATTATTCTGAAGCATTTGTTTGCCTTAGGCTCCGTTGCTTTGGGTCTGTTGATTCAGCATAGTTTAAGCCAGTTAGGCGAGAAGCTGCAGGCGGCATCTTTTCAGAAGCAAAAGCAGCAGGTTATACATATGCTAGAATGCTTCATTTCCGTAGGAGAGCGTAAAACACAAACCTCTCGCAAAGAAATCGGAGAGATGAGTACTCTTTTGAAGGCCTTAGTGAAGGAGCATGGCGAAGTGGAGGTACATGAATGGGAAATTGATTTCCTATCACTGCTTCATTTCGTGAGCCGTGTTAAGCTGCCGGACTACATGTTTGAAAAAGAGGGCAGGCTCTCTGAATTCGAGTTTGAGGTTGTAAAGGAGCATTGCTTTATGGCCAAAGAGCTATGCCAAGATATCGCGGATTTCCAATTCATACAGAGTGCTTTTCTGTATCATCATGAGAAAGTGGATGGGACCGGGTACCCTTATCAGCTCAAGGGAGACGAGATACCGCTTCTATCTCAAATGTTGGGGCTCGTCGAGGTGTTTCAGGCCATGACAACACCAAGATCTTATCGCCAGGCGATGTCCGAGCATGAGGCCTATGAAGAAATTCAAAAATTAAACGGACTATCTTTTAGAGAGGATATCATCAAATCCTTGGGTAAAGTCATCTCTTAATATAGCAAGGGACGAACCATGAAGTCGAAGACTTAAGGTTCGTCCCTTGTTTGTAGTTAAAACATGTATAACTACTACTTAACCGTCACATAAGTGGTAGCTTCTGCGCCGCTAGGCAGTACAGATGTCAACTCAAAGGAAGTCACGTTGCCGGTAATGGTTACAGTGCCGTCTTGAGCAACTTCCACAGTGCCTGTTGCGCCTGCGTCTTTGTCACCTTCTACATGATTTGTAATGAATAACGTGGCCAAGGCAAAGTTATATTTCTGAATTTCATCCTTTTCATATTCAATACCGTAGTTATCTACGATCTTCAGATCCATGGCTTCATAAGCGTTGAAGGTAGAGGAAGAAGCCTCGTAGGAAGTGTTGCCTACTTCCATGGTTTTGCCTGCTACACTGTCTGATTTTACAGTCACGTTAGCTTGCATGGTTTTGATGTCGCCATTGATGGCTTTGAACAAGATGTTCAAAGTAGCTGTTCCTGCTTTTTTACCGATGGCATAGCCATGATGATCGGCTGTGACGCCTACGGCTACTACGCTTGGATCTGTGGATGTAATAGTTTCGACCAAACCTGGCACTGCTACCGCATCTCCGCCTGAAGTTACGTTAATTTCAATTTCTTTAGCAAATTTACTCACAGTCGGATTCTCAGCATTGACTTGTGTTTCAAGTCCGTTTAGACCTGTAGCTGCATCCGTCAAGCCGCTGTCGAGTACGTTCGCAAGCTCATACGTTTTAGTCGTATACGTTGTGCTTCCTGTGCTGGTGGATGTGCTAGAAGCTGCCACAGTGAAGCTCGCCGCTGCGGTCTTCACTTGAGAAGCGTCCAATCCGCCGAGTGTAACGGTGTAGTCGCCGGCATCAAGCGCAGAGTCTGCTGTAAGTGTCGCAGATTTCTTGTCGCTTGCCCATGCTACAGTCGTTTGAACCGATGCAGTTCCCTTTGTTAAAGCAAGGGTTGCCTTTGTTGTATCAACCTCGCCATCCAGAGTTACAGTGATTTTCTTGTTATCGCTGGATGCTTGCGCGGATTTCACGGACACAGGAGTCTGCTCGGCTGCCGGTGTCTCAGGTGTTGTTGGCTTGATTTGCTCGTTAGTTGCATAAGAGCTGGTTACAAGATCAGATCGGTCGGCCGCGGTATCCCCGGCTTTTCCTGCAGGGTGAATACCCAGACCGGTCGCTTGTTTGACTGCATCAGCATACCAAGGGCTTTCCGTCATGCTAACTTTTTTGCCAAGCCCCTTCAATAGAATAGTATCCAATTGTCCCGTTGTAACCTGATCGCCAGGAGCAAAGGTAGTATCGGTAATACCATCAATCAATCCGGCTTTCTTGGCTGCTTCGATATACGGGATCGCCCAACCGTTAGCCGGGTCGTCCGCATGAACGTCAGCGAAGCTGGATACTTTAACAGTATGATCAACCTCAATGCCGAATATCAAAGTGGCTACCTTCGCGAACTGTGCGCGAGTCATATTCTCATGAATACCGAAGGAATCCTCGGATACGCCTTCGAAAATTTTCGCTTCAAGCATAGCGTCGATTTTAGCTTTTAATCCGGCATCAATGTCTTGCAAATCCGTGAAGCTTGCGGAAGTTTTGACTGCTGCCTCGGCTGCAGAAGCTGTTCCCTGCGGGCCTACGAGGGCCGAAGTGGCAAAGAAAGAGAATGCCATTGTGCTTGCCGCTAGTAAAGAAAGAGTCTTTTTCATAGTACCTCCTAATTTAGAAGAAAAATTTATATAATTAATGAGTGCTGCGCACAGAAGTCTACTAATCTACAACCCATAATGTTCAGTTCAGTAGTCTTAACTATACATTGCTACATTTGTACTGTCATTGTCAAATTGTTGTCAATCGAGGGGCAGGAGTGCCAAAGAGAGAATCAAATTTTCGTAGATTCTGGCTGTTCTGGCTCATACAAACAAGAGAGCTCAGGCCTAATACGCCCAAGCTCCTCGTTCTTGTTTCATTATGGAGAGACGCCGATCCTGAATCGTACGCCCTGTAAAGCCAGAAGAAGGTGCTGGTTGAACTTGCTTCGTTCATCATAGAAAAGGCCGTGACCGCTTTGTTCAAAACGGAGAAGCGCCGAATCTTTGATACCCTCATGCATCTTGATTGCCAGATCGAACGGACAGATCTGATCTAAAGCACCGTGAAAAATGGTAGTGGGCACCTGCACCTTGGCCAGGTCCGTTCGCAAGTCTTCATCCCGCAGAGAGGCCGCGGTTGCTGCTGTAGAACGGGCGGAGGCGGTTAAGCCGAGAGATTGGAACCACTCCATAAAGGGATTGCTTGGCTGGGAAGCGAAGAATTTGCTGCCAAAGTCTGATAGCATACGAGGGCGGTCCTCCATAGTCTGCTCGATTAGTAGCGTGACATCCTCCGCTTTTTGGCCGTAAGGAAAGTGGCGCCTCTGAACGAAGGAAGGGGCTGCGGCGCCTAGCAGGACAAGTTGAGAAACGCGGTGCCCGGAATGCCTAGACATATACCGGACGGCAATGGCTCCCCCCATGGAGAACCCTACCAACTTCACGTTATGTAACTGAAGAGCGTCCAGGATAAAGCGAATATCGTCGGATAAGGCATCATAGGTATAACCATGCCAGGGCTTGTCAGACTGACCAAAGCCCCGCAGATCGATTAAGATGCAGCGGAACCCGAATTTAGGTAGCTGGGACGTCTGATACTCGAACATGCGGTGGTTGACAGGCCAGCCGTGAAGAAAGACGACGGGGCGGCCTTTTCCGATATCCTCCACAAATAGGTTGACGCCTCTCTCTACTTCTATATAATATCCCACGGTAATAGTCTCCTTTATGAGTCTTTTGATTTTTTTTCGATATGTAGTGCTAACCTATGAAGATCCGGTCGGAGATATGAGCGTAAAATTGCATAAGCCCGTGCCATCATGCACAATTAAGCTGATAGAGATGGAGTCAAAGGAGAGTGGCAGTATGAATGTCAAAGAAGCGATTCTCAGTCGTCGAAGCATTGGCAAAGTCAAGCAGGACGCTGTACCTGAAGAACTCGTTCAGCAGGTGCTTGAGGCCGCTGTGTGGGCGCCAAATCATGGTCAAACCGAGCCCTGGCGATTTTGGGTGATGACGGGTGAAGGGAGGAAGCTCCTGGGGCGAGGCTATGCGGAGGTTGCTATTGCAGAAGCGGGAGACATCAGTCCGGATGAGATCGCCGAGCTTCGCGCTGCACAGGAGAAGAAGGCGCTTCGTGCACCTGTAGTTATCGCCGTTGCGGTGACACCGACCGCGCTGCCAGGAGTGCCGGAGATTGAGGAATATGCTGCTGCTCATGCGGCGGTACATAATATGTCTCTCATGGCGCACGCCCTAGGCTTAGGGACGATATGGAGGACTGGTGCCCCAACGTACCATCCGAAGATGAAGGAAGTCTTTGGTCTTCAAGGAGCAGAAGAGTTGGTTGGCTTTGTCTATATCGGCTATCCCGAGAGGGAAGCGCCTGAGGGGAAGCGAACCCCTCATCAGCAGAAAACGGTTTGGGTGAGAGAGTAAACATAGTGTCCCGATTAGCCTTGGGAAAATGTGCATAAAATCTGCGCGATTGCCGCATACTTTGGTTAAAAAAGGATGTGAACTGCATGAGCCAGAGCAATGAAACGTCAGCCTATCGTCCTGACGTGACGAATTACGATTACGTATGGAATAGTGATCAAGACGAGTACATAAAGAGTGCTGCTGTTCAAGATTCCGTGGAACAACAAGCTGCGGAAGAACAAACGGAGCAATAGTCATTGAAAGTTCGGAGTGCGTAACGCATACAACAAAAAGATGCCTCTCTCCTTCTTAGAAGGGGGAGGCATCTTTTTGTTGCCACGCGGAGAACAATTCTTCCGCTGAACGCGGTCGCACATCTTAGAAAAACCTTGAAAGTGGTTTATCTCATGCTTTCAAGGCTACTGCAATCTGTGCGGCTACCTGCGCGTTGTGATAGACGAGCGCGATGTTCGTAGCCAAGCTTCTTCCGTCCGTCAGCTGCTTGATGCGTGAAAGCAGGAACGGGGTTACATGTTTGCCGGTAATGTTCTGTTCTTTGGCTTCATTCAGCGCTTGCTTAATTACGCCTTCGATTTCCAGATGGTTCATGGCGGATTCGGCTGGGACCGGGTTGGCGATGATGGCACCGCCTTCTAGACCTAGCGCCCATTTGGTTCGGAGCATATCCGCAACCTGGGACGGCTCATCCAATCGGAAGTCCACGCCGTATCCGCTCTCGCGCGCATAGAAGGACGGGAATTCGCTTGTTTTGTAGCCGACTACTGGCACGCCGTGCGTCTCCAAGTACTCGAGTGTACGTCCGATGTCGAGGATGGACTTGGCTCCCGCACACACGACGGCTACGTTGGTCTTAGCCAGTTCAGTCAGGTCGGCGGAGATATCCATGGTTACTTCGCCTTCGCGGTGTACGCCGCCGATGCCGCCTGTGGCAAATACTTCAATGCCGGCAAGCGCAGCGCCGATCATCGTGGCAGCAACAGTTGTTGCGCCGATTTTGCCTGCAGAGAGGATATACGGAAAGTCGCGGCGGCTGACCTTTTCGACGTTCTTGCTGGTTGCGAAGGTTTCGAGCTCCTCCGGCGTCATACCGATTTTAATTTTGCCGTCCATCATACCGATCGTCGCGGGCACGGCGCCGTTATCCCGAATAATTTGTTCGACCTTTTGCGCCATTTGAATGTTTTGCGGGTAAGGCATCCCGTGGGAAATGATCGTCGTTTCGAGGGCTACGACCGGCTTTTCGCTATCCAGCGCTTCTTTTACTTCATCGGTCATGGATAAATAAGAGTTCAGGTTCAAGGTCATCAGTTCTCCTTATAGGTATGATTAGACTTCCGAAGGGAAGCTGTTCTGCATGGTTTGCACCAAGACTTCTTCTGTTAACCGGCTTGAAGCCGATTCATTTGTTTGCAGGGTGAGGTGTGCCGCTGCGGTTCCGAGCTTGCAGGAGTTCAAGTATGAATGGTCGTGGAGAATGCCGTAAGCGACGCCTGCGACGAAGGCATCTCCTGCCCCTGTGACCTCAACGACGTCCGTAGGAAGTGGCGGCACAAAGGTGCTTCCGTGCTCATCTTGATAAAGAACGCCCTGCTTGCCCAGTGTGATAAAAACGTGCTGCACACCGCGCCTGCGAATAGCCTCCGCAAGCTCCGTGATAACAGCGGGGTCCGCCTCTTCCCCGGTCGATGCTCTGCCGGCAAGCTCATAGGCTTCCTCGAGATTAGGGAATATAGCGGTGATTCCCGTAAGATCGTGAGGTAGCTTCTTGGCCTTCTCTGAAGAGACGGGATCAAGAAACAGAAGAACCCCTTCCGCTCCGCAGCGCTTCACTAGCATGTCAAGGCTGGCCTGAGGCAGATTCGTGTCGGCGATCACCAGCTTGGAAGCGGCGATATGCGGCCATTTCTCATTGAGCAGCTCGGGGCCGAACGCATCGTAGATGTCCATGTTGGCAAATGCGAGAAACATTTCGCCGCTGGCATCGAGCAGTGCTGTATAGGTTCCGGTATGGGCTCCTGGTATCACAATGGATTGGCTGATGTCGACGCCGCGATGGCTCGTTTCGCCCAGCACCCATGTGCCTGCCTTATCGTCTCCGACAGCTGTAATCAGTGCGCTTCGGCAGCCGAGCCCGGCCAGGTTCTCAGCGATATTGCGGGCGACACCGCCGCAGGACTCCGTGACGGTTACCGGATTGGAGGAAGCAAGGCGGATCGGCGCCTTGCTGGCGGCTTTATTGTCCAGATTAGCCCCGCCTATGCACATCACGGAGCTTTCATCTGCGATGATGTAAGCTCTTCCGCGAATCATCCCCTTCTTCGTCAGCGAAGCGATATACCCTGCTACAGCGGATCGGGAGATGCCGATTTGATTTGCGAGCTCGTTCTGAGAGATGAACGGATTAACACGGATAAGCGATAAAATATGCTGTTCCCGGTCCATGAATGGCTCCTTTCCTAATCAAAGGACTACCTACAGTTTATCTGATGGTTAAACATATGTCTATCAGACAAACACATGTCCGTACCTACCGAAAATAGAAAAAGGAGCATGAATGCCGGATGCAACCGGACATGCTCCTAATTGTAAGCATACGTTATCTTACCGGATCGGTTTTGCGAATGAATCCCAACAAGCCGAGCAGTCCGAGTAAGCCTACTAGATTGCCGCGCGAGCCGGTCGGCGTGCCGGACGAGTCCGACAGCATTTGATAGGAAGCAGCGGGGCTAGGTCCGAAGGGAGGGAAGTTCGCACTTCCTCCGGAGGTGGAAGCTGCACGAATTCCCGTTTCCGTGCCCGGCATACCGAACGGGTTCGTATTATAGAATGTCGGCGACCCCGGACGTACCAGATGTATTTCAGGACCGGCTCCAGGTGTAGAGGGTTGCTGGGAATAACCGAATTCAGGCTTGGCGCCGACTACGGCTACAAAACAAAGGAAACCTATAAGCGCTAATTTGGTATATACGCTTGGAAGCATAGAACTTGTCCTCCTGACTGCAAGTGAGTCGCTAGTTTGTATGGCTATCTTTCCCTTTGTATTCCGGAATTATGTGCCGCATTCATCATCCTTGAGGAACAAGCTTGCCAAACAACGATCTGCTATACTAACAAAGTAATGGATAAAAGAGGAGATGAGAGGATGTATCCAAGTTTTGATCTGACCGGCAAGATCGCGGTAGTGACCGGAGCGAGTATGGGGATTGGATACGGCTTGTCCAAAGCGCTGGCTCATGCGGGCGCCAAGGTGGCTGTAACCGCGCGAAGCGTGAACGATCTAGAGAAATTGGTTGCCGAAATCGCTCAAGAAGGCGGGGAGGCGTACGCTGTTCCCTTGGATGTGCGGAATGTAGGTGAAATCCAAGAGGTGATGAACCGGATTCAGAAGCATTTTGGCCGGATCGATATTGTTGTAAACAATGCGGGTTTGGGTGCGAATCATCCAGCCACTGAGGTTACGGAAGCGGACTGGGACAGCATGATGGATGTTAATCTGAAGGGGCTCTTCTTTTGCTGCCAGGCTGCTGGCCGTATCATGCTCGAACAGGGCTACGGCAGAATTATCAATATGAGCTCCCAAGCCAGTGTGGTGGGCATTAAGGATCATGCCGTTTATTGTGCTTCTAAGGGCGGTGTCAACCAGTTGACGAGGGTGCTGGCGCTGGAATGGTCGTCTCGCGGGGTGACAGTCAATGCGGTGGGGCCTACGTTTACATACACGCCGGGTACAGCGGAAAGACTGGATGATCCCGACTATTTACAAACTGTCGTCGATCGGATTCCTGCCGGGAAGGTAGCTGATATCAAGGACGTTGCAGGTGCGGTCATTTATTTAGCGTCTCCAGCCGGAGATATGGTGACAGGAACGGTACTGCTCGTCGATGGAGGCTGGACGGCCCAATAAGCCCGACCTGGCAGGCCGAACTGATGATAAAGGTATTTGGGGACTCAGTAGTATCCTGAGAGGCGCAGCGATCGGATAAATAGCTGCCGAAGCTCGGAATGGAGCCGGAGCCTACAGGATCAACAAACTCCCCAACCCTGGTTGGCCATGTGGGACGTCGCTCACACTTCGGTCGTTCGGGACGGGGCTCCGGCCCTTGAATAGAATATACTCTCCGCAAGGATGATCAAACAAGCACCCTGCAGAGCAAGCGCGGACTGTCGGCGTCGACAGAGAGCCGGGCTTCCCGAATAAAAGCCGATGAAGAGCTTTTATTCAGGCAGCCCGGCAATACAGTGCTGCTTTGCAGGGTTTTTCTGCGTCATTATCGCTTTACTACATTAAAGTTATCCTCGATTAACAGCCAGTTCTGCGGAAAGCTGAGACCCAGCTTCCAGTAACTGATTCCTCGAATGTCCAATTCCTTCAGCAAATTAAACTTGGCTTGAATGGATCGCGCATCCTCAAACCAGACCACATGCTCTTTGCCTGCGTCATCCCAGTAGTGGAAGTACGGAGCCTGCGCCGTGTAATCGTACAGGATTTGCGCATTTTGCTTGCGGGCCAGACTGATCGCGGCTTGCGGACTGATGGCTTTGGCAAAAGGTCCTCCTTTTACATAAGGCAGCGTCCAATCGTAGCCGTACAGATTTTGCCCCATCATGATTTTGGATGCTGGCATTTCGCTAAGTGCATATTCCAGTACTTGCCGCACCGGTCCGATCGGGGAGACGGGCATGGGCGGTCCGCCGCTGTAGCCCCATTCGTATGTCATGATCACAACGAAGTCCGCGATTTCACCGTGGGCTTTATAGTCATGCGCAGAATACCATTCTCCCGCTTGGGTAGCGCTTGTTTTGGGGGCTAGAGCGGTCGACATTAAATAGCCTTTCTCATGAATCCGAGCCGCAGCTTTCCTTAGAAAACGATTGTAGGCAACCCGGTCTGCGGGGTACAAATGCTCGATATCGAAGTGAATGTCTCGAAAACCGTACTGCTGCGCTGTGGATAGGATGTTATCCAACAGTTGATTCTGTATGGTTGGATTTGTCAGAAATATATGTCCGAGCTCCGCACTGAATTGGTTATTCTCCAAATTCGTGACCACCATCATCAAAGTAACGGCATCTTGAGCGGCAATGTCACTTAAATCGTCGAGAGGCGGGGCCTGCAGTGACCCGTCGCGCTGGATGAGGAAGCTGAAGGGAGCCATGTACGTAAGGTGGGGAGCGGCCTCCCGCGCGGATTTGAGCAGGGCTGGTGCCACTTCTTTCCCTCGAGGCTCCAAGTAGGCATTGACTTCAGCTTCGCGCTTGGGAGCGGGTGGAATATACAACCGTGTTCCGACTCGAAGAGGCTGATTAGGCGTCAATTGATTGACGCTTAGTAAAGTTTGCAAATCTACGCCAAGCTTACGCGCGACTAAATAAGGGCTGTCTCCGGGCTGCACCCAGTAATAGGAACCAACAATGGGGATGACGAGTGCCTGTCCGATGACGAGCGAGTTCTGGGGTGACAGCTGATTGGCTTCGGCGATTTCTGCCGCGGTAACTCCGTAGGCTTGTGCAAGTCGGTATAAGGTTTGGCCTCGCTGTACGACATGAATTTGCACAAAAATCCCTCCTGACTTTTCTGAATTCTTTCTACTACGATATTCCGAGTGAAGGGAATGGGTGTATGTCTAATTGTAAAAATAAAATGTCATATAACATGACATGAATGACTTAGGGGTAACGGAAATAGAATGAAAATATTCGGGATTCAGCCTTTTTTCTTTTGTGTAAATGACCTAAAAGCGAACGAAAACTGATTATTTAGTATAAATATTCGTGTATTTTTCGTTATTTTGGTGTGAAAACCAAGAAACTTTATAAATTGTTGTTGAAAAATACCAACTACTGAGTTACATTATAATTACATTATTGGTGTTAGGTATAGTTACACAAACATAAATTTTTAACTATTATGTAATGAAATGTGCCATATAACGAGGCGGGAGCGTGAGTGATGATGAAGAAGAAAATCGTCCTGGTGGGAAATGGAATGGCTGGAGTCAGCTGTATCGAGCAATTGCTGAAGCTTGCGCCGAACCGATACGAGATCACAATCTTTGGAAGTGAACCGCATCCGAACTACAATCGTATCCTGCTCTCGTCCGTGCTCGCCGGTGATGCCGGCATGAACGATATCGTGATGAACGACTGGTCCTGGTATGAGGAACATAACATTACCCTGCACACCGGCCACACGGTTACTCACATCGATAAAGAGCGGAAGACAGTCCGTACAGACATGGGAATCACGGCTGAATATGACGAACTGATCCTGGCAACCGGCTCGCTGCCTTTTATGCTGCCGCTGCCTGGTGCGGATAAAGAGGGCGTTATCGCGTTCCGGGATATCAAAGATTGCAAAGCCATGATGGAAGCGGCAAAGACGTATAAGAAGGCTGTCGTAATCGGCGGCGGTCTGTTGGGTCTGGAAGCGGCGCGCGGCCTGCTGAATTTGCATATGGACGTATCGGTTGTTCATATCAACGAATATCTCATGAACCTGCAGCTGGATCGTACGGCATCGCACATGCTGCAGCTTGAGCTTGAAAAGCAAGGGATGAAATTCCTGCTGAAGAAGAACACCGAGACGATTCTGGGGAAAAAACGTGTGAGCGGCCTCAGGTTTACTGACGGCTCGGAAGTAGAAGCGGACCTCGTTGTCATGGCGGTGGGCATACGGCCGAACGTAGCGTTAGCCAAATCCAGCGGCATAGCGATCAATCGGGGAATCGTTGTGAATGATTATCTGGAAACCAGTGTTCCCGGCATCTATTCCATCGGTGAATGCGCCGAGCATAGAGGGGTAGCTTACGGACTCGTCGCTCCTTTGTATGAACAAGGCGCCGTTCTCGCGAAGCGATTGGCGGGTGTGGAGACAGCGGGTTACCAAGGTTCTGTCGTTTCTACCAAGCTGAAGGTGTCGGGTGTGGATGTCTTCTCGGCAGGCGAATATGCGGATAAACCGGAAACGCGTGCAGTTCGTGTTCAGGACGACTTTGAAGGGATCTATAAGAAGGTTGTTATTCGGGACGGCAAAATCATCGGTGCCGTGCTGTTCGGGGATATCAGCGATGGGTCCAGATTGTTCGCTATGATCCGTAATGGCGAAGATGTTACGGGCAAAGAGAAAACAGTGCTCCTCGGAGAAAGCGGTACACCGGCGAAAAGCGGAGCTGAGCTGATCGCAGCCATGAGCGATGACGAGGTTGTGTGCGGGTGTAACGGCGTGTCAAAGGGAGCCATCGTTCAAGCGATTCAAGAGAAGGGGTGCTCCAGTGTCGGTGAGATCAAAGCCTGCACGAAGGCTTCTGCATCATGCGGCGGTTGTAAACCGCTAGTTGCAGACGTGCTCACTTATGTGCTTGGTGCTGAAGGTGTGAAAACCGTCAAGGAAGGGATGTGCGGCTGTACGCCGCTGGGCCGTGATGAAGTGGTGGAATCCATTCGCAGCATGAGACTTACAACTTCGAAAGAAGTGATGAACGTGCTGGAATGGTCGAACCCGGAGGGCTGCTCCAAGTGCCGCCCTGCGCTCAATTACTACCTCGGTATGGTTTGGCCGGAAGAGCATGCAGATGAGCGGGAATCCAGGTTCGTGAATGAACGCAATCATGCGAATATTCAAAAGGACGGCACTTATTCTGTGGTTCCGAGAATGTACGGGGGCGTTACAACGCCGAAGGATTTGAAGCGAATCGCAGAGATCGCTGAGAAATATGAAGTGCCGCTGGTCAAAATGACTGGAGGACAACGGATTGACCTTCTTGGTATCAAAAAAGAGGATTTGCCCGGCATGTGGGCGGATTTGGATATGCCTTCCGGTTATGCCTACGGCAAATCGTTAAGAACAGTGAAGACTTGTGTGGGCTCGACCTTCTGCCGCTTCGGTACGCAGGATGCGATGGGAATGGGGATCCAGCTTGAGAAGAAATTCGAGCGGCTGAACACGCCGGCGAAGGTGAAGATGGCTGTATCCGGCTGCCCGCGGAACTGTGCGGAGGCGACGATTAAAGATTTTGGCGTTGTAGCCATTGATGGCGGCTGGGAGCTCCACATTGGAGGCAACGGCGGTACGAAGCTTCGCGGAACAGACTTGCTGTGCAAGGTGAAAACGGAAGAGGAAGTCCTTGAATGGTCCGGCGCTTTTCTTCAATATTACCGAGAGACGGGCAAATACAACGAACGTACGGCTGAATGGATAGAACGGATCGGACTGGAGCAGGTTAAGGCCGCTTTGGCTGCCAAGGAAGATCGCGATGCGCTGAACGGTAGAATTGACAAGACGCTGGATTTAATGAAAGATCCTTGGAAAGAAATTATCGAGCAGCAGGAGCTTCGGCAAACCTTTGTTCCGATGGAGGAGCAGTCGGCGGAATCGATCATCTAATTGGGGGAGGATGAAAGCTATGAAACGGATCCACGTGGGCCATGTAACGGAAATCGGGGAAAAAAGATCGAGAGTAGTTCGGGTCGGAGCCTTGGAAATCGCGATGTTTAAACTGTCGGATGGAAGCATTAAGGCCATTGAAAATCGCTGTCCGCACAAGGCGGGAAAGCTGTCGGAAGGCATTGTGTGCGATCATCATGTGTTTTGTCCGCTTCATGATTGGAAGATTGATTTGCATAACGGTGTCGTGCAAGCGCCGGATGAAGGCTGCGTTGCATCCTTTCGGGTAGAGAAGGACGAAGCAAGCGGGGAGCTGTACGTGCATATTGAAGAGGAAAAGATCCTTGCCTCATAAGACAAGGCGGGAATGCAGGGCTGCGGTGGAGTAAGGGGGGCGCCGCGTCAGGCATGACTTTTTCAGGGAATGTGGAGGTTGACCTATGGGGAAACAAAGGCTGGTTGTCATTGGAAACGGTATGGCCGGCGTGCGCTGTGTGGAAGAGATCTTAGCGCATGGGCGCGATCGATTTGATATTCAGATATTCGGCGGAGAGCCGCATCCGAACTACAATCGGATCATGCTGTCCAAGGTGCTTCAAGGAGATACGACCGTCGCGGATATTACGATCAATGATTGGCAGTGGTATCGTGACAATGGTATTACTCTACATGCAGGAGATCCGGTTATTCATTTGGATACGGCCAGGCGCTTAGTTGTTAGTGAGCAGGGACGTACGGTTCCATACGACAAGCTGATTCTTGCGACGGGGTCGCTGCCCTTTATGCTGCCGCTGCCAGGCGCGGATAAATCGGGAGTTACTGCGTTTCGGGATATCCGTGATTGCAACAAGATGGTGGAGGCTTCTAAAGAATATCGGAAAGCTGTCGTCATTGGAGGCGGTTTGCTTGGCCTGGAGGCCGCACGCGGTTTGCTGAATCTGGGCATGGATGTTCATGTCGTGCACATTCACCATTATTTGATGGAACGGCAGTTGGATTTCACGGCGGCGGGGATGCTGCGTAAAGAGCTGGAAAGCCAAGGGATGAAATTTCTGCTCGAGAAACATACCGAGCGAATTATCGGCAAGAAGCGGGTAGAAGGGCTTCAATTCAAGGATGGGAGCAAGGTAGAGGCTGATCTGGTCGTTATGGCCGTAGGTGTACGTCCTAATATTCAGCTTGCGCAGGATAGCTGGATTGAAACGAACCGGGCTATCGTGGTCAATGATTATATGGAGACCAATGTGCCTGATGTTTACGCCGTTGGAGAATGTGCCGAGCACCGCGGAATGGTGTACGGTCTCGTCGCCCCCCTCTATGAACAGGGCAAGGTGCTGGCGAAACGCATTTGTGGGCTTGAGACGGAAGGCTATGCAGGTTCGACACTGTATTCGCAGCTTAAGGTTTCAGGTGTTGAGGTGTTCTCAGCGGGGGAAATCCGTGATTCGGAGGTCTCCACGTCTTTGCAGATATATGACGGCATTCGCAATACGTACAAGAAGGTTTTTGTTCGCGATAACAAAATTGTTGGCGCGGTGCTATTTGGTGACAGCAGCGAAGGTAATCAGCTGCTGGGCTATATCAAGCAGCAGGCGGACGTGTCCGTGCTGGACGAAGGTAAGGCAGGCTCAGCGGGTGGCGGCGCCGATGAGGCGTATGCCGAGTCGCTGCCGCTGACAGCGACCGTCTGCTCCTGCAATGGCGTCAGTAAAGGCGCCATTCTGGACGCCGTGCGCGAGGGCGGCTGCGCGACGGTCGAGGACATACGCGCCTGCACGCGCGCGTCCGGCACCTGCGGCGGCTGCAAGCCGCTTGTAACGGCGATGCTGCAGCTCGCCTTGCGCAGCAAGGACGCGCCGCCGCCGGCGAAATTGACCGTGTGCGGCTGCACGCCGCACAGCCATGAGGAGCTGCGCGCAGCGGTGCGCAGCGCAGCATTTGCCTCAGCGCGCGAAGCGATGGACGCGCTGGGCTGGGGCACGCCGGACGGCTGCGGCATCTGCCGCCCGGCCGTGCGCTACTACGTCGGCCTGGCGCAGAGCGCAGCGGGCCGACGTCAGGGCGAAGCCGCCGTGCAGCTGCCGGCGGCCAGCCTGCTCGCGAACGGCACGTATGCCGTTCGGCCCCGCATGTACGGCGGCGTGACGAGCGCCGAGCAGCTGCGGCGGATCGCCGGCGCGATCGAGAAGTACGCCATTCCGGTGGCGAAGCTGACCGGCGGTGGCTATCTCGAGCTGCTCGGCATCGACGCCGCAGTGGCGGCCGCCGTCAGCGCTGAGGTGGGGCTGCCGGGAGTGGCGGCTGCCGGCGGCACTGGGGCAGGGGCTCCTGCGGGTTACGCAGCCAGTACCAGTGCTGTAGAGGCGGTAGCCGCAGCAGCGGTCAATGGCAACATCGACGCAGGAGTCGCCGCAGGTTCTACAACCAACAGAAACTCCAGGCTAGTAGCTGACGTGGGTGCTACAGCCAATAGCAACTCCGGGCTAGTAGCTGACGTGGGTGATACAGCCAATAGCAACTCCAGGCTAGTAGCTGACGTGGGTGCTACAGCCAACAGAAACTCCGGGGCAGTAGCTGACGTGGGTGCTACAGCCAACAGAAACTCCGGGGCAGTAGCTGACGTGGGTTCTACAGCTAACAGCAACGCCGGAGTGGCAGCCAACGCGACTCATGCTCTAGGAACGCCAATAGAAGCTGCGTCCGTGGAGTTACCCTACTGGCTCTCTTCCCCACTTTCAGCATCGTATGGAAGAACCGTCGGCACGGTAGCCACCTGTGCCGGATTGGGCTACGACCACGGCGCTCAGCGCGACTCCGTCGGGCTGGGAGCCCGCCTCGAGCGCAGGCTCGAGCAATTGCCGATGCCAGCAGCCGTTAGCGTTGCTGTCTCGGCTAGCCCGCTGCATCGGGCTGGTTCGCTAGCCAAGGATCTTGGCCTGGTCGGAGCGCCTGCCGGCTGGGAGATCTACGTGGGCGGCAGCTCAGGCATAAAGATCCGCCAAGGCGAGCTGCTTTGTACAGAGCCTTCGGATGAGGAGGCGTTGGATGTGGCATCAGCGTACCTGCAGTGGTACCGGGAAGAGGCAGATTACGGCGAGACAACCGCGCAATGGACGGAGCGCAAGGGGATTACCGGAATTCGGGAGGGGCTCTTTGACCTTCATTTTCGTGCTGAACTGATGACAAGAATGAAGGTTAAGCTAAAGTCGGAAGAAGGAGCCCCAGTGCGAGGAGTGGGGTTGTCGCATGACGCCTGTCAGTTACATGAGTCTGCTAATACGCAGCGAATCGCTGCTTGGAGTAGGTGAGCGGAGAAATGAGTACCATTGTGGAGCATCAAGTCGAACAAAATGGGGTTCGGGTCATGGATACGCAGTGTCCATTTTGCAGTGTTCAGTGCAAAATGCAGATTATTGAAGAGAGAGGCGCTGGAGAGAGCCGTCCTTCCTATCAGGTCATCCCGAAGCCGAATGCGGCTTCGGAGGGGCGTTTGTGCATCAAGGGCATGAATGCCTACCAGCATGTCCTGACTGGAGAGCGGATTGAGTATCCGCTGCTCAAGAAGGACGGCCGGTTCGAGCGTGTCTCTTGGGAGGAGGCCTATGAGGCTATCGTCCGCCGATTCACTCAGCTTCGCAGTTTGTATGGCCAACATTCCATCGGGCTTTACGGAGGGGGCTCGCTTACGAATGAATCGGCTTATTTGCTTGGGAAATTCGCGCGTGTCGGCCTGCGGACGAAGTATATCGACTACAATGGCCGATTCTGTATGTCTGCGGCTGCATCTGCTGGCGTCAAGGTGTTCGGGATGGACCGAGGACTGACGAACCCGTTATCCGACATTGAACGGGCCGATTGCATCATCCTGGCGGGCACGAATATTGCGGAATGCCAGCCGACGCTGATGCCTTATTTTACGAGAGCCAAAGAAAAGGGAGCGTTCCTTATCGCGATCGATCCCCGCGAAACGGGCACGACCCGCATGGCAGACCTGCATCTTCGGGTGCGTCCGGGTATGGATGCCACCTTGGCGAATGGCATGCTGAAGGTGCTGCTGGAGGAGGGGCTGACAGACGAAGCGTTTATTCAAAATCGCACGGAAGGCTTTGCAGAGCTGAAGGAGCATTTGGATAGCTTGGAGCTGGCCGAAATAGCCGAGTTGTCCGGCGTGCCCGAAGGTTTGATCCGCAAAGCGGCGTTTGCGTACGGGAAGGCGTCAACCGGCATGATCTTCACGGCTAGAGGCGTCGAGCAGCAGACCGACGGACATATGGCCGTACGCAATTTTCTGAACCTCATCCTGCTAACCGGTAAAATCGGCAGGCCTGGTTGCGGCTACGGCGCAGTAACCGGACAGGGCAACGGCCAAGGAGGGAGAGAGCACGGGCAGAAGGCCGACCAGCTTCCCGGCTACCGGCTGATTGAAAATCCGGAGGACCGCGCTTATGTAGCCGGTGTATGGGGGATCGACCCTGCTGAGCTTCCGGGCAAAGGTGTCTCTGCCTATGAAATGATGCAGAAGGTACACGAGCAGGAAATTCGCGCACTCTTCGTCATGGGATCGAATCCTATTGTTTCGAATCCGAATGCTAATTTTGTGGAGGAAGGGCTCAAGAAGCTGGATTTTCTGGTTATCGCGGACTTCCTTATGTCAGAGACGGCGCAGCTCGCTGATCTAATCCTACCGGCAACGGCATACTTGGAGAACACCGGAACCATGACGAATCTGGAGGGGCGGGTGCTGCTTCGAGAAGCGAGCCGTCCTGCAAGTGGGGAGGCAAAGCATGATTGGCAAATTCTCTGTGATCTGGCATCCAGACTGGATCGAGCCGCATTCTTTCCCTTTGCTGATGCGGAGGAAATCTTCGAGGAGCTTCGCTTAGCCAGTCGTGGGGGCACGGCGGACTATTACGGCATTACCTATGATCGGCTGAGACAGGAAGAAGGCGTATACTGGCCATGTCCTGAACCGGGCCATCCGGGGGCCGAACGGTTATTTGAGGAGTCCTTCCCTCTCGCAAGCAGGAAAGCTTATCTGACTCCGGTTGAGAATCATCTGCCGAAGGAGCTGATTAGTCCCGACTACCCGTTATTTCTGACGACGGGAAGAGTGCTAACCCAGTACCTGACGGGAGTACAGACCAGACGAAGTCCTGCGCTTGCTGCAAGAGATGTGGAGTCGTTTGTGGAAATCCATCCAAGCACGGCTCGGAAATATCGTTTGGAGGAAGGTACTCTTGTCGCAGTGGCCTCCAGAAGAGGCGAAATTTATGTGCGCTGCCGCTTTAGCAGCGACATTCGTGAGGATACCGTATTCGTGCCCATGCACTGGGGAGATACGCAGAACGTGAATAAAATTACCCTGGACGCCCTTGATCCGACGTGCCGAATGCCCGGCTTCAAGGTGTGTGCGGTCCATGTAACTCCGTTTTTACTGAATGAAATGGCGTAGATTAGCCTAAAAAAACCTGTGGTAACCGAGGAGAATTCCTTCGATTACTACAGGTTTTTTTATGGTTTCCGTATGTATAACGTCACGCAGCTGGCCCTACTTCATAAGGAGGGATTTCATACGCCCGCCGTTAAGAATGCTTTCAGCCGATCCTTTTGCTGTAGGTGGTGGCGGTAATGCATGACGACAAGCGCGAACCACTCTTTCGCTTGTAGTGCGCCTAGTCGCGGATGTGCTGCTGTGCGCTGAGGATCAATGGCGTCCAGAGTAGGCTCTATGGCACGCATTTTTTCTTGAACGGCATGGAGTCCCTGAATGATCTGTTCTTTAGACTCCGGTTGCTGAGGCGTGTACTCCGGTGAAGGCGGTACCTGAATGCGGATGGGAGGGAATGCCCCTGACGAGAATACGGCTTGCCCAGCTTCCGATTTCTCTCCCGCTTGCTGACCAGGAGCTATGTCCTGACTGCTGCATAACTCAATATTACGGATCTGCATGCGGAGAGCTGTTTGGATAAGATGCATATACATTTGACCTAATGACCATTCTTGTTCGCTTGGTTGAGCTTGCAGCTGCTCCAATGTGAACGAATCCAGCTCCTTTACATAGTGCTGTGATAGTTCTTCCAATTGTGTTAAATATTCAATGGTATTCATGGCTTCAATATCCCCTTCCTTCTTCTACCAGTTCAGTATAACAGAGTGCTGCTGACAGCGTTATGTCAGGAAGTAGACGGCAGCGGGATAAATAATAAGAAATTCGGGTATATTTGGGGGTAAAGAACTTTTTCATTAGAGGATGAGAATTAGTGGCCTTGGAGCGGTTAGTGCTTATATGCGTGTGGGGAGTCTGTGCTGCTGCGGCGCTTCTGTTCATTCCCAGGCATCGAATTCGAGAGGCGATGCCGTATTTCTTTTTCAATCAATTGCTGACGTGGGTAATCAGTTTGCTGCTCGTGGAATTTGGTTTATTGGACAATCCTGTTCGTGAATTTCCCTTGGCAACCGGGAGCAACTTTACGAACAACTACATCCTATACCCTCTAATTGCAACGATGTTTTGCTTGTATTACCCCGTGCATTCCCGATGGTTATCGAGGGTGGGGTATCAGCTGCTGTTTATTGCGGGGCCCAATTTATACATATACTTCATTGCACTGTACACACAATTGTTGCTTATGAAAAGCTACAGTATGTGGATGAACGTACTTATTTTTTTCGCTGGCATGAATGCAACGCGTCTATATGGAAATTGGTTTTTGCAGAAGTCCCTGCTGAAAGGAACGTCATGACCGTGCCCCTTACCATAGAGCGAATTATTCTTTCCATCGTATGGCTGCTGTGCGTGGTTGCGCTCTGCCTTGTGCCCAGGCACAAAAGACGCGAAGCGCAGATGAGCTTTCTTTTTATGCAATTTGTAAGCTGGATCTTGGGTTTGGTTGTTGTTGAACAGGGCTGGCTCCTCTATCCAGATAGAGAGCTGCAAAAGAACATGACAAGCTTCACCTTTGAGTTCTTTGCTTACCCGACAGTGGCGGTCTACTTGAACTTGTATTATCCGAAAGAGAAAAGCGCAGCGTTACGGTTTTTTTACATCCTCCTATTTCCGATTGGCATTAGCGTTCCCGAGATATTCATTGAAAAATATACAAAGCTCATTGATTATGTGACATGGAAGTGGTATTGGACGTTTTTAAGCGTTTGGGTGACGCTGTATCTATCGCATGGCTTTCATTGGTGGTACTTTAAAAAAGGTCAGAGGCATCGCATCTCCGGTATGTAGCGGATAATCAGCAGCAATTCAGTTACGAGCTATATTTACAAAAAATCACATTAAGGAAGAGGGAAGAGTCATCTGTTGATGGCTCTTTTTGTCGATAAGGCAAGGTACATGGCAAAAGCTACGGAACTCATCGAAACATGGCGGAAAGTATTCATTGCAAATAGGTCGTAAAGGTCCTATATTGGGTTGGAAATATAAAGAAGGTGGGGAACGTAAAGTGGCAGTTATGCAGCAAATATCACTGACACAGCAGCTCAACATCAATAATGGTTCTCATATTCTCTATTTTTATAGTACTCCGGAAGGATACCTTCAGAATGCTGTGTCCTATATCAAAGCTGGCTTGGAGCTGAACCAGCATGTCATTTTTATTGATAGCGAAGAAAGAATTGTGCACGTACGAGGGATGCTTCAAAGAGAACTGAAAGAAGAGCAGTGGGCATTCATTCATTTTGTAAATAATTATGAGTTTTACCGCATGTATGACGATTTCCGGTTCGAAAAAATTCTCCAAAACCTAAGTGACATGATCCAGCCTTATATCGAAGGCCAATTGGAGATTAGGCTGTGGGGGCATGTAGATTGGCGCATGCAAGACAGCATTCAGAGTAAGTTGAATTTATATGAATGCAAATGTGATCTGACACTCGCAGAATTAGGCTATTTAACGGTTTGTGCTTATGATGGGTCTCAGGTGCCTGCCAGCATTCAGCTAGATATGATGAGATGCCATGAATATATGATGACGGATCATGAACTGATCGTTTCCAACTTGTACAGGCAGGGCAAGCAGGAGAATAGAACGCTGTTTCCCTCACTGTCCGTGCAAGCGGAGCTGCAGTCCGAAATGGATTTGTACAAACAAAAGCTGGACTTTGTTCACGTTGTTTCCCATGAAGTGCGTAATCCCTTGACGGTTATCAAGGCATATGCCTCCCTCGTGCAGAACAAGCTGGAGGACTCTGGGGACCGCGAGAAGCTTAAAGCGATTTGCGACTATGTCGATGAGATTGATAATGAAATAACGCATATTATTAATACCGAACAGATGCTGTCTGCAGATTCATTTTGGCGAAAAAAGCTGATTCTTCCCTACAACTTGCTTCTGGAAGTTGTACAAATCATGGAGGTAAAGGGGAGAACGCAGAACATCAAGCTGCACACGGATTTTCAATTAACTGGCAGGGAAACCATTGTTGCTAATGCCATTGGCTTTAAACTGATTGTCTCCAATTTGCTGAGTAATGCTATCAAATACAGCAACGAAGGGGATCATGTTACTTTCGAGGTCAAAAGGTCCGGAGGTAGCTTGGCGCTAGTGGTGGAGGATCACGGCATCGGGATGACAGAGGAGCAGATGAAGCTGCTGTTCCGCAAATATGAGAAGTTTAATGAAGAACGAAGCGGGCAAGGGATCGGGCTATTCATGGTCAAAAAGATCGTGGATCACTTTGGCGGAAAGATCGATGTGAAAAGTAAGCCGGGGGTAGGCACCTGTATTACGGTTACACTGCCTATAGCGAATTGAACAACGGCAAGGCTCTAAGGCCTGAACATACACAGGATAGGAAAAACCCCGCCAACCGGTATATTCCGGTTAACGGGGTTTAGGTTGTGTAGACAGAGTAAGCTCTACATTAAGCGTTGATGATGTATTGGTTAACTGTCGCCTTAATCTGCTCAAGACGTCCGGACTGGTTGACAATGTTGTTGTTTTGAAGCGCGTAAGCTTCCAAAGTCTTGAAGTTGGCTTTACCGGCTACGATGTCAGCACCGATACCGGATTTGAAGGAACCGTAGCGAGTATCGAGAATGTTATCGAACACGCGGTCTTCGATCATTTTGGCAGCAACTTGCAAGCCGCGGGCGAAGGAATCCATACCTGCAATGTGTGCATGCACAACGTCGATCGGCTCGAAGGATGTACGGCGAACCTTCGCGTCGAAGTTTACGCCGCCGCGGCCGATTCCGCCTTCGTTAAGAAGGATTTCGTACATAGCAAATGTCGTAGAATACAGATCCGTAGGGAACTCATCAGTATCCCATCCGAGCAGCAAATCGCCTTGGTTGGCGTCGATGGAGCCAAGCACACCATTGATGCGGGCTACGCGGAGCTCATGCTCAAACGTGTGGCCAGCCAGTGTTGCGTGGTTTGCCTCCAGGTTCAGCTTGAAGTGTGGCAGCAGATCATACTTTTGCAGGAACGAAAGCGTTGTTTGAGCATCGAAGTCGTATTGGTGCTTGGAAGGCTCTTTAGGCTTAGGTTCGATCAGGAACTGAGCATCGAAGCCGATTTCTTTTGCATAATCAACAGCCATATGCAGGAAGCGAGCCAGGTTATCAAGCTCAAGACCAAGGTCTGTGTTCAGCAGAGTCTCGTAGCCTTCGCGACCGCCCCAGAATACATAGTTCTCAGCGCCGAGTTCTTTACCGTGCTCAAGCGCTTTTTTCACTTGTGCCGCTGCATAAGCGAATACGTCAGCATTGTTCGTAGTAGCTGCGCCGTGAACAAAGCGAGGGTTCGTGAACATGTTAGCTGTGTTCCACAGCAGCTTTTTGCCGCTGGATTTCATGTTGTCTTTGATCAAACCGACGATTTCATCCAGGTTTTTGTTTGTTTCTTGCAGTGTAGCGCCTTCTGGAGCGATATCGCGGTCATGGAAAGCAAAATAATCAACATCAAGGATGTTCAAAAGCTCGAAGCAAGCTTCAACGCGTGCTTTCGCCAGGTCCATACCGGAATATTGATTCCAGGAACGCTGCATAGTACCGCTACCGAACGGGTCGGAGCCGTCTGCGGAGAAGGAGTGCCAGTATGCAACTGCAAAGCGCAGGTGCTCACGCATAGTCTTGCCCAACACGACTTGGTCTGGGTTGTAAAATTTAAAAGAAAGCGGATTCGTAGAAGATTTGCCTTCGTACTTAATCGTTGATACGTTACCAAAGTAGCCCATCGAGATGACCTCCGATATATGGATAGTAGAAGTATGAATTGCTTATGAACCCATCATAGCATCAAATGTTTAGTTTGTAAATTCATTAAACAAACTTAGTTCGTGCATAACGAAGATGTTCGTGTTAAAATCAGTTCATACTGCAATAGGATGACAAATTTCGAGCATTTTCATTCGTGGGGGCATACAAGTATGAAGCAAACAGGGGATCTCAACCTGGTTAAGAAAATAAATAAATCCATCGTGCTTCACCATATCCGCACCAATTCGCCGATCTCCCGCGCACGAATCGCCGAAGTGACAGGACTGACCAAGGCGACCGTTTCAAGCCTCGTGAACGAGCTGATCGAAAGCAGCCTTGTTGAGGAAATCGGCGTCGGGCAGTCCAGCGGCGGGCGTAAGCCGATGATGCTGCTGTTTAACGGCACCGCAGGTTACGCAATCGGCTTGGACCTTGGGGTGCAGGATTGTCTGGCGGTGCTGACCGATTTAACCGGCAAGGTGATTGAGGAGTATATCATTGAACATAACAATGACTCGGTAGATAACGTGGTTAACGTGCTTAAGTCGTGCATCAGCGAGCTGATTGGTAGGGCTCCGGAGAGCGTCTACGGCATTGTGGGCATCGGCATCGGACTGCCGGGCATCTGCGATGATGAAGGCAACCTGCTGTTCGCCCCAAATTTAGGATGGGAGAACGTCCCTCTGCAGCACATCATTGAGAAGGAATTCGGCATTCCCGTTGTCATCGATAATGAAGCGAATGCAGGCGCGGTAGGAGAGCGGGAATTCGGAGCCGGCAAAGATACGGCCAATCTGATTTATATCAGCATCGGTATCGGCATCGGAGCCGGAATTATTATTAAAGGGGAGCTGTATCGAGGGGCGACCGGATTCTCCGGCGAAATCGGGCACATCTCCATTCAGCATGACGGGCCCAAGTGCCGCTGCGGCAGCCTAGGCTGCTGGGAGCTGTATGCTTCCGAGCATGCGCTCCTGCAGCAGGCGCGCGAACTGTCCTTGCCGGGCGGCGAAGATGCTATCGATGTGGATGAATTGCTGAAGCTGGCAGATGAAGGCAACCCGGCTGTCATCCAGCTGTTCGAGCGGCTGGGTTACTACTTGGGCATCGGGGTCGTCAATGTGATTAACGGCTACAATCCAGAATTCATTATCCTTGGCGGGAGGCTTACGGGAGCGGAGAAATGGCTGAAGAAGCCGATGATGGCTGTGCTCGAGCGAAGAAGCCTGCCTCATCCGAGGAAGCAGCTGTCCGTTGAGTTTTCTCAATTGGATGTGCGATCAGCTGTATTGGGGGCATCGTCTCTGGCGGTGGCAAAGTTCTTTGCCGACGCTGAGGTTACGGTGGAGCGGAGCTAAGGGGAGATCACGTGGTGTTTCCGTGCGGATGTCCTTCGATGGAGGTTCAGCTGTAGGGGAGATACTGTGAACGTTTGAGCGTGTGGCGGTAGATTTGGCATATAAGGTTAGGCAGACAAGACAAGTACTCCATATACAGCGGTAGTCTAGGACTTATTGGGTCCAAGGCTGCCGCTGTTGTTTTAAGCGGGTCTTCAACAATTACGACATGCGTGAATGGTCTTTAGCATCATAAGTCGTGAGGAATAAACTTAGCGGATAGCCCTTTAGTTTTCATCGGTTAATAGGTATCAGTTCTCATCGCTGAAAAGCGTTAAACCGCGTACCCTGATTCGTCAGCGTTCCCCTGTCTCCTTCTGCGATAAGCCCGTACTCCGAGCCGCTCAGCTGTAGTTCCAGTCGCGACTGGTCGTCGAACTCGAATGTTACGAAGTAAGAAGTACTGGCGCTTGAATTTTCGGATCCGCCCCATACTTTCGTTCGTTTCGTGACGACTGTTGCATCCCTTCTTAGCACAGGCGACGAATTATTTCGCGCCCAGATATTGATCCCGTTTATCACTGAAAACACGATCATTCCAATTATAATTAACGGAATCAAGACAAACATCGCTTTAAAAATCAACGGCGGTCCATCAAACCCCATCGGCATAACAGCAGCACCCCTCTTTTGTAAAATTTTTCAAGTGTTATCTTTTACGATACTCCACGCCCCAAAGTTTCAACTTGAAGCTGAAGTTCCCTAAAAGTTTCCGACGACCTTTGTGTTACCACACGAACCTGCCCTTTAGATCAACGATAGAAAAAGCAGTCGCCGCGGTGGCAAACTGCTCCTGAATGATTGAACTAAAGGTCGTTTAGTTTAATAAACATTGAATAATTATAGCTTGTTGTACGAAAAGTAAATCTTTTTTAAATGTATAGCCAACGAAGTATTCAGAAGATATGACTTCCTCACTTACTTCCATCGCCCGAAAAAAGGGCGGGCACGGATTCAATAGTGCTCCATTTGGAGCAAGTTTCATTCTCTCAAGCGTGACTTGGTACTCTGCTATGTACTGTTCATTTCGAAATTCATCAGGTAACGAATCTGTTAAAACAACTTCGCTTACTTTAATAATTTCGTCAAGCTCCGTGTAGAACTGATAATTATCTGAGTCGGTTCTTAACTCATGACCTTTCAAACAAACGTGATTAAACTTGAAATCCAACACTTCTGCTGCAGTTAACCATGATCTGCAAATGTTTCCTGCTGGTCCGACGAAAGTGTAAGAAAGATTCTGAAAATGTTCCTTTCTTTTACTTATAGCATATAAGTCTGACAAGACTTCGCATGGATGATTAACACTGGTCATTGCATTAATTACAGGAATTTTTGAATGGCTAGCCAAATCCCTTATTTTAGAAAAATCAGCATGCCTTACAATCACCCCGTGAGCCCAATTTTCGATGTACTTAATAACATCTTTCAATTCTTCCTTTTTGTCCAGGGCTTCTGAGGGGAACATTATACAGTCGCCACCTAAACTTTTTATTCCAATTTCAAATGTGATTCTTGTCCTTATGCTTGATTCAGGGAAGAATAAAACAAATGTTTTTCCCTTTAAGAAATTCTCGTGCATGCCCGATTTAATTTCGTCTGCTGAGCTGAAAATTCTATAGATGTCATCGCTTGACAACTCATTAATGTCTAGTAAGTTCAATTGACCACCCTTTTTTGTATAAAAATACAACTTTACGTATATTTATACTATTGAAGATTTGGTTTGTCCACTATTTTTCAATTAATAATTTTGCTAGTTAGATTCACTAGTGTTGCATAAAAAAACCACAAGCCAATTGTCACATTATTCTGAATAAAATTCTCGGCTCATAGACCAAAAGGTCGAAGTCCTGTCAGAAGGTAGCCTTTATCCATTTGGTAATTTTATGGTAATTGCTTCGTTTTAGCACCAACATCCAGCTTTATTTCGACTTTCACCCACTTGCGGACCTTCTTTCCGGTTGTCGATCTATCTGATCGATCCAGGTTTGAACTGGTTCCCAAAGTAAGGTCCTGAGCCACCGGTAGATTTGTAGCAAACTATGCTTCGACTGTGTTTCTAATTTCACCAACACCAGTAAGCAAAACGCGATTAACGCAGTCCAAACCTGGTTCATCACGGCCCGTTCAGTGGTTCCGTAGAACTTCTTAATCCGAATATGTTGCTTCAACCATTTGAAGAATGTCTCGATCGCCCAACGTTCCCGGTAAATCTGACCTATCTCCTCTGCTTTTAGGTCAAATCGATTCGTTAAGATAGCCACTGGGTTCCCTTCCGAATCTACGGTGTGAATGAGACGAAGGACATTCTCCATCCTTTTTTGCGGAGTGCCCACATATACCATCTCGTCGGAAAGCACCGCACTCTCAGCAGGAAGCTGAAACGAGTCGATGGACCGAATCACCGCATTTTTCTTCGTTCTTGTGACGAAGAAGATGCCGCGATCGCAGTAATCATCGAACTTGGCGTAGTCGACATAGCCTCGGTCGTAGACGTAAGTAACACCGATCTCGTTAACTAGAGCATCCATCTGAGTACGGTCATTCTTCTTAGCTGGCGTAATCGTTACTTTTTCGGGTACTACAGTATCATCGTCCATGTACTCCAATCGAAAATGAAGTTTGATCCCGGCCTTGGTCTGACGAAACTCCGCCCATTTGTACTTCTGTAAGCAGAGTCCGATTGTCGTCGAGTCAATGATCTTGAAGTCCTTTCGGAAGACAGTAGGAGATGTGCTACGGCGAATGCGTGCGACGAGCTCGGAGAAGACACTCTCAAGTGAAGCAGGGTCTACCTGATTGTGCTTCCGGCATAATTGAGACGCTGAGATGGAGCTTAAACCAAGTTCTTTCTGAAAGCCTTTCGAAAGTACATCAACGGCAATATCTCGCAGGGCATCACGCTGTTGGATTTGTGCATGCAGGAACAATTTAAGATAAGCAATTGTGGTTAGTTTTTTAACATACTTATCCTGTCCGGTCATCGCGATACGATCCGTGAAGGATTTCGTACAAATTGGAGAAATCCATTTACCAAATGAAGAAAATAGGGTATTCTTGTCCATGGGTTGATCCTTTTCGGTGGATTATGGACAGTACTACCTGTCATTCCATTGTAAAGGATCTTTTTCTGTTCGAATGTCTAAATAACAGAAGATTGTGAAGATTCAGAGAAATTTAATGCAACGCTAGTGAGTTAGATTAATTCCCACGTAGAATTCCACATTAAGTTCATTGGACACCCCAATCAAGTGCATCATTCCTCTCTCCACTACCAAAGACTTGGTACAATTGGAGCGGAAAACAGGTATAATAAAAAGATAAATTTTACCATTTGGTAGACGAGATAGGGGAGTGGCTATGCCGGATTGGTCCTATCATTCCATATTTAAACCAATGCTGTTCCGTATGCCTGCAAAGCTTGCTCGGGACATCACCCTCTTTACGATGGGAACGCTAAGCAGAATGCCGGGAGGGCCGCTTGTCATCCGGACAATGGGGCATATGGAGCTGACCTCCATATTGTCCGGCGAGCTGGCCGGTGTGCCGATTGCGTACCCGGTCGGATTAGGCGGGCGGCTGGATCCGCATGGCACGGCCCATCGGGCGATGGCTCAGCTCGGCTTCGGTTTTATCGAAGTCGGTCCCGTGACGGTGCAGGCGATCCAAAGGGACGAGCCGATTCTGCGGGAGGTGGACGATGAAGCCATCGTCTACCCGGATGGGTACGAGAACGATGGCGCAGACCGCATCGCCGAGCGCATGCAGCGCGGCAGCGGACACCGGCTGCCGCATTTCTTTCGGCTGCGTCCGATGCCGGGACGGACGCCGGAGCAGGCTCTTCACGAGTTGCGCGAGCTGCTCGTGAAGCTGGCCCCTTACGCGTCGGGGTTTTACCTCGACGCGCTGGATGAAGGATGGCCGCCGGAGCAAGCGGCGGCCATCCTTCTGCAGGCGCAGCAGCTTGCCGGCGAAATTGCGCTGGGCAAGCCTGTGCTGCTCTACGTGCCGCTGGATGCTTCGCAGGCGGCACTAGAGGCCCTTGCCGGCAGCGGCGCACTGACGCGCTGCCAAGGCGTGGCGCTCGGCGAAGCCGTGCGCCAGGAGGGCGGCGGCAGTTGCGTCGCCGCCGATGCCCTTGGCGCATCGCTGAGCGCGGTGCGCCGTCTGCGAGCGCTGCTGGCGGAGCGGCAGCCGCTTGTCGCCTGCGGCGGCGTACACCAGCCGCAGGACGCCCGCGAGCTGCTCGCCGCAGGCGCGGACTGCGTCCAGCTGCACAGCGGGTTGGTCTACGCCGGGCCCGGTCTCGCGAAGCGGGTCAACGAAGCGGTGCTCTACGACCGCCTGTGCCAGCTGCCCGAAGCGAAGCCGTATTCCTTTTGGGCGAACTGGGGCTGGATGTATCTTCTTGGCATCGGCATGCTGATCGGAGGCGTGCTCGCCTGGCTGATCGCGGCATCCAGTGTGCTTTTGCCGTACGATGAGGTCTTTTTAGGCGTGAAGCGCCATACAATATTAGAATGGAATCCTAGGGTGCTGCACTTCATGTCACACGACCGGATTACGCTGGCCGGGACGATGATGTCGATCGGCATCTTTTATACACAGCTGGCCCGCCATGGACTTCGGGAGGGGCTGCACTGGGCCAAAACAGCCGTATTCGCCTCCTGCGTAGTCGGGTTCAGCAGCTTTTTCCTCTATCTCGGGTACGGTTATTTCGATCCGCTGCATGCTGCGGTAGCCGCTGTCCTGCTGCCGATGATGCTGCTCACGCTTCGGGGACTTTCGGACAGGCCCTCCCGTAAGCCTCCCGGCTTTCTGAATGACCGGATATGGCTCAGGGCGCAGTGGGGACAGTGCTGTTTTGTTGTGATGGGGGTGGCCTTGGCTGTTGGAGGGCTTAGTATTTCCTTCATCGGGATTACGGGCGTATTTGTGAGCACGGATTTGGACTACCTTGGTCTCAGCCCACAGCAGTTGTCCGCCTGGAATGATCGGCTGATTCCGCTGATTGCCCATGACCGGGCTGGGTTTGGCGGAGCGCTCTTTTCCCTATCCATAGCCATCACGGCGGCGGCCTTGTGGGGGGTCAATAAAGGGGAAGCTTGGCTGTGGTGGACGTTCCTTTACGGAGGATTACCGGGGTTTACAGCTGGACTATGGGTGCATGCACATATCGGGTATACCGACTTTATTCATCTGCTGCCTGTGTATGTGGCCATCGTTTTATTTGCGGCGGGCTTGATCTTGACCTTTCCTTATTTGATGCGAGGGACTGGCAGGGGGGCGGAGTAATATCGGCGAGTATTTCTCATAGAGGAGCTGCGAGAATGAGTTTGAAGAACGCAATAATGCAGCATCCGCTAATAAAGATTACACGGCTGCTGCATTACGTACTTGCATAGCTAATTTCCAACTTGTCAAAATCTACTTTCAGTCCGGTCCGCAGCATGTAGTCTATTCCTATGATGCCATTAAATCCATATGGCTCATGAATAGAACCTAGCTGTAAATGAAAATAAGGCAGGATTACAGAGTCAATCCGAATATTGTGCACCAACTGCTCGTAACAAGCCTCACTGGTTCCGCCGATTCCATACATCCGCTTTACATTTCCGTTGATGAAGTCAGGATACAAGCCGATTACCGCGAGTGCATCCGTATCAAATACAGTAGCAGCACAGCCGGTATCAAATAGCACGTCGGTTAATTCAATGGTACGATGATTATATGCGATGGATAGGGAAACAATTGGCAGCCCATGAATCATCTGAATCTGCATCAGTGCTGTCTCACTCCGGAAAAGAACTCTTCAACCACCTCAACATCTTCACGGCTGGTATGGAAGATATAAAGCTCCCGTCCGGGGTCTTCTTTGTGAAATTGCTTGTACCCTTCCCAAGCTTCCTTGGCATCCTGATATTCGTTCACTACAGACATTTCTTCAATGGTTCGAATCCTGTTCTGGGAGGTGGCTTTAAGAGCTTCGACCAGTACAAGACGATTCGGATGGACTTTTGTGATTTCATTCCATTTCATGATGGATCACTCCTTGTACTTGAATAATAAAAGTATACCATACGCACTGAGGGAGAACATCGACTGTATGTTAATCCACATCACCTATATCGTGCAAAAGTAACCCCGACATCGTGCAAATTTTGAACAGGGAGAACCGCCCATGACCAACAGTCTCATTGTGGTATTTATTTTGACATTAATTATCCATACAGCGGAGACGCTGTCTTATTCGGTACGTTTTGCCGGTGTGAAGCTGAACAAAATCGCTGTCGCTCTTTCGCTGACCGGGATCATCGTGCTGGTCTCCCGAACTGCTAACTTAGTACAAGCTCCTTTGACTGCCAAATTCGTGGATTTTGCGAACAAGAACCCCTCCTTTGATCTCTTGGAGAGCCTTCGGGTTATCATGTTTGCTTCCTCGATCGGAACCATTGTTGCTATCGCTCTTTTCCCTACCTTTGTGCATATATCGGGTCGTGTCATCTCCAAGCTGGAGGTCGCGGGCTCCATTCCTAAGCTGATTACCAGCGTAACGGTTGATCAGCTCAAGAATACGAAGCATTACATCAAGAAGCCCTCCATCAAGCAGCTGCGCCAGTTCCGCTATCTCGATGTCCCCAAACGCTTCATTCTGCTGAACGTGATCGTTACGGCCTTCTACACGGTCGGGGTACTGGCTTCTTTGTATGCCGCACATCTGCTTCCGGACCATACGGCAACGGCCTCCCAAGCCTCCGGTCTGATTAACGGGATCGCTACGATCCTGCTTACGTTATTCATCGACCCTCAGCTTGGACTCATTACGGACAAGGCGCTGCGTGATGACAAATACAAGGATCAGCTGGGCAAGGTGTACGTGCTGCTCATGACCAGCCGGTTCTTCGGAACGCTGCTTGCTCAATTCGTGCTGCTTCCTTCGGCGTATTTGATCAGTGTTGTAGTGAAGCATATTTAATTTATGGAATGATTAATGGTACTGCCCCGTAATGTTCTCATCCACATCTTTATATAATTTCGTGAGAAGCACGATTTGTCCCGCGTGGTAACCGTAGTGCGCAGCAACCTGGATGAGCAGAAGGCGGATCACTCTGCGATCGTAGGTCTCGTTTTCCAATGCCTGTGTTCGGTGCATGTGATTCCAGTCCTCTAGAGAGTATCTAATCTCAACTTCCCTGTCTAAATCCATTTCGGAAAGACTTGCTAATATATCAGTTGATTGGCTTCGGGTTTGCACCAGTAGGTTCTGCAGCTCTTCCTTGGTTATCCCGCCTTCAGGCTCAAATTCACCTCGGGAACGTTCTCTAATAAACGGTTTGCCGCCGATGGCACTGACGAAATTTTGATACTCGTTTCCAGCTAGATGCAGACAAAGGTTGCCGATACTATTCGTGGAAGCCTTCTGTTTGTGCCAAATCAAGTCATCATCAAGCTGCCCCAGGCTCTTTATCATGCGATCAAGCTGCTTATTCATGTCATTGAGTATGTACTTCACGATATCCAGCATAGCTAGCGATCCCCTCCCGGCTAAGATCATCTCTTGTATAAAATCTAGCGAAGCACCTTCCGGTTATTCAAATAAGACGGAGGTACTGCGAGACTCAAGCATCTCTAACGCGCATTGCTCCAGTAATGCAGCCGCTTTCCGGTACAATGCTCCTCCTAAGCTAAGTCGACGGACGCCCAGTTCCCGCAGCTTATCAAAATCTGCAAGGTCCGAATGTGCCATCACATTGAGTGGTGCGGATGTGCAGGAAGCGATAAGCTTGGTTTCTGCTTCATCCTTTAACCCAGGTACGAAAATCCCGGATGCGCCGCTCTCCACATAAGCTTTTAGCCGAGCCTGTGTTTCATGAAGAGGATTTATATTCAGAAGATATGCGTCAATCCTGGCATTGATAAAAAAGTCTTCGAAACCGTTGCTGTCTAGAGCTCCTCGGATTTTTGAAAGAAGCTGGCATTGCTCCGTGAGCTGCTTTAGCCCCGTTTCCCCCTTCAAAGAGTCCTCGATATTGATACCGGAGGCTCCTAGATGAGCGACCTTTAATACGTTGCTGACAATGGCCTCATCGCTATGTCCATAGCCCGATTCTATATCTGCTGTGACTGGGACGTTCACATGATCAACGATTCGCCCAATCACAGCTAGCTGAAGATCAAAATCGATCTCTTCCCCGTCGGTGTACCCCATACTGGCAGCGATTCCCCAACTCGTTGTGCCTATTGCTTTGAAGCCGGCCTTTTCGAGAACGCGTGCAGAGGGCAAATCCCATGCGTTTCCAAGGACAAGTAATTCATCGGATTGGTGAAGCTTTTGAAACTGTTCATTTTTGCTCACGTTCTTTTCCTCCTTGATCTATGTGTAAAGACATTCAACAATCAAAATAATACCACATATTGGAATTCCTCTGTCTGTTAATTTAGTAAGCCTGTCACACTCCCAAACTAGCTGATCTATCTTCTCAACGGGACATCCAGAAGATCTGATATTTATATTTGAACATAGTTCAATTATGATAGATAAAGTTAGCTGGATGATAGGCTCCATAGACACTAGATTTGTAAATAGGGGAGAGACGTTGTGGTTTCTGTAATTCTTCACGCACTTATTTTATCAATAGGCTTGATCATGCCGCTTGGCGTGCAAAACTTTTTTGTGTTTACGCAGGGGGCGGTCAGAGAAAGAAAGCTGCATGTCCTGGTCATTGTGATTGCAGCTTCACTGTGCGATACGGCCTTGATTACGGCTGCAGTACTGGGTGTGTCGGTTGTCGTCTTTAGCTTTGTTTGGATGAAGCTACTGCTGGTGATTGTTGGCTTTGTGTTTTTGATGTACATGGGCTATGGTGCTTGGAAAACAAAGCCTGAGTCCAGCAGGGAAGTCCGGCGTGACGCACAAATTGGTAAGCTGGTCAGCTTTACCGTGATGGTGTCGCTGCTCAACCCGCATGCGATTCTGGATACGATCGGCATTATCGGTACCAGCTCCTTGCAGTACCAAGGCGTGTACCGTGTTGCTTTTACATTGACGTGTGTCTGCGTTTCTTGGATGTGGTTCTTTTCTTTAGCTTTGGCTGGACGCTGGCTTGGGCTTCGAGACACCTCCGGCCGATGGCTGGGTTACTTGAATAAAATATCCGCGCTAGTGATGTGGGCGGCAGCTGTGTATTTGCTCAGCAGCTTGTTTGAGTAGTGTGTTAGCAGGGGTGGTGTAGGGAGTGCAAAGGGACAGGGCGTGGGGATGGATCTGCCCTGATCGGCGCCATCTTAGCTAAGTCAGTCGACTATGGGGCTGGAATACTTACTCCCTTGTCCACTATCTCCTTGATAGCATCAACAAGCTTGGCGTCAGTCACATAGTAAGTATCGCCAACGGAATTGGTGGTAAACGACATTTTGGCGGTGTTCCCTTCCAAAAGGGTAACGGCATAAAGAAAACCGTCTTTCTTGCTTTGATCTGGTGAGCGGGTGAACTCTATATCCTGAACTGACTTCAGCCATTCTTGTATTTGCTTAGGGTCGCGGTACATTTTTTTCTCACCTGTTGCTCCAATCGTTATGTGTATTTCGTCCACCTGCATGAGATTACCGGGATAAAGATCGCGAAGTTTCTCGGGAGAGTGTTCGGAACCGGTGCAACCTGCAGTGAAAATCAAGATAAATAGCCAAATCAAAAGAGTTTTGAACATTCAGCTTTTCTCCTCCGCAGTTGATGATACATAGTTAACGTTATAGGTTGCCATAATGTTTCCAGTGAACATATGTTTACTCAACCAGCTGAATTTGTCCCTGCGGTATCCCGCATAACGGTGCAAAGATAGTCGGGTTGAAGAGTTCGGCGTCTGCTATGCTTGGTAGGAAGGGAGGTTATCCTGTTGGATTCGCTTGCGAATATGAATCATGCCTTAGCTTATATTGAGGAACATTTGTCGGAGGAGATTGATCTTAAGGAAGCTTCTAGGCTTGCGTATTGCTCGGAATATCATTTTTCCAGAATGTTTTCTTTCCTGGCTGGGATTACGCTGTCCGAGTACATTCGGCGCAGACGCTTGACTCTTGCCGCTTTTGAGCTTCAAACCACCCATAGCAAAGTGATCGATGTGGCGTTGAAGTACGGCTACCAGTCTGCGGATGCTTTCTCCAGAGCATTTCAAGCTGTGCACGGAATTCCGCCTTCCTCGGCCAAAACGCAGGGTTCCTTATTAAAAGCGTATCCCCGCATGACCTTTCAGCTCACCATTCAAGGAGGCAGTGTCATGAACTATCGGATTGTTGAAAAAGGTCCTTTTCGCATCCTAGGTATTACGCGGAGGGTTCCCATCGTGTTCAGCGGTGTGAATCCACAAATTGCAGAGATGTGGAAGTCACTGGACGGGGAAACCATAGCTAATCTAAAAAAGCTTTCCAATGTCGAGCCTTTGGGGCTTGTTCAGGCATCGATCAATTTTTCCGAAGGGCGTATGGAGGAGCAGGGGGAACTCGATCATTATATCGGCGTGGCTTCAACTAAGGACTGTCCTGAACATATGGCGCAGTTGGAGGTGCCTGGTTTGACCTGGGCGGTATTTGAGTCGGTCGGGCCGTTTCCTGAAACACTGCAGAACATATGGGGGCGCATCTATTCGGAGTGGTTTCCTCAAGCTAGCTACGAGCTCGCCAAGGGTCCCGAGATGCTGTGGAACGAAAGTAAGGATATCACTTCATCAAGCTTCAAGAGTGAAATCTGGATCCCTGTTTTGAAAAAGGCACCTGCAGGTGAGGCGTAGTTCGGAGAATGTAAGGCAGGACCCAGGCACCTTTTCATCAGCACAGAGCTGAAGGAAGGGTGTTTGTTTATCCTTGTCCTGTTCCAGCGTTACCGGTACAGATGTGAGAAGATCCCCTAACTTTGATATACTGGTAAAAAAGCAACCAATCTACGCTGGAGGCATAGAGAAGCATGGATACATCTAAATACGAAAAGCATTTTTCCAATGACCGTTTCTGGGAAAAGGTCAAAAAACACGCCAAGGACGCGGGGGCCAAGGTCGTCTACGCCGGTCTGCTGTTGTTCTATGCGCTGGAAAGTAAGAAAACGCCGCTTAAAGCCAAAATTCAGATCTATGGAGCGCTGGGCTACCTGATCCTGCCGGTAGATCTGGTGCCCGATGTGGTGCCCATTGCAGGGTACGTAGACGACCTTGGCGCCCTTGGACTTGCACTTGGTGCTGTCGCCATGAGCATTGATGCGGAAGTGAAAAAGAAGGCGAAGGATAAGCTGGTGGAATTCTTCGGTGAAGAAGCGGGTAAGAGCCAGGACATCATCGACATTGACGGACAACTGGTCGATGAGATGAATCCATCGAACGATGAGGAAGCACACAAGTAAGCCGCGCGAGGGGACCTGATGACGTCGGGTCTTTCTTTTTTATACGCTGCATGTAGAAGCGCATCTAATCGAGCAGGCAGGCCAGGGGCTGCCGCTGGAGCATCCGAATTTGGTTAACGGAATTACGCTGCGATTTGTAAACAAACATATAGGAGAGAAGGACGCGTATGACTATCCAGATTGCTCGGCTTGATCATCTCGTTTTGACGGTTCAAGATATCGAGGAGACGTGCCGATTCTATACGGAAGTACTTGGGATGGAGCTTGTAACCTTCGGCCAAGGCCGGAAGGCGCTCTCTTTTGGACAGCAAAAAATCAATTTACACCAATACGGACAGGAATTTGAGCCTAAAGCCCAAAAGCCTGGGCCGGGTACAGCAGATCTCTGTTTCATTACGAACATGCCTCTGCCTGATGTGGTCGAGCACTTGAGGCGTATGGACATACCGATTGAGGAAGGGCCTGTTCCCCGTACAGGAGCTGCTGGCCCTATTGTATCTGTCTATGTGCGTGACCCTGATTTCAATTTAATTGAAATATCTAATTATATGAAGCCAAATCCATGAGCCAGCCTTTTGTAGATTTAGATCATCATGTGCGATTGTTTCTAGATCGTGTCCAGTTGTGGGAAATTGTTGGAATTTGGAGTGGGAGACGAAACAAAAGCCGCCTCGTTTACGTAAATAAATGCGGAATGTAAAAAATTAACATGACGGCGGAGGTCTTATGTCTTTTTTCAAAAAAATGCTCGCTAAGGTGGGAATCGGCAACATTGAGGTGGATTCCAGACTGCATACCGAGCAGTTCATCCCCGGAGAAGCTGTCGAAGGCGTTGTGTATGCCAAGGGAGGAAGCGTTGAGCAGAAGGTAGATCAGCTCTATTTTGCACTCATGACGCGGTATGTGAAACCCGAAGAACGGATTCATAACGGGCATAGAGAAATTGAGTATGTGCATGAAACGGTCACGATCGCGAATTTTGTGCTAGGAGAGAGCCTTGTGTTTGCACCGGGAGAAGAAATCGAGATTCCGTTTCACTTCATCCTTCCTCACGATGTTCCTATCTCCATTGGACAGAGTGAAATATGGATTCACACCGGTATGGATGTAGACAATGCCATAGATCCCACGGATACAGATCATGTAGAAATTCTACCGCATCCGTATACCTCCACGATCTTTGAAGCACTGGGAACGTTGGGCTTCCGCATACAGGAGGCGGAGAATGAATACTATCCTCACCGTGATCATCATGTGCCTTTCGTTCAAAAGTTTGATTTCGTCCCAACGCTTCGCAGTCCTTATCACGCTTCTGTTGAGGAATTGGAGTTTGTGTTCTTCCCGAATGAGCACGGCATTGAAATGATGATGGAATTCGATCGCAAAGCCCGCGGCTTGTCAGGGTTATTTGCGGAGTTACAGGATACCGATGAGACCTGCGGCCATCTGTCGTTCGGTCAAGAGGAACTAGAAGAAGGTTCCGATGCGATTGCAGAGCGGTTGGCGGAAGTTTTTGATCGATTGCTAGAAGGTTAAGATATGAAAAAAAGCCTTGTTTCCACGGAGAGTGGGCGCAAGGCTTTTGTGCATGTGCTTCTGAATTAACAACGCACATTCCAACCAAAAGGATCCTCGATCTTGCCGTTCTGGATACCCGTCAGCGTATTGTAGAGCCGCTCGGTCAAAGGCCCGGTCTGTCCAACGTTAATGGACATCGTCTGATCGTTCCAGTGCAGGCTGCCGATCGGCGAAATCACCGCCGCTGTCCCTGTTCCGAACGCTTCCTCCAGGGTTCCGTTTGCGAAAGCAGCCGCAATTTCATCCATGGATATTCTCCGCTCGGTGACAGGCATTCCCCAAGATGCCAGCAGCTGCATGACGCTGTTGCGGGTTACCCCGTCAAGGATGCTGCCGTTCAGCTTAGGCGTGACAATCTCGCCGCCAAGCTTGAAGAATACGTTCATGCTGCCGACTTCCTCGAGATATTTCTTCTCGGCGGCGTCGAGCCAGAGTACTTGGGAGCAGTTATACTCTTTGGCGAGCATCTGTGCTTTGAGACTGCCTGCGTAGTTCCCGGCCGCTTTGGCGTAGCCCATGCCTCCAACTGCTGCGCGGGTATAATGCGTTTCCACATGAATGGCGACAGGATGGATGCCTTCCTCGTAGTAGCTGCCGACCGGAGACATAATCACAGCGAACAGATATTCCGAAGAAGGGCGAACGCCGAGTCCCGCCTCGGTGGAGATAATGAAGGGACGGATATACAGAGAGGTGCCTTCACTCTCCGGGATCCAGTCCGCATCGATACGAACTAGGGATTGCAGCGCTTCGACAAAGAAGGCCTCATCAATGCTGGGCATACTGAGCCGTTCGCAGGATTGGTTCAATCTTGCCGCGTTCTTATCCGGACGGAACAGGTATACACTGCTTTTGTCAGGACTGCGGTAGGCTTTTAACCCTTCAAAGATCGCTTGCCCGTAATGAAAGACCATAGCCGAAGGGTCGAGAGTAATCGGAGCATAAGGCACAATGCGGGGATCGTGCCATCCGCTTCCCTCTGAGTAATTCATCATAAACATATGATCCGTAAAATACTTCCCAAAAGCCAAACCTGTATCTACAGAAGGCTTTGCCTTCCTCTCCGAGCTAAGCTCGACGCGAATCGTACCGTACATCTTTCATCCGCTCCCATCGTTTCCGAATCAATATTTGAAATAACTATAAAGAAAAGGCATACATTGATCAATGTCAAATTGTCAATTAAAATCATAGTTAGTATCTATGAATGAATGTTTTGATAAAAAGGGGTTCATTACGAGCTTCAGTAGCTTTTCTCCGACCACTACGCTTCTCCGAAAACTACTGAGCTCTTCATTTCTCTTTTATCGACAGTATTGTCATAGCCATGATCCATGATGAGAGGTGAGCGGATGGAGCTTCGATTATTAGAGTATTTTGTGGCGGTTTGCGAGGAGCTGCACGTAACCAAGGCGTCGGAAAAGCTGGGCATCAGCCAGCCCACTCTGAGCCATCAAATTCGGCTTTTGGAGCATCGCATGGGCACTCCGCTGTTTCAACGCATCGGGAAAAAAATCTATATCACCGAAGCGGGCCACATTTTATATAAGCATAGTCAAAATGTATTTCATGAACTGGAGCAAGCCAAGGCTGCGATCAATGAAATCCGGGGCATGCAGCGGGGGAGCCTGCGGATTGGCTGCTCGGGCAATCATCTACTGACAGCAGCGATGTTGGCGTTCCATGAGCGCTACCCGAACATTGAGCTGTCGGTCACAGAGCTTGCCACAGAGGAGACGCAGGAGGGCCTTCTCCATAACCGGCTTGACCTCGGCGTCGTATTCCTGCCTACTCAGGATGAACTGCTGGACAGCATCCCTCTGTATAATGAACAGCTGGAACTGGTCGTATCGGCTACTCATAAACTGGCAGGCGTGCCTTCCATTGAGTTGAGGGATTTGGCGGATATACCGCTGGGAATGCTTCAGAAGAAGTTTTATGTGCGGCAAATGATCGACCATTACAGTGAGGAAGTTGGCGTACCTTTGAGGCCGATTGTCGAGATGTCAACGCTGGACTCCCTGCTGCAAATGGCCAAAATCAGCATGGGAGGAGCGATCCTGCCGCGTTCATATTTAATGGCGGTGAAAAGCTCGGATATTAAAGCTATCCCGATCATTAATCCCACGCCTCAGCAGGAGGTGGGGATCGTATTTCGCAAGGATATGTACCGCTGCACAACGACCGATACATTCATCCAAGAGCTATTAAAACACTTTTGAACGCGCGTTTATTGTGATATGATGAAAAGGCTGTATCCTGAAAAAACATTATGTTCGAAAGGAACCTGATCATGGTAAACGTACAAGGAAGATGGGCGCTGATTACTGGCGCGAGCAGAGGCGTGGGCTATCAAACCGCGATCTTTATGGCCAAACAGGGCTGCAATTTGATTTTGCACAGCAGAAGCCTAGAACATACAAAGAAAGTCGAAGAAGAAGTGAAGGCTCTGGGCGTACAGGCTTACAGCCTGGGAGCTGAATTAGGTAATCACGAAGAAGTCGTACGCATGTTGGATGAGATTGAGGCTAAGGAAACGCAGGTGGATATCGTCTTTAATAATGCGGCGGTACAGATCGCTTACCGTACCGACTATTGGGCTACGCCAGTGGAAGATTTTGAAGCGAGCTTCCGTATCAATTTCATTTCCATTGCAACCATTTGCAACCGCCTTATTCCTAAAATGATCGAAAGAGGCTTTGGCCGAGTGATCAATACAACCAGCGGCATCATCAATGAGCCTGAACAAGCCGGCTATGCAGCAAGCAAGGCAGCGCTGGATAAGTTTACGAAGGACCTGGCTTCCCGACTGGAAGGAACTGATGTTATCATCAGTCTTACAGACCCGGGTTGGTGCCGTACCGATTTGGGCGGACCTCATGCCCACCATGCTGTGGAGAGCGTGATTCCAGGTATTGCCGTTGGCGCTTTCGTAGACGACAAGAAGAGCGGCCGATTCCTGGGTGCCCAGCAGTTTACGGGCATGACCTTGGAGGAAGCTGTGGCAAAGGCCGAGACGCTGGAAGCTACAAGATATGTGATTTAAAAGGTAACAAACAGAGCCGATTGTGCTCGGCATGAGACCGTCGATAAAGGTTAATGGAGAGCTCAGTAGTTTTCGGAGAAGCGTAGCGGGTGCCTTTGACAGTTTTGTTATGACCATAGAGAGCTTTTAGTTCAATCGAATAACAAAATGTCAACAGCACTCGGAGAAAAGCTACTGAAGCTCGTAATGGACCATGCTTTATCGACAAACCTGAGCCGCCTTAGTGCGGCTTTTTGTTTTTGTAAAGGTATGGTTTTCGCTTGCTTTGCCGACCGGCGGTCTGTAAGATGAGGGGGAAGGAAGGTTCCATTTTACGAGGAGGAGTCGGGGGCATGGGGTTGAAAATATGGAGAATTGTGCTCACTTTCTTTGCGGTCGCCATAGCCGGGTATGCGATTGTACAATATGGTTTTTTCAGTCCGGCAAGCGCTGGCCTTGTATCCCAGAAGCTGAGGCAGCCTGATTTTCATCTGACGCCCTGGGTCTATGTGTTGTATGCGCATATCGTGACGGCAGTGCTAGCGCTCGTATTGGGACCTTATCAATTGTTTGTGAAGCCTCAAGGAAAGCGGATTCGGCTGCATAGACGGCTCGGTTATGTGTACTTCATTTCTATTATGGTCAGCAGCATCGTCGGTCTTTATTTAGCGATATATGCAACGGGTGGATGGGTCTCCACGCTAGGATTTCTAGGGCTGGACCTTGCCTGGGCAATGTCGACGTGGCTTAGTGTCCGATATATATTAAATAAGAACGTGCAGGCGCACAAAGATTGGATGATGCGGAGCTATGCGCTCACCTGTGCGGCAATCACGCTGCGGCTGTGGCTTGGGCCGATGGCGCTGCTGTTTGGCAATTTTATAACGGGTTATCAAGTGACTGCATGGCTCTGCTGGGTGCCTAACTTGTTCATTATGGAGGCTGTCATTCGACGACGTGCTGCCAAAAGACATGCACCTGTTATAGGTGCCTAGCAGCTCTGGAGGATTTCCTTATACATATGGAGTCGCTGATTCTTGCCTTTCTTGAGCGAGGAGTTGGCGATTTTTTTGTTCAAATGAAACTTTAGATTGATAATAGTTCTCAATCTGTTTAAGATGAAATCATACTGCCGCTGCTGGCAGTTATCTTCTTCTCCTACGGATGAGGATCATGCTACTAGAAGGGAAAGATCACAGTGCTTCGTCGTTTTTTTAGTTATTACAAGCCTTATAAAGGGTTATTTATTCTCGATTTTACCTGCGCCGTCGTTGCGGGGGTATTGGAGCTCGGTTTTCCGCTGGCGGTTAACCAGGTTGTCGACAAACTGCTGCCTGCAGGAAACTGGCAGTGGATTTTGTGGGCGTGTGCGGGCTTGCTTGCCGTGTATGCGCTAAACTCCGTGCTGAACTTCGTGGTCACGTACTGGGGACATAAGCTGGGCATCAACATCGAAACAGATATGCGCAAAAAGATGTTCGAGCATCTGCAGAAGCTGTCCTTCCGTTTTTACGACAATAACAAGACGGGGCAGCTGATGTCGAGGATTTCCAATGATTTGCTGGAGATCGGCGAGGTAGCTCACCATGGTCCGGAGGATTTGTTTATCGCGGTCATGACCTTGATCGGAGCGCTAGTGCTCATGCTGACCATTAATGTGAAGCTGGCGCTGCTTACTTTCGTGGTTGCGCCGTTGCTCCTGTGGATTGCGATGCATTTTAACCGCAAAATGACGGTCACTTTTCGCCGTATGATGGGCGATTTGGCCGATTTTAATGCGCGCGTTGAGGATAACATTGGCGGCATCCGTGTTGTGCAGGCCTTTGCCAATGAAACGTATGAAAAGCAACTGTTTGCGGAAAATAACGGCCGGTTTCGGCTTACCAAGCTGATGGCTTACAAAATCATGGCCTGGAACATTTCGCTCAGTTACATATTGATGCGCTTTGTGACCGTCTTCGTACTGGTCTGCGGTACGTTCTTCGTCATTCGAGGCGAGATTACGAACGGGGAGTTCATTGCGTTTGTCTTGCTAACCAACGTGTTCCTTGCGCCTATCCAGAAAATCAACTCGGTTATTGAAAGCTACCCGAAAGGGATTGCCGGCTTTAAACGCTATATCGAGATTATCGATACGGAGCCTGAGGTCGCTGATGCCTCGGATGCCATTGAAATTGATCATCTTCGCGGAGACATCCGCTACGATGCCGTGACCTTCGGCTATGGCGAGGAGGCGCAGGTGCTGCAGCAGATTGACCTGACGATCCGCGCCGGCGAGACCGTTGCTTTCGTCGGTCCGTCGGGAGCCGGTAAGACGACGCTATGCAGCCTGCTGCCGCGTTTCTACGACGTGACCGGTGGGCGCGTGACCATTGACGGCATGGATATCCGTCAGATTCAGCTTTCCTCGCTGCGCCGCCAGATCGGCATCGTGCAGCAGGATGTGTTCCTGTTCGCGGGTACGATCCGCGAGAACATCGCTTACGGCAAGCTCGGTGCGAGCGAAGCCGAGATCTGGGAAGCCGCGCGCCGAGCGCGGCTGGAGGAGTTCATCCGGTCCCAGCCGGAAGGCCTGGAGACCGTCATTGGCGAGCGCGGCGTCAAGCTGTCCGGAGGACAGAAGCAGCGGCTCGCCATCGCGCGGATGTTCCTGAAGAATCCGCCGATCTTGATTCTCGACGAGGCGACGTCCGCGCTCGACACGGAGACCGAAGCCGCCATTCAGGCTTCGCTGGCGGAGCTGTCCGAGGGCCGCACGACCCTCGTCATTGCGCACCGATTGGCGACGATTAAGAACGCCGATCGGATCATTGTCGTCACCGAGCAAGGCATCGCCGAGCAAGGTGGGCATGAGGAACTGCTAGCTGTGGGCGGCGTTTACAGCCGACTGCATCAGGCGCAGTTCCGTTCGTAGCCGGTACGCCTGCGGGTATCCGGGCGAGAATATGGAGGACTGGATCGAAAGGAGAGGAGACATGTTTATCCTATGGCTATCCATCAGCTTTTGCAGCTTCGTCTTATTTCGTTTGTTTAGCTTGTATACCAAGACCTATTGGAAAAACGATGTTGTAATCGCTGTGGCACAGGGGCTTCTTATTTCCATTCTCATCAAATACGTGATGGCTTGAACGATTTCACTGTTCCGCAAGTCTACTCTGTAAACAATGGTAGGCGGAGGTGTATGGCTTGGGCCAAAGCTGTAGAATCGTATGGATTATGTCACTTATAGGGGGGCTGTCCATGCTATCCGGCTGCATGCCCTCACCGAGTAGCAGCTCAGAGGCGGCTACCGAAGCTTCATCTGAATTATCGGTAACCAAGGCTGATGCAAATCTGAAGACAAGCGATAAGGACAGCAAGCTTGCAACGCTTCCAGAGGAGATTACACTTTCATTTGGACCTCTGGAGCTTGAAGCACTGCCTCTGGGTATTGCGGATTCGGGGTGGAAGTGGGTCCGTTCGATCCCCTTTGGATCGTTAGGCAACCAACCTGTGCACATAGAGGTCTATGAAGAACCCTCCGATGATGGACTTCTTCCCGCTTTCTATCATGGCATTGTAAAAGTAGGGCATGAGCAGTACCTGCTCCGATATGTTGCTGCTGAGATTACTGGCAGAGATGCATCTGGTCCAGGGGAGAAGGCGGAAATTGTTCAAAAACTCATCCCAGGTCAATCCCGCTATGAGCTGCTCGGAAGCATTCCTTTATCAGGCAATGGCCCCGGACTCCAAGCTTATGTCGTAGTGGATACTGACGAAGGCAAGCTGTATGCGATTGAATGCTGGGGAATTTCTAGTTTCACGGATCTCGATCTTGACGGGCAGGAAGAATGGGTCATTGAATTCGAGGGACTTCACCTGTCGTGGCCTGACGTCAGAATCATCCGATTCAACCAGAACAGACTCGAGGTATGTAATTCGGTCACGGACGTTATCCGAAGGAATCAGAGGGATTACGCGAAGCTGTTGAAAGACCAGGAAAGGCCTGTTATTCGGATTGCTGCTGTTAGGAATGAGGAAGAATCGTTTGAGGACTATACATACGACCATGGTGTGCTGCGTTCTGTGAACCAGCCTTGACCGGAGAGGGGACTTATGAAACGTGTATCCGTGATTTTGCTTGTCATCGGCATTTGCTGCCTCAGCTTTTGGGCTGTGATGCCTTATCAATATGGAGTAAGTGCACAGTTCTTTTATGGGATGCTCGGCTTATCTAGCCTTTTCAACATATATGGCATGTATCGATTATGGAAGCATGGTCCGCTGAAGCCTCTTTTATTGACGCTGCTAGCTCTTGCGACATTATATAATGCTTACGAAGCTGTCCATGAGCAGCCTAATTTTATGCTGAAAGAGAAGCTAAGCGCCTATACGCCGAATGCTCCATTAAAGATCGTGTACCAGGAAGAGCTGGGGGCTTCCTCAAGCCAAACTCAAGAGAACGCCATTCATGAATTAAACCAGAAGGCAGGTGGCAGAACAGTGTTTCTTCAAAGTGAAATAAAGCCACCCAGAGCTGTGACCGAGTATACGGTTATCTATAAAAATCGCTATATCATCGATGACGTGGACGTATCGAAGCACTTATGTATGGATCATTTATTTTGTACCTACCAATATGCAGCTTCGGTGCAAGTAGATTCCGTGACGGGTGAACTGCTCGGATACTTTGTGTATGACAAGGGGATGGGGAAGTAGTCGACTATGGAGCGATCACGACCAGCACACTATGTATCCTTGGGAGAAAGCGACCTGGAATCAGGGCGATAACATATTGCGTGTCTAAATGATACGTAGTATGCTTATAATAACCAAAAGAGACGGATTCGCGGTCCGTCCCTGCACAACACTTGGGTGGAAATCCTCCGAGTATGTCCGAACGAATAACCCGTTCCCGTGGCGCTAACCTGGGCGGGTTATTTTCGTTTCATCGTTGCTTCTTGATAACGAATGTATTCGCCATAAAATCGTGAAGTGCCCTTCTTTCCTTGTTGAACAACATGGAGAACCCATCATATACGGTAATAAGAAATACGAGAGTGGATAAGATGTTGATTAAATTGGAGTATGACGCCAAGATGTTATGTAACGGTCCCAGTTCTGTGTGTATAATTTCTTTGGTTAAAGCAAGTACTGCGCTTAGCATCAAGATTGAATATCTCATTGCAGCTTGAAGAAGGGTTGGATTGTTTCCAGCCGCATTGACAACTTTAATCTTGAAAATCAATTTGCCGATGGTTCCTCCGAAAAGAACTAAGCAGCTAATTTGAAAGCCGAATAAAATGATCCATTTCGAAAGTAAAATAAAGCTAGATTGATATTCCAATGCCAAAAAGTAAGTCTTACGATAAAGCAGCAACAATGGAACAAACATGATGATCATGTCTACCAAATAGATGAGAGCCCGTTTGACAAATGAAACATATTCTACTTCTTGCTTAATCATACCCATAGCTCCCCATTTCTCCCTTTTTATTGAGATTCCGCAAATTCCACCGATTATCATCAACTAGAATAAGAGCTTCATAGTTCCAATATATCAAATTTATGGTAAAGTGTACTGGTTCTGTCGAATATATTCGAAATAGGGAGAGATTTATCACAATGAGTTTGAAAAAATGCTTCTTGCTATGGGTGTCATTTTTGGAATGAAGGGAGGCCAAGTGTTTGCTGAAGGTGATACCTCTAATACTCCTAAATACAATTGGGTCAAGGGCGGTACTAAGGTCGACCTCGGCACTACTTCGAATCTTGATCTTGGAACCGATTTCGTGTTCCTGAATGCGTCCGATACGAAGCAATTATTGACGGACAACCATGAGAAGCCAAGCGGCACGAAAATTGGAAGTGTATATCTTGCCATGAATATTTCGGTGCAATAGAGCCTCTCAAGGAGAACGGGGGGATTAAACGGGAAACGAGTTAATAACAGCGGCAGTCTAGGAATATTTTCGCACCTCATCCGCCGCTGGTTCATTTTATCAATCGTTTGTGGTTTTCTTCACTAGTATAATCTTATCCTGTTTTTGATCAAAAAGCTTTATTTTTAGTCCAATACAGATGAAAGCAAGCGTTAGAAAAACAGCACCGCTATATGTAATCTGATGTATCCCCAACTGGGATAAAAACCAACCACCCGTGGTGGTACCTAATGCGATTCCCAAATTTCCAAAGGAAACAAACAAGCTGTTGGCAAACTCAGGTGCTTCTGATGCCTCAGAGGTTAACCAAGTTTGGCTTACAATGAGACCGCCGGTAAAAACAGCACCCCATACAATGATAATAATGGTCATTGGAATGATATATGCCCCTGCATAAGATATCAATAAATAAATCACTCCCATGACCAAAGGATAATAAATGGTAGTTTTGATCATATTTTTACTTAGTAGCTTAGCAGCCTGTAGGTTACCGAACACACCGCTCGCTCCAAATAGAATTAACATGGCACTTATCGTTTTACCATTCATGTTCGTCACGTTCCCAAGATATTCAGCCAAATAGGCATATACGGAGTACAATGCTGCAAGAATAAAACAAGCGGTTGCAATGTTAAGCCATAATTGAGGTTTTACCAAAACCTTCAATTGTTTCCCGTAGGATAGTTTTTCTGTTACTGGCATGGATGGAATCCAACTTATAATTCCGATAAATGTGATAGCATTAATAATTGCGGAAAAGAGAAATGCAGCTTCAAGAGAAAACTGATCCCCAACAAATGATGTGATTGGAACCCCTAAAACCATCCCTACAGTTACTCCTGTAAAAACTCTGGCCACCGCTCTTGCGCTTTGCTCTTTTGGGACAGAACTTGCTGCAGCCGCAAATGCAACCGAGAAATAAACGGGATGAAGAAAAGCAGGTAGAATTCGAAAAATTAATAGAACAGTGTAGTTAGGGGCGAATGCCGAAACAAGATTGGAGATTGCAAAAAAGGCAATGACTCCTGCTAAGATTTTTTTACGGTTTACTCCTGAAAATAGTAATGTCATAAACGGTCCTGAAAGAGCAATGATAAGAGCAAACATGCTTACAAGCATACCTGCTTGCGAAACGCTGATTTGGAAATTTTTCGTAATCTGTGGCAAAATGCCCACAACACCAAGTTCCGTATTGATGATTCCAAATATGCCGAGCGCGATGATATAAGTGAGAAATGACTTTTTCATGTGGATGTGAAACCTCCTTTACTTGTTTAAATCCAATATAATTAATTAATGGGATGAAATGGCTTTCATGGGCGTGCGATCACAAGAATATCAATTTATGATGTTGGTTTTTGGCGTCCCCATCCCGATTTGATATTTCTTGAGATTGTATGATACTTTTTATCATTAAACTCAAAATCTATAATTCTTTCGCTTTAATGCCCTTTTGTATAATTGTCCTCCATTTCCTTATAAATAACGATTTTATGTGCAAGCAAATTTAGATTTTTCTGAAGTTCAATCATCTGTTGTTGAACTTTTTTATAGTGATCTTCGAGAAGTATTCTCCTTTCAGTTAAAGTTGAATCACCCTGCCTCCGGAGTTCTGCGATTTCTAGCATTTTGGTGATTGACATTCCAGTTGCTTTAAGACGAGTTAAAAACTCAATCCAAGTAATGTCTGCTGAAGAATAACAACGATACCCATTTTCATTGCGATCAATTGAACAAAGAAGACCGATATTCTCATAATAGCGAAGGGTGTGGACACTAAGACCTGTAACAGTAGCGACTTGTCGAATGGTTAATAACTTTTCCATGAACAAAGTATATACCTTCGAGTAAACTCGAACGCAAACATTTTTTTGTTAGAAGTCCGCCAACAAACGGTGAATGTTGGCGATGCCCCTTGTGAGTGCCAGAGTCGATTTCCGCCGCCGCTTGCTCCGTAGATACCATGTCCTGACCGGATTTGAGAATGGTGCTGACGTGCTTGAAGCCGGGGCTTGGCGTGTAGCTGAGTGCTTTCGTACAGGCTGCCTCTACCCGAACTAGCGAGTACCGACCTGAGTGCTTCAGTACACCCATACAAGCCTTGTATCCTTGCTGTTCGATACGACGTCCGGTCAGAATAGGTACTACAAAAAGATAAGCCTGTTAGCCATCTTTAAGGTAAGTTATGATATGGGAAACAAAGGAAAACAGAAACGCCGAGGAGATGGTTACTAATGGATTCCAATTTCAAATATCAAAAACGTAATACGCCCGCATTCACAGCCGCAACTTACTTTGCCTTTGCCGCAGGGCTGTTCTTGTATGGCTTGGGGATCTTCAATGCAGAGTGGGAATTAAACGTCAAGGGCTACTACTTGTTATGTATGTTCCTAGTGGTGATCACCAGTATCGTCACTCAGAAGGTGGTCCGGGATAATACGGAAGACAGAGCGTTGCAACTGGAAAATCCTAAGCATCGCATGCGTAACACGCCGGCTTTTACAGGTATGGCGATTGTGGGGCTTGTCATCGGATTTGCTATGTTTTTTATTGGCCTATTTAACGCTTCATTCGAATTAAATGTGAAAGGCTACTACATTGCGGTTATGTTATTGATTGCGTACAGTGCGATCGGTGTGCAAAAGGTGACGCGTGATAACGCTGAGGATAAGCTATTCATGGAACAGACACAAGGTCATAATCAAAATACGCAAGCGTAATGATGCGCTAGGTTGAAGGAAAGCTCCACTGCACAAGCCTGATGAAGGTTGATGCAGCGGGGCTTTTTTTATTTGAAAAGAATCACCGGCAGCTTGGGATATACGGCTTGGTACTGACGGTGCCGAGATAAGCGGAATAAATGTCTTCATACTTAATAGTTGACGGACCGACCGACGGTATGTAAAATAAAGAGCATGACATACCGTCGGTCGGTATCGTAGATAAATGATGCTGAAGTGAGAGGAATTAGATCACGCACAGGCGCGACTTTTAACTAAAAACGATTGTTCATGCTGAACAGATAATGAGAGGGGATTTTTTACATGATGAATGTGGGAATAGGACTGCTGGTGGTCATCATCATATTTCGCAGTCAATTGAAGGCAAGACCTGTCAGTATTAAAATGTTCACGATGCCGCTCTTGCTGCTTGCCTTTGCCATTTATGAATCCGTGGAGGCACAGGTACAAGCTGGAGAAGCCGTATCCTTGGCAATGTCCGTTTTACTTGGAGCGGTTGTAGGGCTTCTTCAAGGCAAATTCATTCACGTACGTACAGTGGACTCTGTTTGGTGGGCAGAAGGCTCTTGGGCGTCTCTGGGTGTATGGCTGCTGTCGATTCCCGTGCGGTTTGCTATCCGATACGGCTTCATTGGTCTATTAGGGATTCCCACCGTGCTTACCGGCAGCAAGGCTTACGTGCCATTCCTTTTCTCAATCGCAGGGATCCTGCTTGGTAAAGGCATCATGCTCGTACGCCGCTATCCAAGCGCCTTGAACGCAATCTTGTCCAAACCGAGTTATTTACACGAAAATTAAGCAGATTCGTATATTCCTACTATATGTCGCAAATCGTAGTACCCGTCTTGACATAGCAGTAGGATCAGCGAGAGTAAAGCTTGAACGCGTGACGGCTTGACCCTACCGACTCTTGGTATACAATAGTAGAAGCGAACACCTTAGGAGGTTTCCGAAGATGACTGGAGATTCAAATCAAAGAAACTCAAGCTTTCAGCTCATTTTAGATACGACAGAACAGTTAATTAAGGAAAAAGGCTGCCGTCAAACGACTCTGCAGGACATTATTGACCGAACCGGCTTGTCCAAAGGAGCGATTTATCACTACGTATCCGGTAAGGATGAGCTGTACGGCCTGATTCTTAAATCCAAAATCGAGCTGGTCAATGATCGTTTCCAAGAAACGATCTCGAAGCCGATTGGTAAAACGACAACTCCTCCGCTGCAAATGCTGACCAAGAATATGCTGGCTCAGGATGAACAGCGGGAGATTACGAATAAAATTTTTACGTATTTGATGAGCCAGAGTGACAATCCAAAGGTATCCGAGGTCCTGACGGAGCTTTTTAATTACTCCGTGATGATGTCCAGAAACTGGATTCAAGCCGGACAGGAGGCAGGAGCTATTCCGCAAGAGCTCGATGCCACGAGGATTGCTTCGATTTTCACGACATTCAACTACGGTTTGCGCGTCCAGAGCGTGATTGCCAAAGACTCTGAGTTTGCGCTGCAGGAAGAGGATGTGTTCGGCTTTTTATTCCGCTCGCTGCGGTAGCAGGAGCGGGAGCCTGAGCACCTGAGGAAGGATAACGAACCGATGGAATATGTATACACGTACGCCTGCCACGAGGATGAGCAGGCGTTATGCCATTTGGAGCTGCGCACCCTGCTGGGCGCAGCTCCGCAAGCAGGCGGGCGCTTTGTGCGCAGCACCCGCCGCATCGACCCAAGCCGCAGCCCGTTTCTGAAGCTGCGGCTTGAGGTGCAGTGCTCGGCGGGCAGCCTGGAGGGGCTGGCCGAGCAGGCGCAGACGTTGACCGTGAAGGGGTCAACGTTCAAGGTTGTGTTCGCGGAGACGGACGCTGCGGTCAGCTATGACCGCCAGCGGGAGATCGAGCGCGAACTGGGCCGCCATATCCGCGGCAAGGCGGATATGCGCCGGCCCGAGCAGCGCTTCGCGGCGACGCTGCTCGAGGGCAGGTGGCTGCTGGGCGAAGCCGTCAGCAGCGAGGCGCTCTGGCTGCGGCATCAGCAGAAGCCGCAGAACTACTCCACCGCCCTGAGCACCCGCGTAGCGCGGGCGGTGGTGAATATTGCCGTGCCCGAGGTAACGGGCACGCAGGCCATTGACCCGTGCTGCGGCATCGGCACGGTGCTGGTGGAAGCGATGTCGATGGGGATCGACATCGTCGGGGTTGACCTGAACCCGCTGGCCGTACGCGGCGCGCGGGTTAATCTGGACCACTTCGGCATGCCAAGTAAGGTGAGTCTGGCCGACATGCGGACCCTGACGGGCCGCTATGACGCGCTCATCCTCGACATGCCGTACAACCTTTGCTCCAAGCTGCCGGAGGCTCAGCAGCTGGAGATGCTGCAAAGCGCCAGCCGCCTGGCGAAGCGGGCGGTTATTATCTCCACCGAGCCCATCGACAGGCTCGTGGAGGAGGCTGGCTTTCGCATCGTGGACGGCTGCATCGTGCACAAGAGCAGGTTCAGCCGCCAGCTCTGGGTGGCGGAGTCTTAATAGATCATTTTGCCTAGCGGGCCGTCTTCAAGAATGATGTCCTGAATATCGTAGACTGAGATCGGGAAATAAGGGAACCCGAACACATAGGCCATGAGCTCGTAAACCTGGAAGTAGATGACCAGAGATTTATCCGCGATGTAGAAATCCTGGTCCGGCCGGATGCCGGGATAAGGCACGAGCAGCGTCAGGTTGCGGGCTTTGATTTGCGCTTCAATGATCGCATTCAGTCTTGCGACATAGTCGCTGCCCGGTTTGAATAAATCTTTGAGCGCATACTGCCGACCGGTTGTCGTATCGAAGGTCAGCGATTTTTGCAAGGTAAGACCATGGGCGCCGCCCGAGAACGCATAGTTGAGTAATGAGAGACTGAGTACGTCCCTTTGATTGTTTTTCAGCTCGTAATAAGCGGTTACGTCGGTTTGCGGATTTTGCGGATATCCCTGCTGGTGCAGCAGCAGATTCACTTGATGCACAATCGCTGTATTGATGCGGTGCTGCGCGCTATGAGACGGTAAATCGACAACGGCGGGGTACAATAGTTGCAGTTTATCCCGCAGAACTTTGTAGGTCTTTATGGTAACGGGCATTTCCATTCCGTTCATGTAGCATTCATCCTCACTTGTACGTTAAGAATTTATAGTTCCGGGTTTCCCGCAAAGTATCTGAATAGCTTCGAAGCCAAGACTCCACTTTGTGGGGTTATTTTGCTAGGATATTCGAATTCTGGGCAATTGGTTCCTTGGTCTATATTGACGTATGGTAAATATTGGACTATAGTCTATGGTCAGAATAGAGGCTATGTTTCATTACTTTTGTATGTATAAGAATTGGATGTGGGAGCATGGGGGAATCTGGGGTTGGGCTAAGACCTCGAAGGACCATCTATTACGGGTGGTTTGTTGTCTTTATTACGTTCGTTACTTTGCTTGTAGCCGCCGGAGTTCGCTCCATGCCGAGCATATTCATGCTTCCTTTTGAGAAGGAGTTCGGATGGAATCGGAGCGGTATCTCCGGGGTGATTTCACTAGGTATTCTCTTGTATGGCCTAGTAGGTCCGTTCTCTGCCGCTGTGATGGCGAAGTTCGGTGTCAGGAGAGTTATGGTGGTTTCCTTAGCTATACTGGCCGCGAGTCTTGTACTCACGCCGTACATGAAGGAATTGTGGCAGTTTCAGCTGTTGTGGGGGCTGGTTGCGGGACTAGGTACAGGAATGATGGCAAACGTGCTCGGTGTTACGGTGACGAATTACTGGTTTGTGAAGCGGCGGGGCTTGGTCGTGGGCTTGCTTACGGCAAGCGCGGCTACGGGGCAGCTGTTGTTTCTTCCACTGCTCGCCAAAATTACCGTCGAAGCCGGGTGGCGATACGCGATTTATACGGCGGTCTTGGTCATCGTGATTTTGCTGGTTGTTGTAGCGATCTGGATGAGAAGCCATCCTTACGAGGTGGGAGCTGCAGTCTACGGAACGGATGCTGTCGTCAAGCCTGAGCCGTTCAAGGGCAATATTTTTGTTACACCGCTGTCCACGCTTCGCTCGGCGCTAGGGAGCAAGTCATTTTGGCTGCTTGCAGGAACGTTCTTTTTCTGTGGATTTTCGACCAATGGCTTGATCGGTACCCATCTGATTCCCGCTTGCGGTGACCACGGCATTCCTGAAGTAATGGCTGCCGGATTACTGGCGTTCATGGGCTTGTTCGATCTGGTAGGCACGACCTTATCGGGCTGGTTGTCCGACCGGTTTGATTCTCGTTGGCTGTTGTTCTGGTATTACGGACTCCGCGGATTATCGCTGCTCTTCCTGCCGTATGCGCTGGATGCCGCTCCGTTAGCTCTTATGGTCTTCTCTGTCTTTTACGGTTTGGACTGGATTGCAACGGTTCCTCCGACCGTAAAGCTGGCATCCAAGGAATTTGGCAAGGAAAAGGCAGGAATGATCTTCGGTTGGATTGTCGTGGCGCATCAAATAGGTGCTTCTACAGCTGCTTACGGAGCAGGCTTGCTTCGTCAGTGGATGGGCACTTACAGTCTAGCCTTCATTGGAGCAGGCTTCGTATGCCTGTTTGCCGCAGTCATGGCCGTGCGCATTGCCAGGGGCAGGGGGAGCTCGCCTTCGGCCTCTCTACAGGGCTAAGGCAGTAGCTCGGTGCGGGATCCTTGTGAATAGCGTGAGGGATTGGTGTACTCATAGCCATTATCGGACGGAGACACAGCTACTTAGCCCATTTCGCGCGAAGGTTCGAACTTTTATGATAAAGACGTCTTCATTCCCACTACATTGTGGCTTTTGGAGGCGTCTTTCTTTGTAACAATATGATCCGATTTGTATCCTCTTTCGAAAAAACTACAAGTGATCCATTATCCATCCATGGAGTTGCTTATAAGGTTTGTATATCATATCCATATTCAAGTGAGAGCGTTTTCAAAAAAGGCTGCCAACTAACAAGAGAAGGAGGTGATTACATTGATTGTCAAGCAGAACGACGTAACCCATAGGATGAGTGTTCAAAACACTATGATAATCGGTAAAGTTAATCCAAAATCCAAAATTTGGGGGAATTCTAGCGTGAGCTATTAGAGCTTCCCTTAAGCGAAGGAGTAAAACGAAGATGAACCGTGAAAAAAACGATATCAATATCTCTCGAATCCTGATCGTCATCATGCTGATCTCTTTATTCGCTTTTGCCTCCATCCCGGCTGCAGCAGCTGGTGGTGAACAGACACAGGAACGGAACGACCTCATCGCACAAGCCGAAGCTCTAAAAGCCGGCAACGAGGAATTCCCTCTCCAGATTAGCCACAATGACGATGGATCTGATGTAAACAAAGCTTTCCCCTGGGTGTACGAGGGTGAACTCCAAGATCTTGATAACGCACTGGAATTCGCGCGCAATGAGCAGACTCCCGAGGACGAAGCCATAAGCAGTCTTGAACATGCCATAGCGGCGTTCACCGGAAAGATCAAAGCAGACGGTTCAAATCCGTATTTCCGCCTTGATCCGGGTCCTGGTAAAGTACCTGTAAAAATCACCGCGCCCACCAATGCCTGGACCGCAAGAACTCCACTTGACAACCGTGTCCCTTCCGACTTTGCGGGTGGTACATACCAAATGATTCCGTATCCTTTTGCAGATTCACAAGGCAAAGCGGATGTGCTTCAAATCAATTACGTCCATAACGGAAAAACCACCTTCGGAGGAATTTCCCTTCAATCTCCGTTATCTCCGAGTGTAGATGTCCCTGCAGGCTCAACGATTGAGTTTGACGTCTTCTATCCCAAGAGCGCGCAAGGGAAATTCATGAGGTGGAGAATCAGAAATGCCGACTCTAACATCGATAGCTATCTTAGGGATTACGACTACAACAACCTGAACCCCGACTGGGTTGGCAGCTATAACGGTGAAACCTGGCTGTTGAAGCACATCAGCATTACCGCTACAGCAGGCACTTCCTCGAACTTCATTCTTGAGCTCCATGGCGAGAACGGCCGTCCTGCAGAAACCGGTATGCTTCTTGTCGCCAACATTCAAATAACCGCACCGGATCCGAACGGTGTTGCGCTTCCTGACGTTGTCAATCAGGAAAACCAGAGTGTCGTAACGCCTTTGAAGAATATTTACAACAGGCAGAATGGGACGTTCATGGTCGGCACGATCGGAACCGGGGCTGTAACCGGAACCAGAGCTAATCACTATGAAATTTTTGTAGACGGCAACAATCTCAAGGCGGAGAGCACGCATCCCCGCGGCCCAAGCTGGCTAAAGAGCGTTACTGGCGAGGCGCTGGACGGCGCAACCACCACCCCTGGTATGGATGAATACAGTTTCCCAACCAGCGCATATCAAGCGATCAGGGATTCCGGTACTCCCGGTCAGTATAAGTCTCACGCCCACGTGTTGGCATGGTACAACCAGGCCCCTGCATGGATGAGACAGATGATTCCTGCGACCCTTCCCTTGGGATATAATGGGACAACCGATTACTACGGATTAGGCAATGGCGTTACAACCACGGTGAAGGTAGACAAAGAAATGGCCAGAAGAGTGCAATTTAACCACACGATGTATGTGATGCGGCACTTCCTAACCACAGAGACGAAGTATGGCTCAAGTGTATCCCGCGGAGTCATCCCCTTCAATTCATGGGACGTACTTAACGAAGAGGTCCACGAAAGCCGCCACAGCGAAACCATTCCCGCGGATCCGAACAGCTGGAGACAGACACTCAAAAACACCAACTGGCTTGCTGCCATGTCGGATGATCGAATTGGCGGCGACATTTCCGAGCATTACATTTACTTACTCTTCAAATACGCGCACATCGCGGCCCCTAACGCCAAGATGGCGGCGGCTTACAAAGCGAACTACGCTAGCCTTCCCGAGTATATGAAGATGGACGGACACGACAACGCTGGCAGCATTGACGCGTACATCGTCAACGATCCTCCGAAACTGACTTATAACGATTACGACGTTTCTACTCGCACCAAAGCAAGAACGATCTACAACATGGTTCGCGCACTGAACACCGCATGGCTCTCCGATCCGCTGTATGACGGAAGGCCCCTTATCGAGGACATCGGTATCCAGGGACACGATTCGATTGGAAAGACCCTTGCAAGCGATAACCAATATGCCATGGCCCTGTATGCTTCGCTCATTGACGAAGGTCTTCTTTCCGGTATTGCTTACTCAGAGCTTGACCTAAAGTTGCCGACTACCACACCAGGGGGAGGCGCGGTCGCTCCCGCAGTGCTCAATATCAAACAGTCTGACGCTCTTGGTTATGAGTACGCGCTGATGTACAAACTGTTCAACAAGTTCGCCCCTTACATCGATCACATCATCAGCTGGGGCGTAGCGGGTTCAGGATGGCAGGGAAGCTATGTGCTGTTTGACAGTCAGAGCAATGCTAATGCGGGCTATTATGGCTCCGTGAATCCGGACCGATTCGTTCGTGGACATTCATATCTGGATGACTTCTTTGCTGGCGAATACGAGAAACTTCAGAACAGCTATGCCATTGACCTTGGCGATCTTGGAATTTATACGCCCGGTAATGGAGAAACCAAATCCCTTACAGCAACAATCGCAGCTAACAACAGTGTGACACCTGGAAGTACTTTCACAGCAGCTGTTAGCCTGGATAGCGTGACACAAAGCGTGTACGCCCAGGATATCACGCTAAGCTATGATGCCAACGTATTTGATTATGTCAGTGCAGCGGGTGCAACCACCGACATTCAGGTTCTGCAAGTAGATACGGCTACCCCTGGAAAGGTTAGAACCATTTCCGCTAATATTGGAGGAGTAGCAGGAACCAGATCACCCGTTTTGAATTTCACCTTTAAGGTGAAGTCCGGTGTTCAGCATACAACAGGAACCCTTGCAGTCTCTCAAGCGCAGCTTGGCGCTTCTGATGGAACCGAAACCTCTGCGGCGCTGAGCAGCAAGACAATTTCCGTTGGCAGTATGACTCATGAAGTAGATAAAACTGCTTTGAATGCAGCAATGACGAGTGCACAAACCCTGTACAACGAGGCTATCGTAGGTACTGAACCTGGCCAATATCCGCAAGCGGCTAAAGACGCACTCCTAGAAGCAATTAACACCGCAAATGTTGTGAAAGACAATGCAAGCGCAACTCAATCGCAAGTTGACACTGCTCTCGCGGCACTCAACACTTCCGTTGATACCTTCAAGGCAGCAGCTAATAAGTCTGCAGACATAAACGGAGATGGATCCACCAGCATTGGTGACCTCGCGATTGCAGCTTATCACTATGGCAAGAACTCCACCAGCGCAGATTGGGCGAAAGCTAAGGCTTCTGATATGAACAACGATGATAAAATTGACATCTGGGATCTTGCGTATGTCGCAACCAACATCGTAAAATAGCAATCCCACTTTCAAACAAACTAGCCTAAAAAAGGTGCTAACTAGTGAGTTTTCCCCACTAGTCAGCACCTTTTTCTATCTGCTGAATTAAGCTCTAGATTCTATACGATGGCCTATAGCGGATGCCGGTCTCTTCGCTGCTTCAGCATCAGGAGTGTTCCCGCAGCAAGCAGCGCAATCGCGATAACAGGCTGTCCGCTGTACAGCATGCCCAGCAGCGATCCGATCGAGAAAACAATGAAGAACAGCACGGACAATGCGGTTAGAATGTTGATCGGGATCAAGAGCCATCTGTTGCGTCCGCCGAACCAATACAGCTCGAACAAACCGACGGCTACTGCCAGCAAAAAGCCCGGCCACAGGGTACCCCAGCTATCAAACCACGTAGCCATTTGGCAGACCATACCGGTTGTTAGTAAGATGCCTCCTGGCACGAGCAGGCCGACTCCCCGCCGCTGAAGGATATAGAAGTACATCCAGTGGAAAAACACGCCCAAAGGCAGGACGAACAACGTCGGCCAGAGGGAAGCAAATATCGTTCCCGTGCCCATGCTCGACTCGCCGTGAAACAGTAAGAAACACCCCGCAATAACGAGTAGGGGGCCTAATACACCCATTCGGTTTAAACTCAATTTTCTCGCTCCTTGCCTATGTATTCATCTTATTAGTGCAAGCATAACAGGCTTGGGGAAAACTGTCTTCCAACCTGGGTGGGGGTGCTGCTCGGTCCTCAGACCGATATTGGGTTGTTAGTGAAGCTGGTACCTATGAGATCCAACTTTTGCGTCCGATTTTTAAGATGAAAGGGCCACATTTTGAAACGGGGTGATGTGCAGGTTCTTCGATCTATGTTTCGCGCTTTAGCATAAAAAAGCCGCAGCAAGCGCCAGAGCGCCCCTGCGGGATCCTTCTTGCCTTATTGCTGTTCAGTTGTTGTTTCATTCTCATTGGAGGAAGCTGTGGATGCATTCAGTTGGGAAGCCAGTTGCTCCACTTGTTGTTGGGCCGCGTTGTCTTCTGCGCACTCTTGAGCTGCATTAATTGCATGATTGACCACATCTTGGTTGTTGGTTGTCATGTACATTCACCTCCTTGCGTTTGCAACGTTTCAAAGTATTCCACGAATTTCTTGAAAACATGCAAAATTGGATATCTTGGATTTTTTATGATCCAAAGAAGAACCATTGCGGGGCTGCGGCGTCTAATACAATCAAATAGGGTAACCAATAATTGGGAGGGGTGTTTGTTTAGATGGGAAAATTATTTGAGGAAATGTTTCCGGAACATGAGTCCTTCATTCGCAATCAACACATATTTTTCGTAGGTTCCGCTCCGCTCGATGGAGAAGGTCATGTCAACTTATCGCCAAAAGGACACGACGTGCTGCGGATTTTTTCTCCTAGGCAGGTGGGGTACCTGGATTTAACCGGAAGCGGCAATGAAACCAGCGCTCACCTGGAGGAGAACGGACGGATCACCTTGATGTTCATGGCTGTACAAGGTCCGCCAATGATCTTGCGCCTGTATGGGAAGGGGCGAGTTATTTTACCCGGTTCCGTAGAATGGGAGGAGCTTGCTCCACATTTTGACCTGCTGCCCGGTGCCCGCCAGATCATTCTCGTGGATATTCATGCGGTCAAAACGTCCTGCGGCTACAGCGTTCCTTTTTACGACTACACCGGAGAACGCGAAACACTGCAGAAATGGGCGGCGCAAAAGGGCGAAGAAGGGCTTCACGAGTACCATCAGGAGAAGAACATGCGAAGCATGGATGGATTGCCAACCACTTTGGGGCGCAGCATGGGGTAAGATTAAACGAAGCACTTGCGAAGCTCAGCAGGAACCTCGCGGCTTTTACGGGTGCTGCTGTCCATCGTCACACTGGTTACCAGCGCATCTGCGCATACTTCATTCTGCTCGTTCAGGATAGTTTGTTTCAAGACGTAGCTGCTCTTGCCAATTTGCTCGGGGCGGCACGTCACCGTAAGCTTCTCTCCTTGCCTGCATTCTTTGCGGTAATTAATGTTGATATTCACGGTGACCGTTTGAATGCCCATAGCGCGGAATACGTCGTAGGGAAGCTCAGCACGTTCATACCACTCTTCGCGGCCCCATTCGAGGTATTCCAGATATTTGGCATTGTTTACGTGCCCGTTCACATCAATTTCGGTAGAGCGTACGATTATGTCCAGTTTGGTTTCCATAATAGCGACATTAGCCTCCTGCATCTTCATTTGAGTTTCACTATGCCCAAAGTATAAAGAAATTCCTCAAGCTTTCATAGCTGCGCTAAGAATTCCATAGGTTGGGAAGGATATAACGGTATAGCTAAAGGAGGAGTTTGAGGTATGAATCAGGACGCAAATTACCGGATTGAACGGGATACGATGGGCGAAATCAGAGTGCCTGTGAATAAGTTGTGGGGCGCGCAGACGCAGCGAAGCTATGAGAATTTTAAAATCGGCACGGAGCGGATGCCGCTCAGGCTCATTCATGCGTTTGCCCAATTGAAAAAGGCAGCCGCTCTCGTGAACCGTGAGCTGGGCAGCCTGCCGGATGACAAGGCGAATGCCATCTGCCAAGCGGCCGATGAAATTATCGCTGGTCGCCATGATGATGAGTTTCCTCTTGTAGTCTGGCAAACCGGCAGCGGCACGCAGTCGAACATGAACGTCAATGAAGTAATTGCCCACCGCGGCAATGAACTGCTGGCCGCTTCAGGCAGCAGCTCACGCATACATCCCAACGATGACGTGAACCGCTCGCAAAGCTCGAACGACACGTTTCCGACGGCGATGCACGTAGCGGGAGTTTTGGCCGTCGAGCAGGAGCTGCTTCCTGCGCTTGAGCTGCTCCACGGCACGCTCCGCAGCAAGAAGGAGGCCTACCAGGATGTGGTCAAAATCGGCCGCACCCATCTGCAGGACGCTACCCCGCTGACGCTGGGGCAGGAGATCAGCGGGTGGGCTGCGATGCTGGCGCAGGCGGAGCGCATGATCCGCGCCGGTGTGGAATCGATGCGCGAGCTGGCGATCGGCGGCACGGCCGTCGGCACGGGTCTGAACGCGCATCCGCAGTTCGGCGAGCGTGTGGCGCAGACGCTCGGACAGCTCACCGGCACACGCTTCGCGTCAGCCGAGAACAAGTTTCATGCGCTGACCAGCCATGATCAGATGGTGTTCGCCCACGGCGCGCTGAAGGCGCTCGCGGCGAACCTAATGAAGCTAGCCAACGATGTGCGTTGGCTAGCGAGCGGTCCCCGCTGCGGGATCGGGGAAATCACGATCCCGGAGAATGAGCCTGGCAGCTCGATTATGCCCGGCAAGGTGAACCCGACCCAGAGCGAGGCGATGACGATGGTCGTCTGTCAAGTGATGGGCAGTGACGCCGCTATCGGCTTTGCGGCGAGCCAGGGCAATTTTGAACTGAACGTGTTCAAGCCGGTCATTATTTATAACTTCCTGCAATCCGTCAGACTGCTGGCGGACAGCATGCGCTCCTTCAACGACAATTGCCTTGTCGGCATGGAGCCCAATCGCGAAGTGATCCGCCGCAATCTGGAGCAGTCGCTGATGCTGGTTACTGCGCTCAACCCTCATATCGGGTATGAGAAGGCGGCAAGCATTGCCAAACAAGCCCACAAAGAAGGGTTGACGCTGAAGGAGTCGGCAATCCGCAGCGGCTACCTGACGGCGGAGCAGTTCGACAGCTACGTCAAGCCTGAGGATATGGTTCATCCGAAGGCCTAACAGGCAATACATATTGGCTGGGCAGTGCTCATGATAGCTAAAGAGGTAACAGATCAGTTTTACGATTCGATCAGAACTAAGGTGGAGGAACTGAGAAGTAAACATTACAAATTGCCCAAAACAAATTTAGTCCGAAAATCAGATGATTCAAAAAAATTGAAAGAATCCTACCTGTAAGTCAGGCTAAACAAAAGAGAACGAAGCAAGATGCGCTTCGTTCTCTTTGTTTATTAGACCTTTGGTTTGTTCGGAAGAAGGTGGAACAAGTAGATGCCCTCAACAATTGCAAATAAATCATTGTACGCATGATTAGGAAAACGAGTTTGATTTGTAAGTTTTGCATGCTCAGGAGGGTGAGCGTGATACGGCTCTGTTTCCGTCTGATAATCCACATCATCATGAGGTTCAGCATGGTACTTGGCTAGTATTGTGGTTCCATCGCCATGAATCCAATCGTATTGGAATTCGGATATTTTCCCACCACGAAGCTGTTCTGTTATGTACAGTTTAGAGCCATCAGTAAACATTAAAGTTGCTCGTTGGGCGAATGCCGAGCTTGCCTTACCTGTGCTGTCTGTGTGACGGATACTTTGAATGGCGGTATTTTTAAACGTTTTCTCTAATAGCTCTAAATTTGAAGCGGAATTGCCTATCAAAGAGCGTTAATCTCCCGAAGCAAAGATCGCCACTCTGTTCCTTCTCTTGACCACATGATGTCGTCTGACATTTTTGGATCCCCCTTTTCTGAAACTACTTTGTCGAATGGACCGTTGTAACGTTTTTCGAAGAAATTGATCGTATCAATCAGGTAACGAATGTGACCCACTCGACCTTCATCTTCTTTTTTCATTGATAATCGTTTTTGATTAGCCTCGTAGAGCTTGTGAACTTCACCAACCGTCATATGTTCTCCAGTAGGGGAGATCCAGATGGTAGAGCCTTTGATGCGAGCTTGTTTATTTCTTTTTTCACGACTAAATCCAACGAATCGCTTCGCATCAATCCAGTTGTTAATCGTAGATATACTAACTCCAAAGATTTTTGCTAATTGCCCTGTAGAGAAAGACGGTGCCGTTTCATCTTCTTCGGCAATGGATAGAATCGTTACACCTACTTCTTGCAGACTTTTCGATAGGAATGCTAATGCTTCGCTATTTTTCTCGAGTTGCATCAGCTTGGATACTTCTTCTGCCATCTCAGCAGATAGGGAATTGAACTTCATGGCGATGTTGTAGAATACTTTGAACAATGCTTGGGCTTTTGAACGATCATGGGAAGTTTCTTCAATAATTTCAACAAATACTCTTTTATCTTCTGCGGTAAATAGCATATATTTCACCTCGTATACCTCCATTCTATATAAACTGCCAATAAACTGCAAGATAAACTGCCAACGAACTGCAAGTCTTTTATTTCCCATTATATCGGCTGGCAATTTTTTTATACCTATTGCTATACAATAGTGGGGGATAGCTATCCTACAAGTGGTCTTCATTTGTCTTTCCCTCCAACTTTGATCTCTAGTAAGTCAGTATCGACAATTGTTATCCCCCACCCCCATTCCCTTCACGCGTAGTTATTAATGTTTAATCTTAGTTATATCAGGAGAGCCTAAAAATCAAGTACTCTTAGAAGTGTAAAGAACACATTCCAACGTACTTGGGAGGTCCTACAGAAGATGAAAAGAACAATGAAACAATGGATAGGCGTAAGCACAACAGCGATCATGACCGTGACGATGTTAGCCGGATGCGGAAGCTCAGGCAGCGAAGCGGGCAAGGATCAGGGAGGCCAGGCGACGGCAACGGCTGCAGCAACGGCGAACGCGAAGCCTTTCGCAGGTAAGACGATCTCATTGGTAACGGCCAACCATCCTTGGGCGGATGCGATCAAGCCGCTGCTGCCTGAGTTTGAGCAGGAAACCGGCATCAAGGTGAACGTGGAGAGTTTCTTCGAAGACCAACTGACACAGAAGCTGACCGTACAATTCACGTCGGGCTCGGCGACGCCGGATGTGTTCATGTACCGTCCGCTGCAAGAAGGCAAGCTGTTTTACAAGAACGGTTGGTTGCAGCCGCTGGACGATTACGCACAAAAAGCGAAGGACTACGATTTTAACGATTTCTCCAAATCGGCGATCGGCTCAACAACCGTAGACTCGAAGCTGGCAGGCATTCCGATCATCACGGAACAGGAGATCCTGTACTACCGCAAAGATTTGCTTGAAAAAGCAGGCATCCCGGTGCCGAAAACACTCGACGAGCTGACAGCTGCTGTGAAGAAGCTGCACGACGCCAAGAACGAGATGTATGGATTTGTTGCAAGGGGCCAGCGTTCTCCGCTAGTCACACAGGTTTCCTCGTTCCTGTATTCAGAAGGAGCGGACTTCACGAATGGCGATAAAGCTGTGATCAATACGCCGGAAGCCATTAAGGCATTCACAACTTACGGCACTCTGCTGAAAGATTACGCGCCTCCAGGCGTACTGAATATGTCATGGCCGCAGGCGTTCGGTATTTTCGCACAAGGTAAAGTAGCGTTCTTGACGGATGCGAACTCGCTCTACAAGAACCTGACAGACCCTGCTAAATCTCAGGTTGCGGATAAAGTGGGCTTTGCAGTGTTCCCAAGCGGTAAAGCAGGCTCCAAGCCATACAGTATCACTTCTTGGGGTCTTGCGATGAACACGAAGTCGGCAAATAAAGATGCGGCATGGGCGTTCATCCAGTGGGCATCGAGCAAAGACACCGTGCTGAAAACACAGCAAAAGGGTAACCCAGGTGCCCGTGCATCGGTTTGGGATAATCCGGAAGGCACAACAGGCTTCCCGGCTGAGCTAGTGCCAATTATTAAGGAAAGCGCTAAGGCCGGCGTGGACCACGACCGTCCGACAGTAATCAGCGTAGGCGAAGCTCGCGATGCTGTAGGCGAAATCGTACAAAAGGTGATGACCGGCGAAACCAACATCCAGCCTGTAGCTGACAAAGCGAATGAAGCGCTGCAAGCCATTATGGATAAGGATAAAACGAAGTAAGAAAGATTGTAATCGAACTCCCCGCTCAAAAGGGTCACTCGTTGGCCCTTTTGATCATCCAGGGGACCACTTACACATCGGGGAGGGAGCCTGCCGTTATGCAATATAGTTGGTTTAACCGCAATTTAAAATGGATCTACACGCTGCCGGCCGTAATCTTTGTTCTGCTCATGATGCTGTTTCCAATCATTTACACGGTGAGAATCAGCTTCTATGAGTGGAGTATGTCGGCTACGACGCCGCCAGCATGGGTTGGACTCAGTAATTATATCGCGCTGCTGAAGGATGAACGCTTCTGGCATGCGACAGGAGCTACATTTTATTTTACAATTCTGGCACTTGCCCTTGAAGTCGTGCTCGGAGTCGGTATCGCGCTTCTGCTTTCGAGAGAATTTAAAGGAAAGAATTTGGTTAAAACCGTATTTCTGCTGCCCATGGTAGCAACTCCTGTGGCAATGGGGCTTGTCTGGATGCTTATCTATGAGCCTACCATCGGCGTTGCCAATATGATGCTGAAATCCTTGGGACTTGAGCCTCAACTGTGGCTGGCTTCACCGAATCAAGTCATTCCGTCTTTGGTCATCGTAGATGTATGGGAATGGACGCCAATGATCGCGCTGATTATCATGGCGGGGCTGGCTACACTGCCTAGCGATCCTTATGAGGCCGCTGATGTAGACGGAGCGAGTGCTTGGAGAAAGTTCGTTTCGATTACGCTGCCGCTGCTTAAGCCGACGATTATTGTTGCAGCGATGCTTCGCCTGATCGACGTGCTCAAGACGTTTGATATTATTTATGCGACGACGCAGGGAGGACCTAACTTTGCCTCCGAGACACTCAATCTTTATGGATACGTACTGGGTTTCCAATACTTTAAGCTTGGCATGGCATCCTCGTTATTAGTTATATTCTTCGGTCTGGTTATGGGCTTGACCTTATTTATGATCTGGATGCGCAAACGACTGGAGGGAGCGTAAATGAAAAAGAATAAAGGCCGAAGCCTGCTGCAGACGCTGCTTACGTTCCTGGTGTTAATTGTATTTGCCTTCCCGTTTATTTGGATGCTGCTTGCATCGTTCAAGACGCAGGCGCAAATTTTATCGACGAATCAATTGTTCGTATTCAAGCCAACCTTTCACAACTACGTGAGTGTATTTAAAGAGTACGATTTTCTGAAGTTTATTTGGAACAGCTTCATTGTCGCCTTCGGCTCCACATTGTTATCTCTAATTCTGGGCTTGCCAGCGGCGTACGCCATCGCAAGACATCATTTGCAAAAGCTAGGTCTGCTTATTCTGGTTGCGAGAATTATCCCGGGAATTACGTTCCTTATTCCTTGGTTTATCCTGTTCTCCAAAATTCACTTGGTGGACACGTATACAGCACTAATTCTTAGCCATATGCTAGTCGGATTGCCTTTTATCATCTGGATTATGATCTCCTTCTTTGAGGCGCTGCCTACGGAAATTGAGGAATCGGGACTAATCGACGGTTGTACGCACCATCAGGTGTTTCTGCGGATTATTATGCCGATCTCGGGTCCGGGCGTCATTACGTCGTCGCTGCTTTCCTTCATTTTCTCATGGAACAACTTCATGTTCTCCATCATTCTGGCCGGTGATAAGACGAAGACACTGCCGATCGCGGTATTCAACTTCATGTCTTACTCCGAAATTAATTGGGGAGCGCTCATGGCGGCGGCTTGCATCATTACACTGCCGGTACTCGTCATTGCCCTTGTCTCCCAGCGTTATGTTGTCAGCGGATTAGCTGCCGGTGCTGTGAAAGGCTAATTATGGATAAGCTACAAATACGCAGGAAGCTGGCTTTCTTTTGGGCGGCTTCTTTCGTATAGTAGGTTTGAAGTTAGCCGAAGCAGGAAAGGTGATGGGCAAGTGCCTTATAAGATAAATATTTTCAGCAAAATTCTCGTGCTCTTGATCCTGCTCTTGATTCCCATCGTAGCGCTGTACGGCTTCACGAACCGCATTACGAATAACGTTATTCAGGAGCAGATACAATCTTCGAACCTGAACCAGCTCTCTTTTTTTCTTCATCAATTAGATTCGAACGTGGAGCGTTTGGCTATGTCACCCGTTATTCTGGGCAGTGACCCTTATATTCGGGAGTTCATCGACCGCCGGGAGGATCCGTCTTACGACATGCTCCGCGAGCAATCCCGGATTATGGAGAAGCTCAGTCTGCAGAGCGTGTCTAATGGTTGGGTGAACGAGTTAACGATTGTCATTCCTGACGCGAAGACGGTGCTGTCCTCGAGTATTTTCGTGAATGGAACGGATACTTGGCCGTGGAAAAGTCCGGTTCATCGCACATGGAATTACGCGTCTCCAGGCGATGAGAAGAGCTCTGGCTCGTTTTATCGAGAGATCAGTGAACCCGTCCGGGCTGAATACTTGGATCAAGCGAGAGTGCTCTATCAGGTCAGATTCAGCGCGCAAAATTTGATTCAGCTGCTGGATGTCTACAAGCAGGATAAGCGCAGCGATCCGTTCTTATTCGACGGTCAGAGCACAGCAATCCTGAACAGTTCTTCGGCAGCAGCCGTTAGCGATGAGATCGGAACGATGCTCTCAGGCAGAAGTCTTCCTCCCTCCGGTCAGGAGCAGCTCGACATTCAGGGTCAGCAGTACCTGATCAGTTATGTGAAGTCGGATCAGTTGGGCTGGTATTTGATTGATTATGTGCCGCTGCAAAAAATATTGTCCCCGATTACGAAAACCAGGCAGCTGTTCTATGGCGCTACCGCGCTGCTTCTGGTTATGAGTATCCTGGCTTCGTTCCTCCTGTATCGGAATGTGCAGATTCCTCTGATAAAAATGATCCAGAGCGTGCAGAAGGTCAAACGGGGGGATCTATCAGCTCGGATCACGTATCGGGCGAAGAATGAATTTGACTTCCTGATTCAGCGTTTTAATGAAATGGCGCAGCGAATCCAAGTGCTGGTGGAAGACGTCTATGCGGAAAAAATACGTTCGCGGGAAGCGACGCTGAAGCAGCTGCAATCGCAGATTCATCCGCATTTTTTATACAATTCACTGTTCTTCATCATTAATTCGGCGGAGATGGAGGATAAGGAATCTGTCGTTGCTATGGCGCAAAGTCTGGCAGCTTATTACCGTTATACGACGCGTGTCGAAAATCAAATGGTCCTTCTCCGTGAAGAAGTGGAATGGGTAGGTCACTACTTGAATATCCAGACGCTTCGCATCACCCGGCTCACTTACGAGATATCCGTTCCGGAAGAGATGATGGAGGAACGGATTCCAAGGCTGATTCTGCAGCCCCTTGTAGAGAATGCTATTGTACATGGGATTGAGAGAAGTCCTCGTGCGAATCGAATCACGATTACGGGAGAACAGGATGCGGACTGGAACCGCCTGATTGTCGAAGATAACGGCGACGGGGCTTCGAAGGAGGATTTGGAGCGGCTTCATAAGCAGCTGCGTTCAAGTATGACCGATGAAGTGGGCTGCGGAACCTGGAACGTGCACAGCCGCATGTATTATCAATTCGGAGAAGGCTCCGGCCTTACCTTCCAATTAGGAGAGAGTGGAGGCATGCGCTCCATATTGACCTGGAGCCGGCACGCCCCTCAACAACAGCAGCCTGCGGAGGGTGACGAAGGATGATTCAACTTTTAATTGTGGATGACGAAGTTCATGTCGTAGACCGGTTAAGCACAACGATCAGCTGGTCATCTGCTGGAGTCGAGCAGGTCCATAAAGCGATGTCCGGTCAAGAAGCGTTAGATTTGCTTGAACAGATATCCATCGATATCGTCATTACGGATATTCAAATGCCAGGGATGTCGGGTCTCCAATTAATCAGTGAAATCAAACGCCGATACCCCAAAACCAGGTGCATTCTGTTGTCCGGTTACTCTGATTTCAACTATGCCAAAGAAGCGATCCTTCAAGGAACGGAAGATTACCTGCTTAAGCCGGTTACGGAGGAGGATCTGCTCGCAGCTGTACGGCGTGTCCGGGAGAAGCTTCAGCTCGAGTGGGAGGAAGTGGTATCCCGGCAGCGGTTGACGTATACCTTGAAGGAGAACCTGCCCCTGCTGCGAGGTAATCTACTCCATGACCTGCTTCAGGGCCGCAGCATGTCAGAGAGCTCGCTCCGCGACAAGATGCGCATGCTGGAGCTGACGGATTATGAGGAGCATGCCATCGCCGTGATGATGGTCCGGCTGGAGTCGGACTTTCTGGAGTATGATCTAAGCCGTCTTTCTTTGATGGAGTACGCGATCAGCAACATGGTGGAAGAATTGTTTGGGGAGAAATTCGATAGCTGGCACACGAAGGATGCACACGATTATTTGGTTTTCGTAATGAAGGCCAAGGAAGACGGGGAGTCTTCCGACAAGGAGCGAATGGGCTGGCTGGAACGTACGGCATCCGTGCTGCAGTCAGCGGTTCATAACTACTTGAAAGGCAAAATTTCAATCTTGGTCAGCAGCTGGGGCAAGTTTCCGCACGATTTGAACTCTCTGTATCAGCGCTCGCTGAGCGCGATTCGCAAGCGAATCGGCAATGAACATGAGCTGTTCATGCGGCTTGGAGACGAACCGGCACAGATGGAGCTTACCGCTCTGCAGCGGCTTTACGAGCCTCCGACACTGAACCACCTGCTGGAGGCCGCCCGTTGGGAGGATACGGCAGAGAAGCTGTCACTGATCTACGATGAAATGGAGACCAAGTATTCGAAATCGCAGGAGTTTTTGCTGGAGGTGTATTTCTCCGTCGCCTCCGCATTCTCGTACATCGCCCATAAAAACGGGCGGCAGCTGCATCAGCTCATTGGCAGCGATTACGACAAAATGACGGAGGGAATTCCTTTTCGCACGGTTAACCAGCTCCGGGAATGGTCGCAGCGTGCGCTGCAGCGCATGAAGGAGGACATGGACCAGGAACGGCAGGACAGTCGCACCTCGCTGATTAACGATATTCGATCGTTTATCGAGCAGAATCTTGCAGCGGATGTGTCCCTGCAATCCATCGCGGATCATGTCTACCTCCATCCGGTGTATGTATCCAAAATCTATAAGCTGGAAACGGGAGATAATCTGAGCGATTACGTAAATCGGCTGCGCATGGATAAAGCGGCCCATTTACTGAAGCACAGCCAGGATAAAATCTATGAAATCGCTACGCAGCTTGGGTACCAGCGGCCGCATTCCTTTAATCATGCTTTCAAAAAGCATTACGGCATGACGCCGCAGGAATACCGTGACCAGTATGCGTAGCGGGGAACTGGAAGAGTAACAGGAAGTGCAGCAAGAAGATTAACAACAAGATCACCAACAAGAGAAACAAGAAGAGCAACAGGAAGGTGGCGAAGCTGTGCAGGAATGGTTAAGGCAGTTCAAGCTGTCCAAGGTAATCGCCATTGTCCGAGGAATTGAGCCCGGCATGGCGAGGCCTCTCTTTGCCGCGCTTGCGGAAGGCGGCATTCGCTATGCGGAAGTGACGCTGAATACGCCGGATGCCCTCCCTATCATTCATGAGATGCGCGAAGCTTACGGGGAGCGCATGTCGATTGGAGCAGGCACAGTCCTGACCGTCAAGCAGGCCGAGGAAGCGATTCAAGCGGGAGCGGAGTTTCTGATTTCCCCTCATGTGGATGCAGATATCATCCGGCTCGCATTGTCACGGGACGTTCCGCCTCTTCCGGGGGCGATGACGCCTACGGAGATCGTACAAGCGGTACATGCCGGGGCACTTGCGGTTAAAGTATTCCCCTGCTCCAGCCTGGGACCGGGTTACATCAAGGAGCTGCGCGGACCGCTAGCTCATATCGAGATGATTGCCGTCGGCGGCATCACGAAGGAGAATGCAGCTGCTTATATGGAAGCCGGCGCTGTCGGCGTAGGCATCGGAGGCAGCCTGATTTCGCTTCCGAAGATGAAGGAAGGGCGATACAACGAGATCACCGCGTATGCAAAGCAGCTACATGAATCAATGCAGCACCTGTAAGATAGAACAACACATGCAGCATGGGAAGGGGAACTTGAAATGAAAATTACCAAACTCGAATTGTTCAAAGTACCGCCAAGATGGCTCTTCTTGAAAGTGGAAACCGATGAAGGCATCTCCGGCTGGGGAGAGCCCGTTGTAGAAGGGAAAGCAGACACGGTAGCTGCCGCTGTCAGGGAGATGAGCGAGCATATCATTGGTACGGATCCGATGCGGATCGAGGATCTGTTCCAGGTGCTGTACCGCGGCGGCTTCTATCGCGGCGGACCGATTCTGAGCAGCGCGATCTCCGGCATTGAGCAGGCGCTCTGGGACATTAAGGGCAAGTTCTATGGCGCGCCCGTGTATGATCTGCTGGGCGGAGCCTGCCGCGACCGGACGCGGGTGTACTCCTGGATCGGCGGCGACCGTCCGAGCGATGTCGGGCAAGCGGCCAAGCAGCAGGTGGCCGCAGGCTTCACGGCGGTGAAGATGAACGCCACCGAGGAGATGCACTACATCGACTCGATCGGCAAGGTCGAAGCCGCGATCGAGCGGATCGCCGCCGTGCGCGAAGCCGTCGGCAAAGAAGTGGGCATCGGCATCGATTTCCACGGCCGCGTTCATAAGTCCATGGCGAAGATTCTCGCCAAGGAACTGGAGCCGTACCGGCCGATGTTCATCGAGGAGCCGGTGCTGCCGGAGAACAATGAAGCGCTGAAAGAGATCGCGCGCTACACATCCTGTCCGATCGCCACAGGCGAGCGCATGTATACACGCTGGGGCTTCAAAGAGCTGCTGGCTGAAGGCATTGTAGACATCATCCAGCCGGACCTCTCCCATGCGGGAGGCATCCTCGAAACGCGAAAAATCGCGGCCATGGCCGAGGCGTATGATATCGCTGTAGCGCCGCACTGCCCGCTGGGGCCGATTGCGCTAGCGTCTTGCCTGCAGCTTGATACGTGCTCGCCGAATGCCTTCATTCAAGAGCAAAGTCTAGGCATTCACTATAACCAAGGCAGTGACTTGCTGGACTACCTGGTTGATCCGTCCGTCTTTCAATACGAGGACGGTTTCGTCCGCAACCTGACAGCTCCGGGGCTCGGCATCGAAGTGAACGAAGCCAAGGTGCGGGAAATGGCCGCGATCGGCCATAACTGGAAGAACCCGATCTGGCGCCAGGCAGACGGTACTGTGGCGGAGTGGTAGAAGACCGCTCACAGCACAAAAGAACGTTTTCCCATAATGCGTAGAGGGCCATGCACAGCAAAAAAGCAAGGTCTCACGCTTTAAGTAGAGAACGCCGCACATAGCAAAAAAGCACGACTCCCTCATCGGAGCCGTGCAGCTGTATCAACATAAAAAAGCACGGCTCCCCTCGTAGTCGGGAGCCGTGCTTCTTTACTTACCTTCTGCCGCTTGTGTTAGACAAGGCTGGGAGCAGTCGGGTGTCTTTCACCATGGTTGCGCTGCAGATTGGACATACCGGGCTTTCGTCGAAAGAGAAGTTGTCCCTCATCCAGCAAGAGCATTGCTCGGTGCTGCAGGTCCAGACTGCTGTTTCTTCCTCTGGAACGGGTTCGATCGTTTTTTTCGAAAAATACAAACTAACTCCTCCTTTTTTAGGCACGCAAGCAGTTTGAAACTCGAAATGCGAATATTGGCCCGTACAGTCCCCTACTTGGGCATGTCCGAACTTTCGTTCTCCGTCATGTATGTAAGGAGGACTACAGCTTTACTACATTCTCGGCTTGTGGTCCGCGGTTGCCCTGAACGATATCGAATTGCACGCGTTCGCCCTCATCTAAGCTCTTGAAGCCTTCGCCCGTAATGGCGCTAAAGTGAACAAACACATCCTTACCGCCTTCCACTTCAATAAATCCAAAGCCTTTTTCTGCATTAAACCATTTCACTGTACCTGTTTCCATCTACAAAAACCTCCAACAATAATTTGTGCGAATGAATCGCACCTGCTTATAACACAGCTTTGTTAATATATCCATTTGTTTGAGAAGATATTCCTCGGCTCCCAATAAAATAGGCCGCAAGTGGAAAATGCAACCATTGACTGAACTTTGGGAATTATCTTACAATTTAAGTATTCATACATGCACGCGGGACGGGGGAGGTTGGTGAGTTATGAAAGCCTCGGACATTATGATCACTCCAGTGGTGAAAGCTTTGGAAACGGATACAATTCGGACGGTGCTGGAAAAGTTCGTGAATCAGCGCATCGGCGGTGTGCCGATTGTCGACCATGCCAATCAAATCAAAGGCTACATTAGCGATGGTGATATTATGCGAGCGGTCAGCACGCAGAGCAAAGTGTTCATTGCCTCGCCTTTTTACACTTCGGCCTGGCTGGACACTCAGACCTTGGAAGAGAAGTATCACGAGATTCTGGATTTGTGTGTGATGGAATTTGCCAAAACCAAGGTGGTTACGGTTAACGTTAACACCGAGCTGGAGGATGTGGCGACCATACTAGGGAGAAGGCATTTAAAGAAGGTTGTTGTGGAGAAAAATGGAGGCTATCTGGCGGGAGTAATCAGCCGCGGAGACATGGTACGTTTCCTCAGCAGGCACTGCTCGAAGAAGCTGTTAAGTTAGCGGATTGAACGTAGATAAAAGCGGCTGAAGCTGGCAAGAGCCTCTGCTGCATCTGCGCATTGGCATCCCGTAAAGGATGCTTTTTGTGCTGAAAAAAAGGGCAATTCCGTGTTAGAAATGTTCCTAACACGGAATTGCCCTCGCATACGTAGGAACCGGCTGCATGCTATAACCTAGAAGGGCTGAGGCGGCAACCTGCTTCGCCAAGATAGTAAGGTAGACCATTCAACGTCCCGTTCTACAATGTCAAAGTGCTGGGGGTGCACTGGCAAGTAGGAAGCTGCCGCAGGGGAGACGGGGAGTAACGGCCTAAGGTCTAAGCAAGCAGCAGGATGACCAGCAGCTCGTAAAGAACCAGCGTCAAGATCTGTTGAGAAGACGGACCGTAAAATCCGCGATGCGTTCCTTGGTGCGGGTGGTGTCCATGCGTATTCACTTGAATATAGGCATGGTGCCCGTCTACATTGACCAATACGCCCTCGTAAGTGTGGCCGTCTAATGTCTGAACGCGGATGGTGCGGCCAACGTGGGGTTTTAAGGCGCTCAGCAATGCCTCACGCTTTTGCTTTAATGCAGGCATCCATGACGGATCGGCTTGATAGATAACGTGGGAACCGTGATGATGGGATGGGTTTGTATACATGTGATTCGCTCCTTTATCACTCGAACAGAGGACTGTTTGATTGCTTTCGTTATCAGCCTATTCATCCGGGCGGTTGCGGTATAGACATGAGCCCATCCCCATGGAATAAAATTGCAAAAGAAAAGACCAAAGCGGATTTGTCGCTTTGGTCAGAGTGTGTTAAAGCTGGAGATAGTACGTTACGAGCTTCAGTAGCTGTTCTCCGAGTGGCTGTTGCTGGACTACTCTCTGGTAATGGTCACCACATGAGTCTCGTCATCGAAGGTGATCGTCGCTCCAAGCTGTTCAGCGATGAAGCGAATCGGCACGTAAGTGGAGCCGTGTTTTAGGGTAGGCGCGCTCTGCAGTTCGATGCTTCTGCCGTCTACCGTGGCTGTATGTTGATCTAGCGTCATGACGATGACCTTGCCGGATAATCCGTCCGTAATCGTCACCTGCTGGAGCCCCTCGTTCCATTTCACGTCTGCGCCAAACTCTTCTGAGAGGAATCGAACCGGAACCATGGTAACCTCATCGGTGTTGATATAAGGCTGTGTTTGAGAGAAGCTGTACAGGTCCTCTTCGGCAGCCTGCTCATCCTCCACAATAAAGTTCATCTCTTTGTGGGTAACACGTAGATCTTCCTTCAAAAACTTATAGAACGAAGAGCTGGACTCAAAATTATGGAGCAGCGCGAAGCTGCTGGAATTCTCCGAGTCAACTGTCAGAGCGCCTTTGGACGTATCGATGGTATCGGCAGTAACCGGTTTATTGATATTCCAATATTCAAAGGCGCCTGTCAGTTTGACGGACGATACGCCATCATCGGAATCTACAATAGGATCGTCAGCTCGAATTGCTGCTTGCGCACGAACTGATCTTGGTCAATGAGATAATCGGCCTTGAAGGTCAGTTGGTCGCTAAACATAGCATCTGCCTGTGCACCGTCATTGGAGGAAGCAAGACTGTCTGCTATCGTTTTGTCGAAGTCCTCCACGGCTTTTTTCAAATACTCATGGATGGTCGTGTAGGCAAACTCAACGGCTAGTGTTTTATTGTCTAAATAAGCTGTTACAAGATTTGGCATCGCGCCTGTGGGGCTATCCGTTTCCAGGTCAGGGTAATCCTTCTTCATTTGTTCCTGAGAAGCTTTCATCTGCTCTTTGATGATAGGTACAGCTACGTCATAGACTTGGCCCAATAGCTCTTTCAAGCCTTCTTCGTCGGCCAGTACGCTGGTCAGGAACAATTTCAGCAGTTCCGTCAACTCGCTGCCGCTTAGCTCTATATGAGCCTTTTGCAAATTCAGCGTCTCGTTGTTCACCTTCTCGGATACAGAGGATACGGATACTTTTTTCGGATTCGGAGCATTGGAGAAAAAGAATTTCAACAGCACGGGCTGCAGCTTCTCTGCACTCTTTCTTACTTGCTCTTGCACTTCTTTAGATAAGGTCGTAGGCTGTCCATTCGCTGTCATGGCCATTTGATCAAAGACGATTGGCTTCTTGCCGCCCTCAATTTGAATAGTCATTATGGAGCCGTCTACGGCAATTTTGAAAGGAATGGTCCCTCTCGCAACGGTCAGCGCTGCATCGATAGAAGCATGCTCTTTATCCTGCATTTTAGCGCTAGTAATAGTGAGCTTTGAGTTTTTCAGAGCTTCATTGATAGCTCGGTCTTGGGGGAAGCCAGGTCGGGGTCGCTAATGTTTAGCTCCAGCCCCAGCGTTCCTTTGGATTCCGACGATTGAATGTCGGCATTGTTTTGGAGTGCTTTGCCGAAATCCAGGCCTTGTACGGCCTGACAACCTGTTAAAGCAATGAGCAATAGGACGAGTGTGGCGGAAATCAGCCACTTCAGGCGGTTTTTGTGCATGCTGTAATCTTCTCCCTTGTATATAATAGAATCTTAGGTAGTGCTCGGTGTCTGATAGATTATACGCGAGAATAGGCAGAAGGATGCGATTTTTCTCGATAAACTCGGAAAGCAGACAGCCAGACAGCAGTGATCCGTATGATAGAGTTACATAAGGAGGCTATAATGAAGTGACGATACATCTTATCCATCAAGCAATCGATATAGAAGTGGAGGCGTCCTTTTACAACCGTGCGGATGGGAGGAGGAACAAGTGATGCTGCTGCGCAGAATGGTTCAATTGGGGCTCCTAGCCTACACCTGCTGCTTGCTCTATTGGATGTTTTTCGGCTTTGGACGAAGCCAGGCAGCCTTCCAAACCTATCACTATAATCTAATTCCCTTTGAAACGATAGGAAGCTATATCGTCCATTTTAAGCACTATTCGCTGCAAACATGGGTGATGAATATGGTGGGCAATATTGGTGTGTTTGCCCCATTCGGATGGGGAATCGCCTATTTGACGAGGTGGAAGCGTGCGAGGGTGCTGATCTGCATCATGGCAGGACTTCTGCTGCTCGAGCTGCTGCAGCTAGTAACAAAGCGGGGAAGCTTTGACGTAGACGATCTCATACTGAATATGTTAGGTGCCTACATAGGGGATGCCGTGAAGCGTTGGTTTACCCGTTAACAATTATTTCAATCAAGATTGGCTAAGAAATGGAGCGAAATTTGCCGAATTCATATACAATGAAGAAAAATGGGAGTCATCTTTTAAGCTGCCAAGGAATAAGAGAAATGGGGATCAAATAAAGGATGCCAGTCTATCGAAGCTTTCTAAAACATCTAGTGCGCAATTATATCCTTGGATCCTCGATTGCCGTTATCGGTGTGGGAGGTGTCATCATTACTTCGACACTCAATCTCACCGCGACAGAGTTTCAGCGGATTTTCATCATTATGTTTCTTTCATTAATTATTATGATGGTTGCAGAGGGGCTCCTATTTAAACGGCATATCGCTCCTATTCGTAAAATGTTTGACATAGAAAAGCCGGATCTCGCCGTCATTCGAGAGGCGTACCTGCAGATCCACCGCTTTCCGTCCTTATCCGTAAAACGAATTCTTGGTCCGCACTTTCTCGGCTTGTCCATACCCGCCGTGATTATGGCAGGAACCGCCATTCATTTGGGCTGGCTTACCATGCCTATGTATTTCATCATCTTTGCCGGAATCGGGGCGGTGCTGATCGCCAGCATGCATGCCTTGATCGAGTTCTTTCTTACCGTGCAGGCGATACGCCCCATTCTGTTGTACGCTAGGGAGCTGGGGCAGCGCTGCTACGGAGAGGACGTATCGCTTGATGGGAGGGTTATCGTTTCCATTCAGCGTAAATTCCAGCTAAGCGCCTTCATGATCGGTACGTTTCCCTTGTTCTTATTCAGTTGGGCAACGCAGCTTCGTTTGATTATCAGCTCATCGGAGCTGTCGATGGAATTCTGGAAATGGACCTTGATTATCCTGGTCATGGGCATCGCCTTTTCGTCGTTAGGTGCCTGGCTGTTATCCCGTGATGTGCAGCAGCCGATCCGCGATCTGTACGGAGCAATGAAAGAAGTGCAGGACGGCGATTTGCAGGTCCGGGCAACTGATTTATACTCGGATGAATTCTCCCGTCTCGTTGCCGGATTTAATCATATGGTGAAGGGACTTTCGCAGCGGGAGAAAATGAATAGTCAGCTTCTGCAAAGCTACTATGCAACCTTAGCGGCAGCCTTGGATGCGCGGGATGCCTACACGGCCGGTCATTCGCAGCGCGTCGCCGAATACTCGTTGATGATCGGCACGGCGGTAGGCTTTAATGAACACCAGCTGGACTTGCTGAACAAGACCGCACTGCTGCACGATATCGGTAAAATCGGTGTAAGAGATGCCGTCCTGCTGAAGGAAAGCAAGCTGACAGACGAGGAGTTTGAACAAATCAAGCTCCATCCGGTGCTCGGTGAGAGCATCCTGAAGCAGATTGAGCCGGCTGAGGCCATGGCTCCTTTGCTCCCGGGGGTACGCTCTCATCATGAGCGTTTTGACGGGAAAGGCTACCCGGATGGCCTAAGCGGAGAGGGCATACCGCTGCTGGGCCGGATTATTGCTGTGGCGGACGCCTACGACGCGATGACGTCAGACAGACCATACCGGAAGGGAATGCCGGTCGCGAAGGCGCTCGCCATTCTGGAGGAAGGCAAAGGGACGCAATGGGACCCGCGCTTTGCTCAGTTGTTTATTGATTTGCAAGCACCTAACGCAAACAAATGAAAGATTCATTTGAAAAATGATTCCGGGAGGAAGCGGCATGGATGAACAACGTTACCCAATCGGCGAATTTGAACACGACGGAGAGATAACGGAGCAGCAGTTGCAAGTGTGGATCTATCGCATCGAGTCCGCTCCCGTCAGATTAAGAGCAGCTGTAGCAGGCTTGTCCGACAAGCAGCTGGACACGCCCTATCGCGAGGGCGGTTGGACGCTTCGGCAGGTGGTTCATCATGTCGCCGACAGTCATATCAACAGCTACACGCGCTTTAAGCTGGCCTTAACGGAAGAGCAGCCTGTCATTAAACCATATTACGAGGATCGATGGGCGGAGCTCAGCGACAGCCGGAATGCTCCGCTAGAGCTTTCGCTTGCGCTGCTGGACGCTTTGCATGAACGCTGGGTCATATTGCTTCGATCTCTTCACCGGGAGCAGCTCTCACGGACATTTATTCATCCTGAATCCGGCAGCACGATCCCCTTGGATCGGAATATCGGGATATATGCCTGGCATGGCGACCATCATATCGCCCATGTGACAAGTCTGCGCAGCCGGATGGGCTGGCAGTAACCGTCTCAGCCATACATAAAGACAGACAGCCCGCCTTCGGTGTGAATGGCGGGCTCATTGTTCTTAATTCGGCAGGCCGGCTTCGTTATAGGAGCCGCCTGTTTCTGCTGGGCTTGCATAGGCTAGATAAGCTGCTGTCTTGTCGATCCATTCCTGAACGTAATGATCGGTAGCCCACTGGGCCATTACGAGCTTCTCATTCGGCTTCAAGTCTATGGTCAGCTGAGGGTCGTTGTTGGGCGCTTGCCCGTAGGGGTAAAACTTCAGCTTCCCTTCCTCGAAGATCACAATCATGTCGTTCAGCGGGGAAGTCAGGGCGTCCGTAGCTTTGGGCCAGGAGGTTTTAATATCCATCCAGGTTGAAGCCAGTTCATCATGATTCACCACTTTATCCGGCAGATCGCGAGGCCAGTCATGCAGGATGTATTGATCGGGCAGTGTGGAGTCGGCCAAAGGTGTCTGGGCGATCTTCCCGACCCATCGTCCGGGGGCTCGTTCAACAGTCCAGCTCTGTCCGTTGATCTCCATGGGCTGGTCCTTGGAAATATGCTGGTCGGATAGATTGTTCAGCACACCGCTAATGCTGGGGTCATAGACATCTGTGACCGCTACATGGTTCGGGTCCGTCGGTTTTTTGTAAAACTCCAGCGTGTGGCCTTCCTTCAGTTGAGGCAGCGTCCGTACCCAGATGCGGCTGGCTTGGTACGGCTGTTTGCCGTGGGTGCCTTGCTCCGACTCGGCGATAGATAGATACTGGTTGCCTGCAAACAGCAGCGTTTCAATCCGATTCAGCTTTTCCTCCGGATCATCCGTGAACGTTTCCGGTTTGACGGGTTGATCGGCCAGATGGGCAGACAAATAATGAATTTCATCCGAGGCAGTTTTCTGTACCAGCGAATCGATCTTCCAGAAGTTCATTTTGTAAGGCATCAATATGCCGCTTCCCTCAGAGGTTTTCCGCAGCTTCCCCCGCACGGGAGCGATCAGCATGGTTCTGTAGGTACTGTAAGTTAGCGGACCTGCGTGGTTCACGCTGTCGGTACTCTTTTGTTCTGTGCGGAGTCCTATCAGTAAAGCGGAGTTAATCGATACGGGAGCGGGCGTCACGATCTGCGGGCCTTCACTTGCAGCGAGCTGCGTGGCGGCTGCGGCATCGCTCTTGGTGTTCAGTATTCCCCACGGGAACAATAGAACCGCCGCCGAAATCGCGCCTAGCCCGCCGATGAACAGGAACAGCTTGGTGCGGGGCTTTGCCCGCTCTTTGCGGTCAATGGCTGCTTCGATGTTCCGCTCAAGCTCGGGGGTAAATCCCGATACCTTCAGCGGACCGGACTGCAGCTCCTTATGTACATCATCCGAATCAGGAGTGTTCACGGGCTTCACGCTCCTTCAACTGGATCACCTTCAATCTGGCATGATGCAGCCTCGATTTGACGGTGCCTTCAGAGATGTTCAGTACAGCTGCGATTTCTTTCATCGAAAGCTGGTAATGGGCGTGCAAAATCAAGATCTCCCTGTATTTCGGAGGGAGGGAGATTACTTTTTTCCATATATCGCTTGCATAAAGCTTCTCCATCGCTTCCGTTTCAGCGGAATGATGGGTGCCGGCAGAGTGGATAAAGCCGACTAAGGTCACTTTACGCCAGAATGCTTTGCGCAAATAATCGTAAGCGGTGTTGCGGGTTATGGTTAACAGCCACGTTTTGACGGATGCTTCTCCGCGGAACGTGGTCAGATTGCGGTATACTTTAAGAAAGGCATCCTGCGTAATGTCGTCAGCCAGGTCCGTGTTCCGGCAAATGCTGAACGCATAATTCCACACATCGTTGCCATAAGCCTCCATTATATTGCGAAGGATCGCCTTCTGATCGGTTGTTTCAGATACATACTTTAAATATTCAAATACATGGACACCGGTCGTTTCCATTCTCTCACCTCTCCTAATGTAATTAGACGTCGCATCTCTCTAAAAAGTTTGCAAAATAAGAAAAAAAGGCTGTCACATATTGTCTTTCTTGTTCGTCTCATGAAGTGCGCTATTTGTCGTCTATATGCCGTAAACTGTATGTGTGAAGAAGCAGCGCCTTCCTGGAAGGAAGCGCTCAGATTGCCTGATGTAAAGGAGAACTGCCTTTATGAATATAGAAAACCTCTACGATAAATATAAGCCCTTGCTATTCGCCATCGCATATCGGATGACCGGCTCTGCTGCGGATGCGGAGGATATGGTGCAGGATACATTCCTTGGCGCACAGGAGCTGGATGCAGGCCATGTCAGCAATATCAAAGCGTATTTATGCAAAATGGTAACGAATCGCTGTATCGACTATTTGAAATCCGCCCGAAAGCGAAGAGAGCTCTATGTAGGGAATTGGCTGCCTGAACCGCTCATCCTGAGCGAGGACGACCCATTGTTAACCGTCGAACGAAACGAGACGCTGTCTTATGCGTTTCTCGTCTACTTGGAAAAGCTCACACCTGTGGAGCGCGCCCTTTTTATTTTACGGGAAGCATTTGATTACGACTACACAGATCTTGCTGATCTAGTAGGAAAGTCGGAAGCGAGCTGTCGTCAGATTATCAGCCGGTTGAAGAAGAAACAGCAGCTGGATGCGGCACCTCACGTGTGGGCAGGGGATAGCACAAACAGTGAGTTGGCGGAGCGGTTTATGCATGCATCAAGCACCGGGAATATGGAACTGCTAATCAGGTCGTTGACAGAGGATGTCGTGTTGTACTCCGACGGAGGGGGCAAAGTGATTGCGGCGATTAATCCGATTCAGGGGCGCGAGCGTGTCGTGAAATTCCTGATTGGAATTGGCGCGAAGGCTTCTCCCGATCGAACATACCGTATTGTGAATATGAACGGCCAGCATGCGATCTTGGTACGGGAGCGCGGCGCGGTCATAACCGCCATTCAATGGGAGGCTGATAGGCAGGGCTGCATCCGACAGCTATTTTTTGTCAGGAATCCCGATAAGCTGCCGACTGGCGGGCGATAATTGAAGCTCCGTTATACACTTCGAAGAAAACGGAAGGTTTAAGTCGCTGAAGGCTGGATTTGGCGGCTGACTTGGGGATATTTGTAAATCTAAATGGGGAGGAAAGTTTGCGCAGGACCCAGAACCATTTGGAGTAAGGCTGATAAAGGCAAGTGTGCAGGCAGGCACAAGACTTCCCATGAACCAGACGCTCTAGCAGGTACAAAAGCCCCGCGCATGCTCCTGCAGCTCAAGGCTTTGGCGGGAGGGGGCCCCGGTACCGGGGCTGCAGCTTTAGCTAGAATGCTGGATCTGAGAGGTAGGGGTCACTCCGACGCTAATCGCTTTGTGGAGCCACAGGATATCTTGAATGGAGCTTGCCTCTTCTTGACGGCACTGAATCATAAGCGTAACCTCCGGCATCCGCTTCGGCAGTTTTCCTAATGAATGGCCGGAACGCGGTGTAAACAGGAGGAAGAGGCTGAAGCCGACGAGGAAGCCGCATACGGCGCTGATGATTCCCCATATGATCGGCCCCCATTCCAGAATGAAGCCTCTGCTGATGCCGATAACTCCGCAAGCGGTGGCAAGCGCCATGCCAAGCTCCACGGCTTTCATGGTCCTGTCCGATGGGGGCCCGCTGGTTACAGATCCGTTCTCTTTGCTGCTGTTCATCAGGATAGGAACAATGCGAGAGCGTTCAATTCCTTTATGCTCCAATAGGGAGAGGGCCTGCTCTAATTCGGTTGAATGTTCAAAAGTGCCTACAATCCACAACGAAGAGTCCCCTCCTTGAACTGTTTGCTGTACGCTATATGCGACAGAGTAATAATTCTTACTTAGGAATGAACGCTGCTCCAAACGAAACAAGCGATTTTGCGCGCGCGCGCTATAAAATGAATGATAAATAGCACCTCCAATAACGGAAGGCATGAACATCAGCCACTGGGGCTGCAGGATGGCGGATACCTCATCATTATGCCCATTCAGCATGGCAAGGAAGCCTTCATAGCTGTGGGAGAAGCTAATGTAGATCCACCACCAGATTAACCCGTAAATGCCAAGCCAGATGTGCTGATTGTAGATTTGACCGAGACCCGGAAAAGCGAGCGAGCATAAAGCGGCGGTCAAAGGGCGCTTCTTCTCCAAATTTTGAATGCCGGTTGATTTCATCAACAGAGGGGAAAGCTTGACCTGCTCCCTCTCGGCTAGATCATAGAGCTTGTTGGCTTCTACACAGCATCTGTAGCTATCCCAAATAGCAAAAAAATAAATGATTAAATATCCGTACATCCATAGGGGCCGAATGGCCTGAGTAGCCATCTCGAACTTGCCGCAGAATGTATACACCATGGCCTCATTGATATGAGCTAAGGTATTAATGATGACTTCGGATAAAGTCAGGATAACCCCTGTTGTATTTTTAAAAAGAAGAAGGTGCCCAAAACCCGGAAACGATGCAGACCACCAGGCAACAGTAACAGGATTTTGTTTATTCAGGTAGATGATGTCATATCTTCTGACGGATGCCAGCTGCCGTCTAGGTCTCGTATTTCCGGTCACGGTCAAGTATGCTCCTCGCCAATTATCTATATTTACTATTATGTAAGGAAATGGATATTTTCATTCGTGTTAGGTGGGCAGGTTTTATCTTGACAACAACAGGCACAATCCTCAATATGAAAGTATGTACGCTGCTTGAAAATATAGCGTCCTGATGGAAGGAAGAACACCATGAACTTCGTTGAACACATATGGGAGCACATCCGCTCAGGTAAAATTAATAACTATCCCCAACCGGTAGCTTTAAATATGGGACTGGCGTACACCGTGAAGCTGCCCGATATGAAGACCAGCCTAATTTGGCTGCCTTATGAGTACACGGGGCTGGCCTATATCGATTTGGGGCATCAGGTGAACGTACATCCTTATTACCTGGGGGCCGTCATCGAAGAGGTGGAGATTTCCGGGGGACGGATCTGCATAAGCCGCAGACGGAAGAAGCCTTTGAGAAGACTCTATATATGAAGAGCTGGGATTTACATCAAGCACTGAAGATGGAGAAATATGAGTATTTGAATGGGGCTGCCGCGGATTATTTGTTGAAAATGCAGCATTTCACGGATTGGCTCCGTTATTATAATTCTGTCAGGCTGGTAGGCCCCGGTAAGAAAACGGGGTAGTCTGACCTGAAGAGGAGAGCTGCTGATGACCCGAACAGCATGTGTGACCGGAGCGGACCGAGGCGTGGGCCTGGAGCTCACCCGCGAGCTGCTGCGGCAGGGCTACACGGTGTATGCAGGCTATATCATAGAAGACGGCAAAGAACTGCCGCTGCTTGCAGCGGAGTATCCCGGGCATCTGCATCGGGTCCCTATGAATGTTGCGGATGACGGCAGTGTGAAGGCTGGTGCCGCGCACATTGCCAGCCTAACAGAGCGGTTGGATTTGCTGATTAACAATGCAGCCATCCTGGGCGATATTCAAGCCGCTGTTACGGATGAGCTTGATTTTGGGAATATGCAGCAGGTGTTCAATGTGAATGCGCTCGGCGCGCTTAGAGTATCTAACGCATTGATTCACCTGATTCAAAGAAGCAACCTCCCGCTCATCGTCAACATTTCTTCCGAGGCCGGAAGTGTCGGTACTTGCTGGCGGACAGGCTGGTTTGCTTACTGTATGTCCAAGGCTGCTCTTAACATGCAAACAGCGATCATCCATAACCAGTTGAAACAAGACGGAGGACAAGTGATCGCGATCCACCCAGGTTGGGTACAGACCTATATGCAGGGTACAAAGGACGAGCAAGCGACCTTAACGCCGCAGCAATCGGCAGTTTCGATTTTACGTACGATCGCCATGTATGCTTCGGATGTGCCGGAGCAGGCCCGATTTGTCGACTATGAGGGCAATGCCATGCAGTGGTAACGTAACTAAATATAAGAATGAAGCTCCTTTAGGCAGCAGTTATGCTAAGCTTTGGGGGCTTTTTTGAACTGGAGGTTAATCCCAATCACGGAACCTTAAACTAATCTAACAAAGTTCGTGTAGGATAGGCAGTAAGAATAAAGGAATTCACGGATATAGGAAGGTACGGTGCGGTACGATGGCGAAAGTGATGATTGTAGACGATGCGGCTTTTATGAGAGCCATGCTGAAAGGTATCATTACCGAGATGGGCTTTGAGGTTGTGGCGGAAGCTGGGAACGGACAGGAAGCGGTAAAGAACTTCCAACAGTATCACCCTGATCTGGTGACGATGGACATCACGATGCCGGATATGGACGGAGTCGCTGCGGTACGTTCCATCATGCAAATCAATGATAAGGCCAAAATCATCATGTGCTCAGCCATGGGTCAACAAAAAATGGTTTTGGATGCCATTCAAGCGGGAGCTAAGGATTTTATCGTGAAGCCCTTTGACCGGGTACGGGTGAGCGAATCTATCCTCAAGGTGCTAAGCAAATAGGAGTGTTCTCCGAAAACTATGGAGCTCTCCACTTCCGCTTTATCAACAGCCTGACACTCTTCCGAATACGGAAGGGTTCTTTTTTTTGTAAGGTACATACAAGTTGGTGCAAAAAAGGAGCGGATAAAAACACAAATGACAAACATGTACGTACAAGTATATAATGGAGGTAAGCGGTTTACTACTTGCGAAGGGTGTTGAGGAGATTGCTGGAGAGTTTGAAGCAAGCTGTACTAGAGGCTAACCTTGATTTGCCGAAGTATGGGTTAGTTACGTTTACTTGGGGGAACGTCAGCGGAATCGATCGTGAGCAAGGTCTAGTAGTCATTAAGCCAAGCGGCGTGCCGTATGAGGAGCTGAAGGCAGAGGACCTGGTCGTGGTGGACCTGGAAGGCAATAAGGTCGAAGGCTCCATGAAGCCTTCATCCGACACGCCGACCCATCTGGCGCTGTACCGGGCGTTCCCGTCCATCGGCGGTATCGTGCATACGCATTCGCCATGGGCAACCAGCTGGGCGCAGGCGGGTCGCGGTATCTCTGCACTGGGCACGACGCACGCGGATTATTTTTACGGCGAGGTTCCCTGCACGCGTCTCATGACGGAGGCGGAGATTCAAGGAGCTTACGAGCTGGAGACCGGCAATGTGATTATTGAGACGTTTGAAGGCAAAGACCCGATGATGGTGCCAGGCGTCTTGGTTAACTGCCACGCGCCGTTCAGCTGGGGAAAAGACGCACACAACGCCGTTCACAATGCGGTAGTGCTGGAGGAGGTCGCGAAGATCGCCTACCATACCTATCAATTGAATCCTTCCATCCAGCCAATGGATCAGACTCTGCTCGACCGTCACTTCTTGAGAAAGCACGGAGCCAACGCTTACTACGGCCAAAAATAATAAGCCCTTTAGCTGCCGGTGCTTGTCATGACCCGGTATGATCGACGAAGCGAAAAAGCAGCCACCTCTAGGATGTCTAGAGAGCGGCTGCTTTTTGTCGTTAGGCGCGGTTTGCTTCGCTTTGGTTATAAATACTTGCCAGGTCATCTTCGGTACAGAAGCTGCAGCTGGCCAGATAATTCGCTTTTCTTAAGCGTGCGCTAAGCAGCGTCAACGAACTGGTGAGAAGATGCTCCTTCGTAATATCGGCCACATGGAACTGGATGCCGTATTCAAATAAGGAAGGTCCGATCGTGTTCTTTCTGGTAATGGTGCCGAGAATTTTAAAGTCCTGGCTAAACAACTGGAACGTAAATTCGAGCAGCAGGTTCATATTCACCGGAAACCGCAGAGGAGTGTGAATCCGGATTCCACCGGTGCTGATATCTTTAATCACAATTTTGGTATAGTTGCTTTCGGTCGCTTCGTTTCGGATACCAATGATTTTCAGCATCGCAGCTAAGGGATTTGCAGATTGATGCGGAAATGCTCCCTTTGATTTGTGACTGACATGGATCATCAACCTTTAGTCATTAGTAGGATTATTATACTACATGCCATTCCGAATAAGCGATACGTTTCATAAATAAATGCAAGTAAATCCTTTACTTGGCAAGAAAATATCCTCATGCTATGGTGAAAGCAAAATCAGATAAACCTTGGGCGGGAGTGAATCACGATATGGCGAAGCTTCAATTGGTACTCGATATGGGAGGTGTGCTGATTACGAATTTGACACCGGGTATGTGGGAGGAGCTGGCCGCGGGCTCCCATGTAACGTATGCGGAGCTGCGTGAGCGATATAAGCAGGATTTGAAGCATATGCTGTGGACAGGCGAGCTGACCCTGGAACAGTTCTGGAGCTGGATCTCGCAGCAGTGCACAGCGGTTGACACGGCACAGATGGACGGCCTGGTGCAGAAGCATCTGCTTAAGCTGCCGGCCTGGGAGCATCTTGAGGGATGGAGCGAGCGGGCGGAGCTTCATATTCTCAGCAATCACCGACAGGAATGGATTGGCCCGATATTAGCTCCTATTCACGAACTGTTGAGCAGCATCACCATCTCCAGCCAGAGCGGCTGCTGCAAGCCGTATCCGGACATTTACGCGGCTGCAGCCTCCAAGCTCCAGACAAGTGCTCCGGTTCTCTTCGTCGATGACCAAGAGAAGAACCTGCGGGAAGCGGCCAAGCTGGGCTGGATGACGCTGCTTGCTGATGAAGCCGGGGAGTGGATCCGCCGTGTGGACGCCCTGCTCGCTGATGAAGTTGGGGAGTGAGTCCGCCGTGTGGATCATCTGCTTGCTCTGAGGTGCGGAGTCCTAGGAAACCCCAAGCGATATCAATCCTTGCTCTGAATCACAAGCAAATAGCCAGCTTCGATTTGAATATCTCCGGTCTCCTCGAGAAGTACATTGCTAATTCCAAGTGATTGGCCGATTTGCAGCGTAGCCTGCTCAAGCGGATATTGGAAGCCGCGAAGGGTGATGCCGGTTACTTCCAGGCTGACAGGGAGTAGGGAGACATGCGCATACGGCCCTTTTTGCAGTACGGTCGATTCTCGGATCAGCCGGATTTCGTTAGAGGCATCGATAATGCGGCACGGGGTGCCGCAGTCGGCGGCTTTTCGAAGCAGGTGGATATTGGCTAAAGAGTGATCAAACCGGGTGCCTAACGCACCGAGAAGGACAATGCTGCCGGGCTGCTGCGACAGTGCCCATTCAAAGGCCATCTCCGTGTCGGTCAAATCCTTGTACACCGGATCGCAATCCATAAAGAGCGTGCTGGAGGCGCGGATCTTTTCCTTATCCTCCAGAGTGACCGAGTCGAAATCCCCGAGTGAGATATGCGGCCGGAGCCCATTTTCGATTAGAAATAAAGCGCCCCTGTCGGAGCCGACCAAGAGGTCGTCCGGTTGTAATTCCTTCAGAACCCAGTCCCCTAGCGATCCGCCTGTTACGATGGCTATTCGTTTGCCTGACATATGTATTCTCCTATTCTAAAGTCCATATAGGCAAATTATAGCATAGAAAGAGAAAAACCGAGCCGGGGACATCGGACTCGGTTCTGCATGACACTAACCCTCGAATTTGGATTGACCGTCGCTGACTTGCTTGCGGATCGGTGTGTTTTCTTTAAAATTATGATCAATTTCCGACTCGTCCATAGAGAAACCTTTCATCTCCCAAGTCGTCCGGCCGAGAATCAGATCAGCCGGGAATTTTTCACCGCGCTTCAGGGTTACTTCTTTGCCGTCTTCATCCGCATAGACACCATCCGTCTCTACGGTGTCACCACTCATAGGATCCATGGTTTTATCATTCGACATCCAGTAGTCCTCCTTTCTCAGTAGCCTACACATACCATTTCCAAGGTTGGAGGAAATTATGAGCGGGAATGAGCGGGATCGTGTAGAATAGGTAGGTGCTTCATGAGACATCATTACGGAGGGGAACATACAGGTTTATGGTTCTATGGGGAACAATCGTGAATGCGCTGGCTATTGTGGCCGGAGGGCTGCTGGGAAGCGTGCTGCCCCGCATACCGGAAGGAATTCGCAATACGGTCCTGCAGGGAATTGGTTTGGCCATCTCTGTGCTGGGCATTACAATGGCGCTGAAGACGGACCAAATTCTAACGGTTATTATCAGTCTTGTCGTGGGAGGAATCATCGGGGAGATATTAAAAATTGAGCATAGACTTCAGCGGCTTGGGGACAAGCTGCAGCAGCTTTTGCTTAAGAAGGGTGGGACGGGAGGCAGGGGCAGCATCTCGGAGGGATTTGTCACCGCCACGCTCGTATTCTGTATAGGAGCAATGGCCATCTTAGGTCCGCTTGACAGCGGCCTGAAGCATAACCACGATATTTTATATACGAAGGCGCTGCTGGATGGCTTCTTGTCCATTATTTTCGCGTCAGCCTTGGGCCTAGGGGTCATCTTTTCGGCGGGGCCTGTATTGGTCTATCAGGGGATAATTGCATTAGCCGCCTCCTTGATTGCCATGGCTCTGAGCGATGCGGCTCTACATGAAATTATACTGGTCGTGACAGGTACAGGGGGAGTCATTGTGATAGGCGTGGGACTTAATATTTTAGAGGTGAAAAAAATCAACGTAGGCAACATGCTGCCAGCGCTGGTCATTGCCGCACTAACTGTCCCCCTGAAACCTTGGATTGTGGACCTTTTTGCTAGAATCGTGAATCCTATGTAAGATGGCTTAAGCCAGTGAGCCGTTGAATTTATAGCCTACTCCGCGAACCGTGATGATATATTTGGGTTCGGCCGGATTAGGCTCTATTTTTTTACGAAGGTTACTGATATGTACAATTAATGTGCGCGGATCGCCAAAGCTCTCCAGACTCCATACCAGTTCAAAGAGCTGCTCGATCTTGTAAACGCGATTTGGCGTCTTGGCCATTAAGGAGAGCAGGTCGAATTCTTTGGCGGATAAGGAGATAGGTTGTCCGTTTACTTTTACGATATGGCTGGCCATGTCGATCTCTATACCAGGATAGCGGACAAGCTGTGGGTTCTCTCTATGCTGATCGATGTAGGTGTTGCGCCGTAGATGAGCTTTGACACGGGCTACCAGCTGGCTAGGACTGAATGGTTTGGTTATATAATCGTCACCGCCGATGCTAAGTCCGAGAATGATGTCGATATCCTCGCATTTGCAGGAAAGGAACACAATCGGTGTCGTGTACGTCTTACGCAGCTGCCTGCAAACCTCTATCCCGTCGAGTCCGGGCAGCAATATATCTAATATAATAAGATCCGGATGATGCTCAGAGACAATCCGAAGCACATCCTGACCGTTATTGGCGCTAATGACCTCGTAGCCTTCGCGAACCAAGTAGAGTCGGATTAATTCTACAATCTCCGGCTCGTCATCAACGATTAAGATTTTTTTTCCGGGCATTCATGGAATCCTCCTCAGGCGGGGTCTTGAAATGAATAGTAAGTGATTCCCATTCTCAAACTAATTCATATTATAAAACGATTTCCACTCTAATTCTATCCTTTATTTACCAAATATTCATTTATGTTTACTAGAATAACGTGAAAGAGTTGACAAAGATGAACGTTTTATGAAAGTTAAACCTGATTCTAGATTCCCAAGCAGCCAGGACGATCATTTTGTGGGTATGTGGACGAGGTTGTGGATATTGTGGATAGTTTGTTGATGATTCTGTGGATAAGTCGGATCAAGAGGGAGAGTTATGCCCAAATTAAGATGCTGTCCAATATTTACACTTTGCGCATTCGCAGCCTTTCTTGCATGATAGATCAATAGAGACTATCAACGAGGGAGATGACACCAGACGATGGAGAAGCCGAGGAAACGTGCGAAAACTGCCCTCATCGTTACGCTAGCGTTGGCAGTAGGGATGATCGGAGCAGGGAAGGAAAAGTCTGTATATGCGGAAGCAGCTTCAGCGCAAGGGAAGTTTAACATGTCCTACATGTACTTCGGCAGCCCGTCGTCTTATGTATCCCAAGTAGATAAGAGTGGACAGACACTGAACGTCGTATCCCCCAGTTATTTTCATCTTAACGAGGACGGAACACTTCAGATTTCTGATATCGATAAAAGCTTTATTACCGAAATGCATAACAGGGGCATTAAAGTCGTCCCTTTTTTAAGCAATGATTTTGACCGAGCTATAGGGCAAAAAGGGATTGATCAGCGGAACGCGCTGGTGAAGCAGATTGTCGCTGCTGTAAAAGCTAATAATCTGGACGGCATTGACGTGGATATTGAAAATGTGAGTGAAACGTACCGTGATGCTTTCACGGACCTGGTTCGGCAGCTGCATAATCAGCTGCCTGCCTCTGCGGAGGTTTCGGTAGCGGTAGCTGCTAATCCATCGGGGACTACCAAAGGATGGGTGGCCGCATTCGATTACAAGGCATTGGCTGATGTGAGCGACTACCTGATGCTGATGGCTTACGATGAAAGCTACCCGGGCGACCCTACACCGGGGCCTGTCGCTAGCTTGCCCTTTGTGGAAAAATCCATTCAGTATGCACTGAAGCAGATCCCGTCCAGCAAGCTGGTACTGGGTGTGCCGTTCTATGGACGTTACTGGAATCAGGACGCAGCATCAAACGGAGCGGGCTTGTCCAATTTAACCATTGAGAAGCTGATTCAGACTTACAAAGGTACCGTAGCCTTCGATACAGCTAGCCAGTCGCCCAAAGTAACGTTCACGATTCACGATTCGGACCCGTCTACGACGGTGAACGGCAAAAAGCTGCCATCCGGCAGCTACACGGTTTGGTATGAGAATGAGCAATCCCTGAAAGCTAAGCTGGAATTGGTCAAGAAGTACAATTTGAAGGGCACTGGCAGCTGGAGCTTGAACCAGGAGACAGCCTCAACATGGAATTATTACGCTCTGTGGGCGGACGGCTTTTACTTTACCGATATGCAGACCCACTGGGCGCAGGCAGATGTGCTGGCCGCGGCGAACCGTGGCTGGATGCTCGGCACAGCTACGGACACGTTCGCGCCTGACGCGGCGCTCACCCGGGCTGAAGCGGCGGTCATTCTGGTCCGCGCGCTGGGCCTGAAGAGCGATGCGTCTACGGCTTCCGCCGCCGCATCGTTCAAGGATGTGCCGGTCACCCATTGGGCCCGGCAGGAGATCGCCATCGCGAAGCAAAGCGGGCTGATCCAGGGGATCAGCGACAGCCGCTTCGCGCCGGATCAACCCATCACGCGGGAAGAGATGGCTGCGCTGCTCTCCCGCGTGGTGAAAACGACTTCGCCGGGGGCCACTTCGTCATCGGCGAAGACCAGCTTCTCCGACGTGCCGGCTTCCAGCTGGTCGTACGACGCGATCACGGCTATGAGCCGTATGGGCGTCGTCGAAGGCTTCCCAAGCGGCACGTTCCGCCCCAAGGCGTCGCTAACGCGCGCCGAGATGGCTGCGCTGCTCGGCCGTGTAGCTCCGCTGCTCGGCAAATAGCCGCTAAGGCTTTTGCCGAAGCAGGCTGGTGCGAGCCGAGCCAGCCGAAGCGAACTGAGCGAGTCGAAGCTAGCCGGAAGCTTGCAACAGTCGATAAGGAGCACAATTAGCCCTGCGCTTCGGTAACATTCTGCCACTCGCCAAGGCCAATATCCGTGCCCAGCTTAACGAAGGTGGTCTTCTGCTGCGGCCCTGGCTTTGGCTTCACGAATTGGCGGATATTCTTCACTCTCGCTTCCGCTTCGATGTTCGTATTGCTTCCAACTTGAAGCACAGCGGATGAGGAAATACCAAGGACGCGGATTGCGTTGACCTTGATGCAGGATCCCCAGTTATTCACGATCATTTCGACAGGTTCCCCCGGCTGTGGCTGGGGGAACGGTCTGTTGAAGACAGATGACTCGAAGTTCCCCTCATTGCCGTAATAGATGGGCACCTCCCGCTGTACCGCGAAAACTCTTGTTTTGAGCGTCGTTGTAACATTATCCCCGATATGAAGCGTGCTGCTGGAGGATAAGTCATTGATGGCAATCCATCCGACAAAGGATAGCCTAGGCATGTTACTGTTCTCCTGCCAAAGGTACAAACGGACTGATGATGACAGATTCCGGCGGTGTATCAAACATAGAGGACAACGTAATGTTAACCGTATCTCCGATTAAAAACATCGAGGAGCTCGCTACCCCGACAATGCGTACATTCCCCACACACAGTTCTTTATTCTCTACTTGAAAGATCACGGCACTCACTCTTCCTTTCGCGGCAGATTTGAGATATAAGCTTCAATCGCGCTCAAGATGTCCTTCTTGGTTTTGTCCAGAATACTCGTTTGGACCGCTTCGATAGGCTCCTGAAAGCCGGCGCTTCGAAATTGATGTACATAATGCCCAATCCGATGATCAAGCTGTCTGCGGATGTCATCCAGAATCATTTCCCTGTATCCGTCATCCAGATGATAGCGGTACTTCTCTTCCAATTGCCTCATGTCATCAAAGACGTCCTGTTCCAAATATTGATCAATTCCGCTGGTCACCTGCTGCTGCATGGCCCCGTTATCTTTACCGGAAACTCCAGGAGGGGAAGGAGGAGCAGCACTGATCTCCTGTCCTTCACCGACAGGCTTGCCGTTAACCGTGAAATCGTCGACATGGTCTGTGACGCCCGGATGTACGCCGATGGTCAGCGTCCCTTCCAGTCGTTCTACTTTCAATTGATCGAATTTGTATTCAATGCGGTCGATATGTATTTGCTTTTGATCCTTGGCGGTTTTCATTTGCTCAACTTCCGTCTGCAGCTTCTGCAGCGTCTGCTCCAAGGCATCGATTCGCTGTTTCTGAGCTTCGACATATGCGCACAGCTGCTGTGTCCACTGCTGCCAAGTCATCGGAGTATGCATCGGATAAGCACCTCATTTACTTCATGGAATGTCTTCTGCTTCCGTAGGCTGGCGAAGTCCGGACTTACCGCGAGCGCACGAATCTCGGCGCGTAATGCGTCGCCGACGCATGGCGGCGTTCAAACGTCCACGAATTCAGGTCGGCGGAGGAAGGGGAACTAACGAAACCGGATTTGTGCCACTGGTGCCGACCTGGGGAGCGGGCTCGATAAAGCCGCCGGTGTTATACAAGTTGGATAAGGACCGGATCGACCCGGCGCTCCCGATTTGCAGCACGGAGGAGTTGGCTACCGAATCGACCCGTAAATTCTGAATCATGATGGTTTGATGGATGATCCAGTTCATGCTAGATGACCACCCCGCTTGCATTGGCATCGATCAGATCGGAATCATTGGTTATGGTTGTGCTGTAAGCATTATAGATACGAGGAAAATCACCGGTATTAAAAGATCCGGCTCCTGCAAAGGTTTTGGATGAACTGACCGGCGATATGATGACGGAATCGCCAAAATGAACGACGGAGCTTGGACCTACACTCAAAATACTCACACTGCCTACGATCGATGGCATAGCTGCTTCCTCGCTTTCGGCTGTTCTCCTTGCAGTATATGTGGTCATCCGCCTAGGGGTGCTTCCTTGCAGGGGTGTCACATCCGGGCGCATACACATATACTGTAGGGAAAAATGGGGTGATGAGCTTGAGCGGTTATAATCGCCAGCCGTGGTTGAAATGGGATCAAATTGAAAAGTTCCTGGGTCAAAAGTTGCCTTTCGGTGAAAAAGGGCAGACCTTTCTAGATAATATGACGTGGGTTGAAGGATATGTACAGGACGTGCTGAAAAAAGCTGCAGATGGCTTTCAAAACGCCAATATCGCAGGCGGGAAAGCAGCAGGCACGGAGACCTTCGAGACGCACGATCACATTATTGTTCATGTGAAGCTGCCCAAGGAAGAAGATCCGAGAGCTATGCAGGTGTTTGTTAAGTCCAATCAGATTAAGTTAACCGGATTCGTGAATGGAAAAAACCAAATTATCAAGCTGCCTTCGCTCGTGCTGCCTAGAACGGCGCGGGTACGCTACAAGACGCGTACCTTGCAAATTCAGATTCGCAAGCGCGGGCTGAAGGAGCAGTATCAGGAAGCGTATATTCGGTTCTAAACAAACGAAGCCTCCCCGATATTTTAAGGGGAGGCTGAAACTGTTGATAAACTGGAATGAAGAGATCAGTAGTTTTCGGAGAAGCGTAGCGGTCGCCTTTGACAGTCAACAGCGATCGGAGAAAAGCTGCTGAAGCTCGTAATGGAACCTAATTTTATCAACAAGAGATGTCTTCACCTTCCCCAATCTTACGGGGAGGCTTCAAGCAACATTATAATACGCGTCGGGCTGTCATATAGCGGGATGACCAAGTGCCGCTGCTGAGCTTCGTGATCCGCACACCGCCTGCGCCGTACGTATGCAGCAGGTTTCCGTTCCCGATATAGATGGCTGCATGGTTAATGACACCTGGTCTTCCAGGTACGGAGAAGAAGACAAGATCTCCCGCGCGCAGCTGGCTTCGAGGAACGAAATAGCCTGCGTGAGCCTGCTGCTTCGAGCTTCTCGGCAGATTGACGCCGATGCGTTTAAATACATATTGAGTAAACGAAGAGCAGTCAAAGGTGCTTGTCTGCCCGGCCTTGGAGCCGAACTGATAAGGTCTGCCCAGGTACTGCTTTCCGATCGAGATGACTTGATTCGCACGTGATGTGGACGACACCGCCGCCTCGGCTGCATGAGGGGCGCTTGCCATTCCCGCAGATAGTCCGATCGTCACGCTTAATGCCGCGATGACTAGCTTCTTGTACCACTTCTGTTGGTTTTTCATAACGTCCTCCTTGAGCTTTGTTGTGGGTGATCGCTTTCACCTAAGCCCAAGTATAGCAGACGAAAAACCGCCTAAGATTTGCTTGAACGTCCGCGGCAGCCTGCGGGAGTAAGGACAATTGATTATTCTGAGAGAACGATGAGATTTCCGTGAAAATATTTTTATTGACAGGTCCTTGGCAGACTCACCGTAACCGACGTGCCCTCTCCCAAGCGGCTGTCAAAGGATATGGTGCCCTCATGGGACTTGACGATGTTTGCAGCGATGGCAAGCCCCAGCCCTACACCGCCAAGCTTGCGGCTCCGCGCTTTGTCAGTGCGGTAGAACCGGTCGAACAAGTGAGGGAGATCCTCCTCAGCAATTCCGATACCTTGGTCTGTCACCTGTAATCTCAAGGTATCCGCAGAGGCTTGGCTCAGTTCTACAGTCACGGACTTGGAGCTGTATTTCAAGGCGTTGTCCAGCAAAATGATCAGAAGCTGCTTGATTTTATAAGGATCTCCCGTCATTTGAAACTCTTCAGCTGCTGTTTGCAGTTCGATCTCACGACCGGATGTTACTCTCATGGACGAGCAGGTGACTTGAACCAAGGCGACAAGGTCGAAGGGCTCGCCGTGCTTGCAGCTTTCCTTTTCTGTTTCCATAAGAGACAGCAGGTTTTGGGTAAGCCGCTTTAATTGAGCAGTTTCCGACTGAATGGCGTCTAGTGCCTCCTCGCGCAGGTCGGCGTCTTTAAGGGCCCAGCGTTTGAGCAGGCTTGCGTAGCTTTCGATCACCGTCAAGGGCGTCCGCAGCTCATGGGAGGCGTCGGCTAGGAACTGCTCTTGCTTATGAAAGGTTTCTTCTAACCGGTCCATCATGCGGTTGAACGTGGAGCCAAGCAGAGTCAGCTCATCAGGATGATCTTTTCGGCGGGGCTTTCTCTTCAATTCAATACGGCGGAAGGCGCCGCTCTCTTCGATATTTTGCATCGTAGAGATTAGCTGGTGAAGCGGGTGAAAGATCACTTTGATGTACAAATAACCGCTGCTTAGGGCAAGGATCACCGCTCCCGCCAAGGTAAGGGTTAATATGGATATCAGCGTGTTGGAGTATTCGCCGAGCTTTCTAAGACTGCGTCCGATCTCCAGTGTGGCAACCTGATGCCCATTATCATACACAGGCGTCTCTACAAAGATAAAAATGCCGTCCTGTGTGTGACGGGTAGCCACCGTTTCATGGTTGGTGTATACGGGCTCGTATTGCATCAATTTTTCATCGGAGAAAATTTGATGCTGCACCTTTCCGTCTGCTGTGATGTAACGAATCATTTCCTGGGGAATCAGAAATTCGTCCAAATGCCCGGGACCGTTCCAATATTCCGGATGTCCGGGCAGATCGCGCAGCAGGAGGGTATGGGACTTTTCCTTCAGCAATTCGATTTCACCATTGGTGGTGACACGGATGAACATAACATAAACGAAGATGAAGCTAAGCAGTAAGATGAGTGTAAGGCCTGCGGTCACCCAGACCGTTATTTTTACTTTTAGGCTCATAGGATGGACGCTTCGTCCCCATTCATAGATACCGCATCGGGTATCGACTCGTGAGGAGGATCCACCGCCAGGGCTTGTTCCGAGACCTCCGCATCAACCGCAACGGTATCGACGGTATCACCCCGATAGCCGGTGGAGGCCGGCTCGGCTTTCACCATATATCCCACTCCCCTGATCGTATGAATCAGTTTTGAAGAGAAGGGTTTGTCAATTTTTTGGCGCAAATAACGGATGTACACATCTACCACATTCGTATCCCCGACGAAATCGTACCCCCACACTTCCGTGATGATTTGTTCTCGGCTCATCACTTCATCCTTGTGCTGAATCAAGAACCTCAGCAGATCGAATTCCGTCGGCGTTAGCTCAATCGGCGTTCCCTCCCGCTGAACAGCCCTGCTTTTCATGTCCATCGTAAGGTCGTCGACCTTCATGACATGCTGCTCAGGCTCAGGCTGTTCCTGCGTGGTCTTCTGCCGAAGCAGACTGCGGATTCGCGCCAGCAGCTCTTCCGTGGCAAACGGCTTCGTCACATAGTCGTTAGCGCCTTGGTCAAGACCGCTTACTCGGTCGGGGACGGCATCTCTTGCGGTTAAGAGGATGACGGGAAGCGAGCTGCTGACCAAACGAAGGCGGCGGAGCACCTCTAAGCCGCTCATCTCTGGCAGCATAATGTCAAGCAGAACTAGGTCCCACTGCTCGGTTTCGAGCGCAGCTGCCAGCCCGCTTTTTCCATCCGCCTCTACATGCACTTCATAGCCCTCATGCTCAAGCTCAAGCTGCAGAACTCTCGCGATTCGCTGTTCATCCTCGATAAGCAATATTTGACTCATGAATCCGCCTCTTCTCACATAGATGTAGCTTCTTCTAGGTTGTGCAACCTAGGCTGCAAGCATGCGGCGGGCGGGGGGCAGGACAATATCTCATCATATTTATGGTGTCTGTGACATCTGATGGCGCGTTGAGGCAAGATGTCTAACCCAGTGCCGGATCGTTTACGGCATACGGATTCTAGAATGTGCATGCAGCTAAATAATGGCTGTTGTTTTTCCAGGCAGGGATGTTTTCCGGACAGGAGGAATTTGTACAGAAATACATCAAGATGCAACGACAAGTGAGGGCACGGTATATGAAATTACTTCAAATTAGCAAGCTGCAAGGCTTGCAAGATGCTTATGCATCTCTTTGCCATTTGACGATCATCACAATCGACGAAGCAGGCCGCCCTCTGACAGAGCTATCAGGTGAGGGCCTTTCTCCGGAACATTTACTTGAGGATAAGTATGACCTTCTTTCTTATTTGGCTGCGCTTACTTCACCGATCGTGTACGAAAATGAGGTTGGTTTGAAGATGATAGCGGCTCCTATAACAGGGGAAATAGGGAAGAGGTTATTTGTGCTGGCAGGAGTATGGCGAGAGGCCTTTGAGCCTGCCGGGGCTTTGATGAATGCGCCGATATGGCAAGCTGCGGATGCAGCTGCTGCCATGAATCAGATAACATGTCTGGCACAGACTGCGCAAAGTCTCCTGCAGCAGGAGGTTAAGGAGAAGAAGCATGCAGAGAGGCTGCAGCTTCTGCGCATGCTTAGTTTGCTTCCAAGGGAACGGGAAAGTAAGGATTGGCTCGAGAGCGTTATTCATATTTTTCTAAAAATTAGTGAATTACAGTTTGCTGGTTTTGCCGCGAAGGGAGCTGGAGAGAGGTACGTGCTGCAAGCTTGCTGCGGTGAGCTTGATGGTCTTAAACGGCTTGTCGGAGCGAGCTTTTATACGGGGGAGGGATTGCTCGGGCATGCAGCTCTTACTCAGACTTTGGGCTACTGGGAGGAGCTCGACGAAGATCCGAGAAGCTCCCTATTTACCGAAAAGGGGATAAAGGTACAGCTTCTGATTGCCTACCCGATTCATTGCGGCGGGCAGCGCTATGGCATCCTGTTCGGAGGAAGCGGCGCTTCTTCCGGCTTGTCCGAGGAGACGGCGGATTTGGGAGGGCTGCTAGCCGGCCAGCTGGCAAATGATCTGCATCACTTACGTATGCAGGCCCAAGCCGTGAAAGAAAAAAAGCTGAATCGGGCTTTGCTGGAGCTGTCCCAGGCCATGTCCAGCTTAACGGACCCCGAGGACCTGAGCCGCATCGCTGTGCAGTTCATCCTTCGTGACACCGGCGCGGCTATGGCTGCTGTTCGATTGAAGATGAGGCCCTTGATTGGTCTGGATCGTCAAGAGGGTGAACTGCTTGGGGCTTACACAGAGAGAGCTCCCTTCACGGTGGAGCAGCGCCGTGCTCTCAAGCCGCAATCGAGCGAGTGGAAGGGAAAACGCCTCATTGAGGTTTCTTTCATGGCTCAAGGCGAGTGCAAGGGCCTGATTGCCGCTGCGTTTGACGATGCGGAGAGCGGGAAGGAAGCGTGTTGGTTTCTGGAAATGGCCGGACAGCTGCTCGCCCATCGAACAGGCAGTCATGTGCTTTCTATTCCGATCCCGGATCAGGAGGAAGTGGTCTTATCGCTGCGCCCTATAGGAACGGATTCCTATACAGTGCCAGTCATTACCGCGGAGACAATGCCGCCCGCAGGCCAGCTGCACGTCCGCAGCTTCCCCGCTGCTGGCGTTCAGGAGAAGCTGACAAGCAGGGAAGCCGAGGTGCTGAACCTTGTCATACAGGGGCTTAGCAACACACAAATCGCGGAGCGGCTGTGCATTAGCGCCCATACGGTCAAAAATCATATGACTAAGATCTTTGACAAGCTCGGTGTTGCCGACCGTACTCAAACGCTTGCCATGTGCCTTCAATCCTCCATAGGAAGCATTTCCTGCTAGGCAGCGGCAGGTGCGGAGCAAAGATAAGAATCGAAGGGGATATCCGCCAGGGTTGTTTCCCTTCACAATAAGCTTAAGATGACTGACTTGGGAGGAATGCAACATGAAATTTACGATTCGATTAAAGTTAATTCTCAGTTTCGCAGCGGTAATTCTCTTATTGATTGCCACGGGGGTCGTTTCGATCGTCGAAATGAACTCGATGGGGAACAAGGCGACTGAAGTAAAAGATTCCTACATGCCAAGCGTCGTTGCGCTGGGGCAAATTCGGAAGAATCTGCTCGACACCAGAGGTTGGGTGATTCGGTATGCTGTAGAAGATAACGCGGCAGGCAAGGAAGATGCCAAGAAGGCTATTGATGCCAATTTAAATGCACAAAAAGACATGGAGAAAATCTATGAAGCTACTATAACCTCCGCGGAAGAAAGAAGTCTTTATGAAGAATATAAAAATAATTGGAATTCCTACGTTGGGCAAATTCCAACGATTTTAGAAGCTAGTAGCAGCGGTAAAAGCGCCTCTGAAGTCAATGCTTTATTGGATAAATCACTGGTTGATTTGGGCAAAGCTTCTGATGCGTTGGACAAAGACGTCGACTTAAATAACAACGGTGCGACAACTTCGATTGAATCAGCGGTGAATAGTTATAAAGCGGGAAGAACCATTGTCATGATCTTGGTTATTCTTGCAGCCATCGTAGCAGCGGTGCTCGCGCTGGTCATCGCCCAATCGATTGCAAATTCGGCCCAAAAGCTGGTTACAGCGCTTCAGAAAATTGCCTCCGGCGATATGAGAGAGCACGTTGAGATTCGCACGAAAGATGAGATGGGCGAGCTTGCATCCTCGCTGAATGAGATGACAGGCAAGCTGCGTTCCTTGATCGGTCAAATCATGTCGTCTTCTCAAAGCTTAGCGGCAGCCTCGGAGCAGATCTCGGCAAGCTCTGAAGAGATTGCGGGCGGGACCACGACTCAGGCTTCCGCAGCGCAGACGATTAACGAACTGTTCAAAGATTTATCGAGAGCGATTGAATCGGTTGCCAAAAGCGCTGAGACGGCCTCCGAGCTTTCCGGCAACACGAGAAGAGGGGCCGAGCAAGGCGGACGTGTTGTGCAGGCATCTATGGACGGTATTCAGAAGCTGAATAAGCAAATGTCTTTGCTGAAAGAAGATTCGAACAAAATCGGGGATATCATCGAGGTCATTGATGAGATTGCCGAGCAGACGAACCTGCTTGCTTTGAATGCCGCGATTGAAGCGGCTAGAGCCGGCGAGCAAGGCCGCGGATTCGCTGTCGTTGCGGAGGAAGTGCGCAAGCTGGCGGAACGCAGTTCTTCGGCCACGAAGGAAATCGGACTTATTATCGGCGGCATGCAGGAAAATACGCAGAACAGCGTGAAGGCTCTTGCTGATACCGTTGAGATGTCGCAGCAGACAGGCGAAGCGCTGGACAGCATCATCGGCAAGGTCAACGAAACTGCGCAGCAGGTGTCGGAGATTGCGGCAGCCAGCGAGGAGCAGGCGGCTCAATCTAGCGAAGTGCTCTCCGCAATCGAAGCCATTGCTTCGGCTAGTGAAGAGGCAGCGGCTGCTGCGGAAGAGACAGCTTCTTCTTCCCAGTCGCTAGCCATGCTGGCTGAAGACCTGAACCGTTCCGTGTCCTTGTTCAAGATCTAGCAATATGGAAGTTCGGTTAGGTAAGGGGTGAACGTGTACGTGACAGGACAATATATTGAGTTTGCCGTCCAAGAAGAGAAGTATGGGATAGGTCTGGAGCACATTCACGAAATCATCCGCATGCAGGAAATCACACATGTGCCAGGAGCCAGGCCTTATATGGAAGGGGTTATCAATCTGCGGGGAAGCATTATCCCGATTATCTCTCTGCGAAGCCGCTTCAACATGGAGAAGATTTCATATTCAAAATCAACAAGAATTATCGTGGTCCATCGGGATGACATGCTGGTGGGGCTAATTGTAGACATGGTTCTTCAGGTGGTAGCCTTGACGGATATTGGTCCTCCTCCGGAGAGGATGGGGGTTATGGATGGCTGCTTGATCAGCGGTGTCGGGCAATCCGGCGGCGAGTTAGTCGGCATTTTGAAAGTGGAACAGATACTGGAGACGGGGTAGGGGAGAACATGACGACAGACCATACGAACTCAGCTTACCTCGGAGTGTATCTGGACGAGCTTGAGGAGCAGCTGCAAATTCTCGACGAGGAATGCTTGCGGCTGGAGCAGGAAGGCGCAATGGCGGAGACGATCCAGCGGATGTTCCGGGCGGCCCACACGCTGAAGGGCTCATCCGCGGCCATGGGTTTTCATTCCATCCAAGATATTACGCATAAAGTGGAGACGGTATTCGACGGGATCCGAAGCGGCCGTTTGGCTGTCGAATCCAAGCTGATCGACACGGTGTTTGCCGCACTGGATGTGCTGCGGCTGCTGAAAGGAGCGATCCTTACCGGCAACATGCATGAAGTTGATGCGAGTGCGGTTGTGCAGCGGTTAGAGCACTTTGCCAGAGCAATCGAGAACGGCGGCTCTGAAGGCTCAAGCGTTGCAAGCGTTGCAAGCGGTGATGCGGACGCAGGTGAGGCTTACAGCGCAATGGACGGAGTCGAGGAGAATCCCTGGATCCGGCTGGATGACTATCAACAAGAAGCAGTACGAGCAGCCATTGAGAACGGCTATAAAGTACAGGCTGTTTATGCCAGACTGCAGCCCGACGCGGCCATGAAACCGATTCGTGCACTCCTGATTTATAACAACCTTCGGGAGCTTGGAGAAATCATCGTCACCTTCCCGGATGCGGAAGCGCTCGAGAAAGATGAGAATTATCAGGGATATTTGATGTTTATCCTGATCACAACGGAATCCGAGCAGGCGATTATTCATTGTATGAATCAGATCGCCCAAATCGATACCTTTCATATTCAAGCTGTTACGCCTTGTAATTTGGACGCTTTTGAAAAGGGTACGCGTATTGAGGTTGTGCAATCCGAATGGAAGCAGGAGTCTCTTCATGAGCTGTCTGAACGCACGGTGAGCGATGCGGAGACCAAAGTGAAGGTCAATCCGACTGTACGGGTTGACGTGGAGCGCTTGGAGAGACTGATGAATTACGTAGGTGAGCTGATAATCGACAATACGCGGCTGCACGAGGTCAAAAACAGGCTCCATACCCACTATCGCGACGATAGTGATGTCGCGCTTCTCAGCGATATCTCCAATCATCTTAGCCGTGTCATCAGTGAGCTGCAGGATGGCATGATGAAGACCCGTATGCTCCCGATTGAGCAGCTATTCAGCCGCTTCCCGCGTGTTGTCAGAGATATTGCGCAAAAGTCGGAGAAAGAGATTGAGTTCATCATGGAGGGCAAGGAAACGGAGCTGGACCGAACGCTCATCGAGGAGCTCGGCGATCCGATCCTTCATATTCTGCGTAATGCAGCTGATCATGGTCTGGAGAAGGCCGATGAGCGGATGAAGTCCGGAAAGCCCGCAAAGGGACGGATCGTGCTGAAAGCCGCTCATCAGGAAAACCAGATCGTCATCACCATTACCGACGACGGCCGGGGGATCGACCCGCAAAGAATTAAACAATCGGCCATTAACAAAGGCTTCATCACGGAAGCGGAAGCAGCCAAAATGACCGATCGGGAGCTTATTTTCCTCATCTTCCATGCAGGTTTCTCCACGGCTTCCTCTGTTACGGATCTATCCGGTCGCGGTGTGGGCATGGATATTGTCAGATCGCATATCGAGAAGCTGAACGGAATTATCGATATTCATACGAAGCTGGGAGAAGGAACGGAGTTTACGATTAAATTGCCGCTTACGCTGGCTATCATACGTTCTCTGCTGATCAAGCTGGCCAATCAGACCTTTGCGGTGCCTTTGGTCAATGTCATTGAAATTCTGCGGCTTTCGAGCGAAGAGATCCGGCACTTGCAAGGTCAAGAGGTTTGTGTCATTCGCGGCTCGGTATTTCCGCTAGTCCGCGTTCATAAGAGGCTTGGTATCACAAGCAGCGCAGTATCCAAGCATAAACGCTTGTTTGTCGTGATGCTTGGTATCGCCGACAAGCGGGTATGCTTGGTCGTCGACGGACTCGTCGGCAATCAGGAGATTGTGATCAAAACGCTAGGCTCTTATGTAGGGAATGTGCCCTATATCGCCGGCTCTACCATTCTGGGCAACGGCAATGTGGCGCTTATTCTTGATGTAGGGTCGCTAGTCAGGGAAGAAGGCTCCATGCCCGTAGCAGGACATCAAGATCTGCTGAAGGAAGTGGGAGATCGAAGAGAGGAACGTCAGCTAGTCACCTTCACCCTCGATCAAGTCAGGTACGCCTTGGATATTCGGTCGGTTAGGGAGATTATTACTGTTCCTTATATTTCGAAGCTCGTTTCAACTCCAGAGCATGTCCTTGGCATCATTAAGCTGCGGGGCAATACGCTGCCCGTTCTGGATTTACGTTCGCACTTTCAGCTAACGAAGCAGGAGCATACAAGAAAGACGCGCATCATTGTCGTCGAGCTTTACGGCAAAGAGTTCGGATTGCTAGTGGATCAGGTGACGGAAGTGAGTAAGATTCGTCATGATGAACTCGTGCCCGTTCCGAAGGAGCTCGTCGAGCTGGGGAGAGACTTGATCGATCAGGTCTACGAAAGGGATGGAAGGTTCGTCATGCTGCTGCTATTGGAACGGCTCGTACCTTTGCAGCAGCTTGAAGGCTTGGCAGCTCATGCTTTTGCATAATGAAGAGGGATGTGACTAAGCATGAGAATCGAGAGTGTTCATGGTATTGAACAGCTGGTCTGGCAGCAGGACGTAACACTTAAGAATGTGGATGAATTTCGGGCTGCCGTTTCCCAATTGATGGAACGGGGGAAAGGAAGTACATCATTGATTTATCAGACGTCGCATATCTGAACAGTGCTGCTCTGGGCGTGATCGCGGATGCCGCTTTGCAGGCGGGACGCAGTGGCAGGCAGTTGGTTATATCCGGTGCTAGGGCGGCAGTAGCTGAAATCTTAGCTATCGTTCGCTTTGATACGTTTATGCATATCTTTACTAGCGTTGAGGAAGCCTACGAGTTCTATCAACTATCGGAAGGATGATCGGGTCCTTGAAGCAGCAGTGCAGGCAGCGGACGATCACGAGCATAACGGAAATACTGGAAGCAATGCAGGTATCTATGGAGTATTCCAGGGAAGCTGGATTTACAGGCAGCAAGCCTCATCTGGTGCAATTGATTACGGAAGAGGCCTGCACCAATGCATGGGAATACCAGGCGGCTGCAGGTCGCTTCGGCTTTGAGATACAATGGTATCTGGATGATATGAGTCTGGAGATCACCGTCTTTCAGCAGGAAGGCTGCTTCGCGCTTCCTCGAGTAGGAGCTCCCCCGAAGGATCCCGGGGACGGGGGCTTCTTCTTATTCAAAGCATTGCGGATGAGGTTCGCTGTATAGTCAGCCCGGCATTTACCGCGTTATGGATGCGTATGCAGAGAGGGGGCAGTCATGAAGGATAGCGGCAAAAGGAACCGAAAAGGACGGGGGCTTCGTCCTGCTGCGTCAGTCTGCGCTATTCTCGCTGTGCTCATCAGCGGTCCTGAACCATTGATTTTGTACAAGGCCGTGCAGCTGCTGCTCCTGACGCCGGCATTTGTGCTCATATGGCATAGGGGCAAAGGACATTCACAAGAAGGAGCTGCGGGAGCGGCAGGCGAAGGCGATGAATATACCTATGCAGACAATCGTCATAAGGATCTGCATCTGGCGAAGCTCATTCAACAAAGTCTGCTTAGCCAGCCCCTTCGTACGGAGGGGATTACGATCGAAGGCAGGTATATTCCTTCCCATCCTCTCGGGGGGGATATGTACGCATGGTATCAGCTGGAGGAGCATCGATATGGGATCATGATCATGGATGTGATGGGCAGCGGTGTTGCGGCATCCTTGGTCTGTATGTCGATCCGTTCACTACTCGAAGGCATCATACGTAAATGTGTAGATCCTGAGATCGTCATGATGGAGCTGAATGCTCATATGTACAAGCTTTTTCGCAAAACGAACAGTCCCTTGCCTTTTTATTTTACGGCTCTTTATGCAGTGATCGATACGCGAAGCCATACGCTGGAATATATCAACGCGGGGCATACTTCCGGGTTTTTGGTACACGGGGAAACCGGGATGACTGAGCTCGGCTCGACGTCTGTACCGATCGGCATGATGAACAGTCCCATTCTGAAAAAAAGACTCTCAGCTACGCCCGTCCAGGCCGTATGGTCCTCTATACGGACGGCCTTATCGAGGTTCCCGGTTCGTCCATTCAGGCTAGGCAGGAGCAGGTCAAGATTACGTTAGCTGCTCACCGTGATGTGCCGATGGAGGAATTTATGGACACACTGCTCCGGAGCAGCCAAGAGAAGCGAAACGGTCAGCCTGACGATATTTGTGTAATCGGTATTGATGTATAAGAGGCATTCTCGAGAAGCGGCTGATGGAGCCGCCGCCCGGGAATGCCTCTTTGTAACATGAGATGCGTTTCCATCTTAACAATCTCGCTCATCTGCCAAGTTGAGCTGGTCGTTCTCCTTATCTGACTTTGTTTCTGCCTGAGAGTCCGAGCAGTCCGATGAGTCCGAGCAATCCCAGCCAACCCCAGCCGCTTCGCGTGTTGGTATCCGCCGCATAAGCACGATAGCTGTTAGTTCCTGCATAGTTGGTTCCATAAGTCGAGAAGGAGCTGTTGGTTAAATTTTGTGCAGCAGAGTTCGCCTGATAGCCATTGTAGGTAGCGGCTGTAGCTGACGACATAGGCCTATAGGGAGCTGACGGGAGGCCGTAGGAAGCCGAAGTCCGGGAACTATAAGGGGAATTGCCGATACCGAAGGAGGTATAAGGATATACGCCAACGCCATAGGCGGAATTCGTAGTCCCCTCTGCATTTGCACCGTAAGCTTGATAAGGACCGTATCCGGATGAAACAATCTGTCCTTGGCTTGCTGCTTGCAGCGAAGGGTTTGTCGAGTAGGAATTGGTTTCCGCAGAAGCGGGCACAGCCGCAAACATAGATAGGCAGACCGCCGATAATATCGCTAGCTTCTTCATGCCATTGCACTCCTTTGCGTAATAGAATACTGCTAGCTTAGTATGAGCTCCGGCAGCCAAATCTATTTGAAAACTTGCCTCGCAGCTTTAACCCAATTACTGGTGCATAAAGGATTAGGCAAAGCTCATCCAGCCCGTCATTATAGATTTCTCATAAGGAGTGTGCTAACGCCTAGTCCATCTTTCTGGATTTGTTCATAAGCTAGACTGATGACGTGAACAAAAGGAGTACTGGTGAGCATGAGTATACTTCCGAAGAAAAAGCTTGAAGCTGTAAGAAGCACGCGTAGAGTTGCCATCGTGCTTCGAGATCAGGATGCCGTAGGCGTTGTGTATGCGGAGATAAAGGGTCAGCTTCCGGCTAGGGATAGGTTGCTGGAGGCAATCAAAAGTATCGAGAACGGTGAAATCTACAGCGATCAAGACTGCACGCAGTTAATTGACGAAGAGTACATCGAGGTGTTTCGAAGGAAGGGAGCAAAGATTATAGATAGGGATTTCGTCTTCCTTATCGAAAGGAAATATGCCGAGGATCATATTGTTAGTGTGAAGCTGGTCTAATCAGACAGGAACAAGGGTTCTCCGCATCCTGAGCGATATCGTTATAGGGACAGTACGTCATAGACCGGAAACCGGTATAAAGCGAAATGGCAGTAAAAAAACCCCCTTTGGTTAGAACCTAGAACCAAAGGGGGTTAGCCGCTGTGCACGACCTTATTTATGCCTTTTGAGCGGAAGGAGCAGTTTCTGGAGATGTCAGCTTGTCGTAAAACTCGACACATTTATCCCGGTCTGCGCTGTTGAGATGCGCCATAGCGGTACGCGGATGCTCGTCGAGGGCACCTACGATCATGTAAGGGATGAGATAGCCCCAATCCCACTTTTGACGCATACCGATCATATGCTTTTCGATAATCTCCAGCACTGGACGTACGTCATAGCGCGGATTTTTCAAATTGCTGAGCAGCAGCTCGGTTGTGCAGTTGCCCGCTGCCCGTCCCATTCCGTATACGGAGGAATCGAGGAACGTAACGCCTTTGTCTGCACCCATGAGGGTGTTGGAGAAGGCAAGCTGCATGTTGTTGTGCATGTGCAGGCCGAGCTCTTTTTCAGGAAGAAGGCGTTGGAATTTCGTTACCAAGTAGTCGATATCTTTGTAGTCCATGCTGCCGTAGGAGTCTACAATGTAGACAACGTCTACCGGGCTTTTGTTGATATCTTCGAATGCCTCAACCAATTCGTTCTCCATAACATGAGAGAGCGCCATGATGTTGAGGGAGGTCTCGTAGCCCATATCGTGGAACTTGCGAACAAGTTCAAGCCCCTTGTCTACATCCTTGATGTAGCAGGCAACACGGATCAAGTCCAGCAAGCTGTCTTCACGAGGCAGGATATCATTCTCATCGACGCGGCCGATATCGACAAGCGCAGAGAGCTTAGTGTCGGTCTTGCGGGTGATGACGTCGCGCAGGAAGGCTTCGTTCAGAAATCTCCAAGGACCTGAACTGCCGCCTTTCAGCAGTTTCTCGGAATTTTTATAACCGATTTCCATATATTCTACGCCGGCAGCGCTTAAGCCCCGATACATATCTTGGACAAACTCTACACTGAAATCCCAATCATTCACCAAGCCGCCGTCGCGAATGGTGCAATCCAAAATTTTGTGATGATGATGCTTTACCATACCTCTGTGTGCCCCTTCCTGCTAGAAAAAATTGTCGCTTCTGATTTTGCTATATTATCACTTATTCACAGGCTGCTTGTCAATGAAAGTATGGCGCCGAGTTGTATGCAACTTTCTGTCGGTTCCGGCGTTACACTAGTTAGCAATAGCAAGTGCATAGGGAAATGAATCCTATTTGGATTTGAAAAGAAACAGAACGGGGGAGTCTCTATGGAGCGAACGGTTTTTTTTGAGCTTACGGATGCCAGAGAAGTGGCTGTACAAGCAGCCCGGATGGCAGGGGAGTTGGCCAGGGGGAGATTTGGGAGCGAGCTGGCAATCGAGCAAAAAGGACATCGAGGAGATGTAGTGACAGAGGTGGATGTCCAGGCAGATCGGATGATTGTCGAACGGATTATGCAGGCGTTTCCGAGCCATCGTATTTACAGTGAAGAAGCTGGAGAAGGAGGATGCGCAAGCGACTATGTGTGGCATGTAGATCCGCTGGATGGAACAAATAATTACGCTCTGGGTATTCCTTTGTATGGCGTTTCCATCTCACTGAGCTTCCGTGGACAAGTAGTGGTGGGCGTGGTTCATGATTCGATGCTCCAGCTGACCTACTCCGCTGTAAAAGGCGAAGGGGCTTGGCTCGGTGAGCAGAGGCTGCAGGCGCAGCCTGGGGGAGATCTGGCAAAATCGACGATATCGTGGATTCAGGGCCATGCCGTTGGAAAGAAGGATCAGCAGGCTCTGAAGGTGAGGCATAATTTGGAGCTGCAGCTAAAAAGAGTGCTCCGCGTATGGGCGCCTTCGCTGACGTGGGCGATGCTGGCCAGAGGTGACCTGCATGGTATCGTGCTATACAACTCGGAAGGCGAGGATCTCTATGCGGGATTGCTGCTTGCGCAGGAGGCCGGAGTAAGGATCACGGATTTCGCCGGAAATCCGATCGATCGGGTGGAAGCAGGGACGGCACCTTACATGGTCGCCGCGGTACCCAACTATCACGATGAGCTGCTGCGAATTGTGCAGGAGGTTATAGAATAAGCAGAGTTGGCAAATGCTATAGGCATATTTCACATGAGGAAAGCAGAAAGGATGCCGGAGAGAATGGACAGCTTTGTACCGATTTTTTTTGAATTTGATCAGCAGCGGGATGCTTATCTGGCGCTAGACACATTGGAAGAGCTAGGCTATAAGCCTGAATTTGTGCAGGAGGCGGATAAGCCGACGCTTCATATCCATGTGGATGAGCAGGATATCACATCAGCTCTTGAAATCGCTCAGGCCCACGGTGGCAGATTGATGGAGAATGTAAAGACTCAGCGTGAGGAGGCGACGTACGCTATGGCTTATGATTTGGAAAATTCAATTCGGATACCTGCCCATACGGTTAATGAAGATTGGCCGGAAGGCTACGCTACACAGAACAGCGCCTACGCTTCAGATGAGGTTCCGACTGATGAGGAAGCTGCATTCGATCCTTCGGCGGACGATTACAACCATTTCAGTGCCGGGATCCGATTCTAAGGCATGTTGAAACGGACTTCCACCTTGTTAGGGCTTAGGCTTGCGTCAGTGCGCAGGTCTACAGCCTTTTTTTGTTGGGTATAGTAGGGCTATGCAACACTTTTTAGCAGGACTCGTCTGAGAGTGTACATAACGTTGAATCGGTAGGAGGGGTTAGTATGCGGTTTATGCTCATAGCAGGGCTCGCCGTAATGGTGATAGCAGGGACGGCGGGCTGTAAGGAAGCGAACGGTGGAAATGTAGGGAATGGAGAAGCATCCTCGTCATCTCCGCATGTGACAGCAATGCCAACCCCGGGAACCTCGATAGCGCCGTCCCCTTCGGCTGTTCCGACCGCATCAGCACCTACGGTGAAGCCTTCCAGTTCCGCAACGCCTGCGCCTGGCTCGAAGCCGGCGGGAGATGCTTCCGGTAGCGGTACGGCGGCTCCACAGAATAGCGGCAAGCCGGAAGATGCAGGGACCTCCGGCGAGGATCAGGCCAAGCAGCAGGTAGAGGGCAGAGCTGCAGAAGTGATTCAAGCGCTCCGCGCGAAGGATATGAAGAAGCTGGCCAGTCTCGTGCACCCAGAAAAAGGCGTGCAGTTCTCTCCTTATTCGTATATTGATCCTAAGAAGGATGTGCGAATCGAAGCGGGTAAGCTGCAAGCCCTATGGAAAGAGGGGACACAGATGACTTGGGGCAGCTATGACGGCTCAGGTGAGCCTATAACGATGGGACTTCAAGGGTATTTTGACAAGTTCGTCTACAACCAGGATTACGCCGCTGCGCCGGATATTGGCTATAACCGGATTATCGGCAAGGGCAACATGGTCAATAACGTATTCGAGGTCTATCCGAAGGATCGGTATACAACGGTGGAGTACCACTTCAGCGGCTTTGATCCAAAGTTTGAGGGCAATGACTGGTGCAGTCTTCGGTTGGTTTTTGAAAAAGTGAAGCAGGATTGGATGCTGGTCGCTGTTATCCATGATCAGCATACGATGTAGGGCTGGGGATTGCCGCTAGTACAATGTCAGCTTTGAGGCTGGTAGAATACTTCAAACTATATAAGTGCGATAAACAAAACGGCAAACGAATTCTAGCTGCACAAACTTATTCCTCAATATTTTACACCAACGTAGCACAAATCTTGGTTAACACGAGGTCTATCCCCTAATTCTATATTAACTAAAAATTCTGAATTTGGATTTCGCCATTAAAACCAAAGAGTCGAACAGCCATTAAAAATAGCTCTGTCCATTTGGTGAATTTATGGGGAATTTCATTATCTTATGTTTTTTCGACCTCGGGAAACTCGACTAGGCTTGCGCTGAATTCGGTCGAACCATTTATTTAATGGCTTCCAAAGCAATGCTTTTAACCAACGATACAAATCTAAAAGTGTGACGTTTCCGTTGCTCCTTGTTTTACTAAGAAGAATAGGCAAAATTCAATGAGTGCAATCCAGACTTGGTTCAGTACAGCACGTTCGCTGGTTTCATAGAATGACTTGACGTTGATTCATATCCACTTGAAAAAGGTCTCTATAGCTTAACGTTTACGGTACATTTCGCTAACTTCTTCAGCTCCGAGATCGAAAAAATTCGTCACGATTGCTAGTATATTTCCTTCAGTATCCGTCGTATGAACCAAGCGCAGTACATTCTCCATTCGCTTCTGTGGAGTACCCACATAGACCATTTCATCCGATAACACGTTGCTCTCTGAGGGAAGCTTAGAGGCATGAATGGGCCTAATGACGGCGGGTTTTCCTTAATTCGGAAACAAAGAGTAGCGATCAAATGCCGCATAATTGACATACCCACGTTCGAAGACGTTAGTAGCTCCTTCTTCGTCAATCAGAGCATCCACTTGGGTGCGGTCATTCTGTTTAGCCGGTGTTATGACAGATTTTGGAACAACGTCATGCTCATCCACAAAGACAAGGCGTAAGTGAATCTTGATGCCTGCCTTTTTTGCGAAAAACAGCCCACTTGTACTTTTGCAAACAAAGTCCTACCATGGTTGAACCGATAAATTTAAAGTCTATTCGATATTTCGTGAGACTAGCTGGTTTAAGAGTACGGGCGACGAGAGGTGCAAAGAGTCGCTCCAGTAAAACGGAATCTATCTGATTATGTTTTCGACTTAATTGCGCCGCTGAGATTGATTCAAGCTCGAGTTCCTTCTGGAATTCTTCCGATAGAACATCGTCAGCTATTTCTCGCAATCCAACCCGTTGCTGCAATTGAGCATGTAGGAATAACTTTAGGTAGGCCGATGTCGTCAGTTTTTCACGTACTTATCTTGATTAGCCTTAGCGATATGTTCTTTGGAAGTTTTGAAACAAATTGGCTCAAGCCGTTTACCAAATGAAGGTGCTGATCCTTTTCAGTGGATTATGGACAAGAACTACCTACCATTCCATTGTTTGTAAAGGATTTTATTTGTGTTTGGATTTAATAAAGTCAGAAGATTGTGAAATTTCGGAGAAATTTGATGAAAAGCTAGTGAATATTTTATCATTAAATTAGGATTTATTTACAATTCTAGCGATATTAATTTTAAGACAAAACGTTAACGGATATCCAAATAGCATTAGGAGTTGCTGATACAGATGCTATTTTGGTTATAGTATTCTTTGTGAGTAATCAAATATGAGTTCTTGTAATGCAATCATTTTTTTATAGTCTTATAGACTCTTAGATATCTGATGTTTCGTCAAATTTAAACAATACATATAGTAAAATCCATTTTGGTTCCATATATTTGGTTAATTTGGCATATATTCATTTTAATGCAAATAATGGTATAAATAAGTTGCGACATAACCTGCGCAGGTCAAATTCGAAATTATTGGAGGATCTCATGAAATTGTTTAAACCAGCAAAAATATTAGTATTAGCGCTCTCCATTTCAAGTATCTTTTCATCAATACCAGTATTTGCATCTGATCTTAAAGATAACTATGTTCCAGAAAAAATAAGCCCTGAAGCTGCAATGAAGGCAGCAGCATGGCAAATGATTTCGGAAACCAGAGACGGAAGTGATATAAGTGAATGGAGCAAGGATAATACTAAACTTAGAGTAGCCAAGCCAATTGAAGTTTATGATCCATCTGGGGAACATGTTGCTTACTTGGTAAATTCATTTAATGGAGATCGAGCCGCTGGTTATGTAATGGTAAGTGCATTTTTAGATGATGAACCAATTATAGCGTGGTCTGATTCTGGCGATGGAATAACCACAGATAAATTTAAAAATGCTCTTAATAAAAATAAAAATGAAATAAAAAAGCAAGAACTTGTATGGTTTGGTGGAGTCGATATAGGTGGAAAATTTATTTACAATGATAATTCAGTAAGTATGATTAATGTAGAAGGTAAAGAGTTAAAAGAAATTAAATCAAAAACAATAAATGAGAAGGATGAGAAATATCCTAAGCCTGTAAAAATAAACGATAATTATAGGGAAGACTGGAAAGCTATTAACAAAATAGTTGTAGGAGCGCCAGGACAAAATAATCCATCCGACGGTGTGTCGGACATCGATCCTAACGGGTGGGAGGCGAACTACCTTAGTATTGATAAAAATTACATAAACACCAGTGTAAACCAAAAACAGTGGTATTACACAACAAGTGGTGGTGTGCAACAGGCGACAGGTTGTTCTCCAACGGCTGGTTCTAATATAATGAAGTATTGGTCAGATAAGGGCTATACAAGTTTGGTTCCCGTATTTCAAACTCAAGTTGTGAGTGATTTAAGAGCAACAATGGGAACCACCCAAAGTTCAAACAGGACGGGAGTAACTTCTCCCTCAAATATCGATGATGGTCTTCAGGCGTACGCAAGGGCACATCAACGTCCAAGTGCTATTTCAAAAAATGATAATTTATCAAATTTTTCTGCAGTTAAAACAGAAATAGACGCACAACGACCTGCTCTACAAAGTTATTGGAATCAAACTTATTTTGGTGACCACACTGTAACATTAGTTGGCTACAAGCACTACATAAGGAATTTTTACACTCAGGATTCATACTATGTTGTAGCTCGAAATAATTTTGTAAACGATAGTACTTTCAATGTGTGGGTAAAGTGGGGAACTTGGAACACAAATGTATTAACCACATTCACGCCATAGTTATAATTAAGCAGGTGTTGCATGAATAGTTTATGCAACACCTAGCCTTACAACTAGGGGGTTGATCATGAAAAGATGGATTATAGGCATTATATGCCTGTTTGTTGTTTTAGGGGGAATTTATATCGTTAACTCAAAAAGGACATTTACGGTTGATGAAGTGAAGAGTGTACTCGCAAAGATGGATTTAGAACCCATTAAAATAAGATATAGCATGAATTACGCCCACAATGAGAGACCATGGTTAGTATTGGCTAAACATAAGATCACTCAAAAAGAATTTGTTATTATTATTTATTCAGATGGCACGATTGAAAGCACTGAATTGGGCACAACAAATGGAGATTTGTCATATTCTGAAATGCTAGATATAGCAAAAAGCTATGCCAATAACGATACGGGCTTTGTTGATAATAACCTATCGTTAGAGGTAACGACAGATAAGCTAGTCTATTGGACTCTTCCCATCAATGGAAGCAGCGGTGAATATTTGTATTTTACGCTTAAGGGAGATCAAATGAAGAATACACCACATTAGCATGATAAAGTTTATCCATTGGTAATCCACTTCACAAAATACTACATGCAACATGACATTATTAGCGAGTCATCTAACTCGCTTCTTTTTTACGTACTGGACGCGTTATTACTCCACTCCGCCGCGCTTTTGCCTGCTGTATAGCCGGTCGCGAAAGCGGCAGTGATGTTATATCCGCCGGTATACCCGTGGATGTCCAGAATTTCCCCGCAGAAGTATAGCCCTTTCATCAGCTTCGACCCCATGGTTCGGGGGTCGATCTCCTTCAGGTGGATGCCGCCTCCTGTCACAAAAGCCTCCTCGATGGACAAGGTTCCATGCACGGAGACAGGAAATGCTTTGAGCAGCTTGCACAGCTCCTGCCAGTTCGTCTTCGGAATATGATCATACGTCAGCTGCTCGTCCAGCCCTGATTTCTCCAATATAATAGGAAGAAGCCGCTCGGATACGATGGATTTCAGTACGTTTTTGATCGCTTTTTTGGAGTCCGCTTTGGCCATCCCAAGCGTCTCCGAGACCAGCTCGTCCAAGCTTTTGTCCGGGAAGAGATCGATGGTCGTGCGAGCCTCTTTTCGCTCGGCCTTCGCCAGCTCCTTCACGACGAATTGGCTGCAACGCAGCGCGATCGGACCGGACAGGCCGAAATGTGTAAAGAGCATGTCCCCGCGGTGCGTGATGATACATTTGCCCTTGGCGTTCCAGACGGACAGCGCCACGTCCCGCAGGGAAAGTCCTTGCAGCTCCCGGCTGCGGATGAAGGGCTCCTTCGAGGTCAGAGGGACCTCGGTGGGAAACAATTCCGTGATGGTGTGCCCCGCATCACGGGCCCATTCATAACCGTCTCCCGTGGAGCCGGTATGGGGCACAGAGCAGCCGCCGGATGCAATAATGACCGAGCTGCTGTGGAAAACTTCGCCCCGCTTGGTGAGGATGCCCCGCACCTCGCCCTCCGCGTACAGCACCTTGTCCACAGGACTGTTCGTGCGGATATCCACGCCCTGCTTGCGCACTTGATTAACGAGCGCATCTACGACAGTTTTGGCTTTGTCGGTAACGGGGAACATGCGTCCGTTATCTTCTTCCTTTAAACGGATGCCGAGATTTTCAAAGAAAGCGATAATGTCTTTATTGCTGAACTGGGAAAAAGCGCTGTGCAGAAAGCGTCCGTTGCCTGGAATATGTTTGATCAGTTCATCCAGCTCTTTATTGTTCGTTACATTACATCTTCCGCCCCCGGAGATCCCGAGCTTGCGGCCCAGCTTGTCTCCTTTATCAACGAGCAGCACACTTGCCCCGTCGGCGCTGGCGGCTATGGCAGCCATTAATCCGGCGGAGCCTCCGCCGATTACAATTGCATCAAACTTCATGAAGGACCTCTATTAGCTAGTTTTCTTCCATCATAGCATGGGAATGCGGGAGTTCAAAGGGGACCGGATGTGCAGGGAGCCTCTCAGAGAAAGCAGCCTTGCAGCTTCGGTAATTCCGAACGATAGCGAATCCTAGGTACCGTTGTAACTGCAGCGGTCAACCCCCTAGTTTTGGCTTTGCAAAGCCCAAGCGATCCTGAGCTTCTTGTCGAAGAAGGGGGGCTTGTAGGTTCAATTCGAGGGAATAGCAGATTTTCAGGAAACATTCATCTACGGTTCATCGGGCGTTCATCTGGCTTTGTTAGGGTAGAAGGCAGATTGAAACCATAAGGGGGATCGCCATGAATATTTCTAGCGCAAGTTCCAGTTATTTGTATAAGTCCTATTTGCAGACTGCCTCCGGATCCAATGCCCTTCAAACCAGCAGCTCGGATTCCAGTACGGCAGCAAGCTCCGACAAAACCTCGGATGATTCCGTAGAGCTTAGTGCGGAAGCGCTCCAATTGTACGCTCAGTTACAAGCCTCTTCATCTGATTCTTCGGAAACGGATGAGAGTGTTACTTCTATAGAGACAGAAGATACGGCCTCAGCCGTGTCCAAGGGACATATGGGCCCGCCGCCGGGAGGAAGACCTCCTGGTGGACCAGGGGGCCCAGGTGGACCTGGTGGGCCAGGCGGACCAGGAGGAGCAGAAGGAGCCTCGTCAAAGGACGATGCCACTTTGCAGTCTATCCTTCAATCGCTCAGTGATGACGATGATGAAGACGACGATGACAGCGATGATGATGACAGCAGCATCCAAGCTGCCAACAGCAATGCAGCTAACAATCTGCAAGAGCTGCTGAAAAAAGCCTACAGTGTAGGAAAAGTAGACGCATCCGCAGAGACTTCTGCGATCCTGAATCTGCAAGCTTAATCACAAAAACCGACGAAACGAGCGGCTGCACAAGCCTGGTTTCTGTCGGTTTTTTTTTTTATATATAGGGTGCTTTTATAATAGATATTCGCCATCGTGGCGTTGTCTCATTCAGGACGCTTCCCGATTAAAGTGATAATGATCAATCGTCATATCCAGCCAAGTTCGGTTCAGGGAATCCTTGCTGCCGATGTAATGGACCTCTTTGTTCGTTCCGATCAGCACCGCTTCGCACCGTGTCGCTCGCTTCGACAACAACTCGATGCCTACATCTAGGCCCAACGCGCATAGGGCTTTGGCCCATACCTGGCATTCAATGATATCCTCTCCCACTACCGTACACTGCTCCACATCGCTCCCCTTCGTGCTGGGATCCTCATATTTGCTGCAGGTGGACAGTGAACCCTGAGGGAGTGCAACGGCACCTACCTTGGCATGATTCCATGGATTCTGAATGCCAATGATCCACGGGTCTAAGTTTCTCAAGGTTCTGCCCCATACGGTTATATTGCCTCCTGCAAGAATAAGCCCCTGCTTGAGCTCCATCCCTCTTTGCATATAATCGCACAGCTTCTTCACCGACCAGCTCCGTTCAATCCCCCCGAGATCAATCGTGCCATGCTCCGGAATCATGACGGATTTCTGAATGGGATCGACCTGCCATGTCTGCGTCTCTGAGGGGTGAGGAAGAAAGCCGCCTGCTGTAATGGTATGGTAAGCCTCTACCAGATGAAGCACCTCCAGCATCGTATTGGAGACCTTGCACTTCTCGCCGGCAAGTGTATTTAACAGGTTGATTTCGCTTTCAGCCAGGCTGCGGTTAAATCGCTTCTCCGCGCTGCGGAACCAATCCACAGCTAGTTTTTCAATGATGAGAGCATCCTTGTCTTCGCACCGAAGCAGGAGTTCGATGTCGACCTGCAGGGCTTGAAAACGAAAAGGATGGAAGGACTCTGTGACTAGTTCCATACGCGTCTCCTCTTTTCTAATCGATCTGTTTCAAATAATGCTTTCATTATAAGGAGATATTCTGAACCCAACTTGATTGTTTGCTGAAAGAATACTGAAGATTGCCGCTGCCTATACGTGTGAGCTTGAAGGCAGACGAGTGGAGGAGCTGCATGTCTGCCGCCTTTTCAGCAAGCTTTCAGGCTGCGTTCAGAATCGATTCAGAGAATCATTGGATAATGGCGATAGATAAAGTGTACAATGAACTTGATAGGGGGATGCAGCGGATGAAACAGTTAAAAGGCATCAAAATCTTACTCGTAGATGACGAACAACATATTCTGGATTTTCTCGAATTAGGCTTGCAGAATGAGGGCTTCGAGGTGATGACGGCGCAGGACGGACTCACAGCCATTACGCTCTGCAACAAATTCCAGCCGCATATCGCGATTCTGGACGTGATGATGCCGGGCATGGATGGCTTCGAGGTATGCCGTATGATTAAGAAAACGGATAACGTAGCTGTCATCATGTTGACGGCTAAAGATGAAGTGGACGACAGGGTGAAAGGCCTTACGCTTGGAGCAGACGATTATATGGTGAAGCCGTTCAGCTTTGAAGAGCTGCTTGCCCGCATCTATGCCCGCATTCGGAACCATTTTCCGAACCTGTTCGGTGAAGTTGTCATTGGACCGCTGCGAATGGACGACCGGCGCAAAGAGATCAGCTTGCATGACCGGGTGTTGGAGCTGTCTCCTACCGAATATGAGCTGCTGAAATTTATGGCGATTAATCATGGGCTTGTTCTGAGTAAAACGATGATTCTGGATAAAGTATGGGGCTACGATTTCGGCGGCGAAGAGAACATAGTCGAGGTGTATATACGTTCTCTGCGAGATAAGCTCAATGACAAAGAGCATAAGCTCATCCGCACGATTCGCGGAGCCGGCTACCGGATGGATTTGGCATGAAGCGCAAGGGGCGGTACGCTGATTTGTTTGTTCCGCACTCTCTTAGATTTCAACTGCTATCCAGATCCCTGCTGATTCTTTCTCTTCTTTTACTTCTGATCGGTGTGTTTCAGTACATTTTTATGCAGAAATTTTTGTATAAAAATCAAGCGGATACGGTCCTCAGTCAGCTGAGATCCATTCCGCCCAACACCTGGATGCATGGAGGCCAGCCTTTTTTTAGAGGGGTTATGCCTAAAGGCGGAGGCGCGGATAAGACGAATAGCTCAGAGCAGCCGCGGCGTAATGAGAGCGAGACGGAACCGAGAGATGATGTGCCAAGGTTTTTTACACCGGACTTATCTGTCGCTATTATCGATGAGGATGCCAATTATAAATTATTGTCTACCTTGCACGACGTCATCTCTACACCTCAATTGTCCGCCCAAGAGTATAAGGAGATTATGAGCTCCAGGACGATACCGGACCCGCGGAAGATGACTGACAGCAATGGAAACGAGCAATTGGTCGTCTTCCATGTGGTGGGAGGGCCTGATCATACTCAGGGAATTATCCAGGCCAGCGCCAGCACCAAACCGATAAAGGATGTGCTGCTTAGACAGTTTGTCACCTTCCTGTCTCTTTCCATGCTTGCTTTGGTAGCCGGATTGCTGACATTCCTGCCGATTCTGCGAAGAACGCTCATTCCGCTGTCCAATATGATTGATACGGTAAAGCGAATCGATTCAGGAAATCTGGAGGAACGCTTGCCGGTCCACCAAGGACAGCTGGAGATCGACAGGCTTTCGGCATCATTTAACAGCATGCTGGAGCGACTGGAAATCTCCTTCGAAGCGGAGAAGGAAGCAAAGGAAGAGATGCGCCGTTTTCTGGCTGATGCGTCTCATGAGCTTCGTACGCCTCTGACGAGCATTCACGGATTTCTGGAGGTGCTGCTGCGGGGCGCATATACACAGCAGGAGCAGCTTCTCAAGGCACTGAAGAGCATGCACGGGGAATCCGAGCGCATTAACAAGTTGGTCAACGACCTGTTTCAGCTGGTGCGATTAGACCGTACACCGGCGTTCCATACGGCTGAAGCCCGGCTGGATGAGGTGCTGCATGATATGGAGCCACAGCTGAAGCTGCTGGCCGGTGAAAGAACGGTGCATCTCGACCTCATGCCGGGCACACAGGCTACAGTGGATACAGACAAGATCAAGCAGGTAGTGCTGAACCTGTTTCACAACGCGGTGCAGCATACGCATCCGACCGAGGGACGAATCGGGATACGCCTGGTTCACAGGGAAGGCGAGATCGAGTTGTCCGTAGAGGATAACGGTCCCGGCATTTCACCTGAGCACGCAGCGCATGTATTCGACCGGTTCTACCGCATCGACTCCTCGCGTGCGAGAAAATACGGCGGAGCAGGCCTCGGCCTCTCCATCACGAAGTCCATCGTGGAGCTCCATGGGGGCACCATTCATGTGGACAGCAAGGAAGGAACGGGCAGCACGTTCGTCGTGCGTTTGCCAAGCAACGTTAGCAAAGACCTTAATCCGTGAACTGCGGGTTAAGGTCTTCCTTTTTAGAAATTATCTGGTTCTGGGCCCTTTTGAGATTCAAAATCGACATCTACACTGCCTTTCTGATTCAACGTAGCTAGCGTGATTTTGGAAAGGTCATCTTTTTTTATTTGTTTAGACGCCAGCTTGTTCATCAGCCACTCCTCAGTTTTGTTTAAGTATTGGATATTGGGCTGCAGAATTTGTCCTTCAATAATTAACGGTATCGGAATAAATGCCTGCTTCACCGCTAAGTTCAAATCGCTTGGCTGCAGAGGACGGTAATCGGCTTTGGCAATCACGCTGATATCTCCTGATTCCTCCATCGTAGCTAATTCGACATCCTGAACACGGGTATAACCCTTCACCCGCAATTCTCCCAACAATTCATTGATAGTCAGCTTCGCTTTCTTAACTCCCTTTTCATCGATATCCCCGTTTTTTATCAGTACGGTAGGATCAAAGGTAAGAACCTTTTTAAGTCTTGTTCGCTGCACCAGCTCTGTGAGCACCAGGTAAATGAGAGCTATGCTAACGGAATAGTAAGAGGCGATACCTAATCGTTTTGTAACAATGGGCTCAGTAATGGTTGTCCCTAATATCAATATGGCTAGTAAATCAAAGCTCGACATTTCGGCTACCGATCTTTTGCCCATAATCCGAATTCATACATATCCGACAACAAATACTGATAGTGGTGTCCATAGGTACTGAAAGATACCATGCAGCATAGTGAATATGACCTCTTTTCGTAAGTGATAACAGGTAGTATATCCAACATTTATGAAATGCCTCAGGTGTAATTAAGAAGGATAAAGGGCGGGTAAAGATGAAACGGCTTATTGTGCTTGTGTTTATAATGTGCATAACGGGCTGCAGTGCTTCCTACGAGAGCGATATTACGGCTAACCTGCAGCTTGCGCAGGATTACCTGGAGGATCAGTCATACCAAAAAGCGCTGGAACAAATGAAAAAGGTGGAGGACGACTTTAACCTGATCCGTGCATCCTATCCAAAAGAACAACGGGATCAATTTGATAAGCTGATTGACGATTATGAAATGTCTAGCGCTGTTTTGGATCAGAAGCAGTCGGCTCAGCATGCACAGGAGCTTCAATTGCTTTGGGAGGATTTGAAGAAAAAGAAAGAAGGTACGTGAGGCGCGATCATCGGTTTTTATCACTAAGTTCCCCCAAGCTGCATAGGCTAACATATGGATTTAAGAATTGGGGGTAATGCTAGTGGCCGTAACCATCAATTTTTTGGCTATTAATGTGAACGCACAGGATACGAACGCAACGGTATCGATTGGTGAAATTGCCCAAAATTCATGGAATTCGCATAACAAAAATAACTTTGGTAACGGCATGTTCTTCGGGGCCGCTTTGACTCCAAATAACTTGGTCTTTATCAACGATAATGATTTTATTGACATGCCGGTGGGCGATAACGATAACGTGCCTTCCGCTCAGAATCAATCCTTGTAAAGGAGGGGGCCTATTGGAGGTAACCATTAATTTTGATCAGATTCAGGTGAAGTCCATGGACAGTTCCTCGGGGATTTTTGTCGGGCAAATCAATCATGCCTACGGGTGGAATTCGCAATCCAAGAGCAACATGGGCTTTGGCAAAATCGGTGACCATAACGTGATGGCCAACATCGAAAGTGTTGTGTATGATGATGATCATGTCGATGCCCCTATGATTAACAAGAGCGTTCTTACAGAAAACAAAGAAGAGTCGGGCGCGCATCATTCAGAGATTAAATTTGCAGCCATTGAAGTTGGGACTATGGATACGAATGCAACCGTCTCCGTGGGCGAAAGCTCTCAAGCAGGATGGTCCTCCCAGGCAAAAAGCAATTACGGTAACGGCACGTTCGTTGGAGACAGCGTGCTCACACATAATAAAAGCATCATCAAAGACGATGATGTAGTAGATTCGCCTGTGAACGATCAGGATCGAGTCAGCAGCAGTATGATCCAGCAAGGATAGAGTGATGACTGCACTAGCGGCAGGAGGCCTAAATGATGGTTTAGACAGCAGGTATGCATGGGGTTCGTACATAGGCAAGCAGCACTAGGCACTGTTCCTGATTAGGGGAGGTGCTTTTTTGTTGTGTTTTCCTTCCATATTCAGCCAATCTTCAGCCAATGCTCATGCTTTCTTAAGTTTGTACTCAGGGGGAATTCAGAAAAGGGGTCTATACTTCGAAATGTAAACAAAAATAAAATGAAAAAGGTGGAACCCATGATGAAAACTTTGAGCAAAAAATTCTTGCAGGTACAATCGCAGCATCCTTTGTTCTTGGAGCAGGCCTCGTTGGAACGTTACATAATCAAGCTTTCGCTGACACCGTCAGCAGTACAACTAAACAGAAGGACGGCGCAGGCAAAATGCGCGGCGGCTTCCAGGGCGGACCTGCCGGCCATCAAGGCGGTTTCCACGGCGGAAATATCGTCAAAGAGACAGCTACCGTACTAGGCATAGAGGAAAGTGCTGTGCAAGCTTCTCTCCAAGAAGGTAAGACACTCCTCGAAATCGCTACGGCAGCTGGCCTAACAGAGGATGATTTCGTAGCCAAGCTGGTAGCAGCTGAGACAGCTGCCATCGACGAGCAGGTGACGGCGGGCTCACTAACGCAGGACCAAGCGGATCAAATTAAAACAGACCTATCTTCCCGTGTGAAGCAGCAGGTTGAAAATAAAGGTTTTGGAAACAGAGGAGGGTTCCCTGGCGGCAACGGCGGACCAATGGGAGGTCAACGAGGCCCGGGCGGCTTCGGCGGAGGTCTGGAGAAGGAAGCGGCAACGATTCTCGGCGTAGAGGAGAGCTCAATTCAAGATTCGTTGAAGGACGGCAAGACACTTGTGCAAGTGGCGGAAGCTGCCGGAATGACAGAAGCCGACTTCTTGGCGAAGCTGGTTGAGGCTAAACAAACGGCGATCGCGGCAGATGTGACAGCGGGTAAAATAACACAAGAGCAAGCGGATAAAATGACGGGAAATCTTTCCGATCATCTGAAGCAGCAAATTGAGAACCCAAGACCGCAAGGCGGTCCGGGCGGACGTCCTGATGGCGGCCGTGGCTTTGGCGGCGGCATGATGGGCAGCTCCGAGGCACTGACTACGATTCTGGGCATGACACAGGATGAGCTGAAAACAGAGCGTGATGCCGGCAAATCCATCGTTGAAATCGCAGCTGCTAAAGGCATCAGCGAAGACGACCTCATCAGCAAGCTGAAAGAAAGCATGACGGATGCTTTGAAAAAATTCGTTGAGGATACGCATCAGAAGCCTGCAGCTCCAGCTCCAGATGCATCGGCAGCTCCAACTGCGGACAGCTCCGCCATCAACTAAAAGTTGGAGTACCAAGCACCTTTGGCAGTATTGTTATTACCTTAGAAGACTCGTATTTCAATCGGAATGATTCCTTTGTATGTCGCTGCGGGTGGTGGGACGAGAAAAGGTTGTTTCGTTGAACGTGCAGATTGCTTGGAAATGAATCTGCAGGACAAACTGAAGACATAAAATACGTCGGGATAATTGACGTATTTTATGTCTTTTGCTATAATTGACGTAAATTACGTCAAAGGGTGGGACGATGAATACTCCAAAGATGTTACATGCGAAAACCACATTAGAATATCTCGTATTGGTCAATGAACAATCTTATTCAGCGATCGGCAGGGAGTTACATATTACTCCTCAACAATTTTCGGATTGGATTAAAAAACGCAGACCGATCCCGCAAGAAAGATTAAAAGCACTTAGTGATTATTTTGATATCGATGAATCGTATCTAGTCGATGAGCATAATTTCACAAGAAATCTTGACCCCATGAATAAGATTGATATTCAAATGGTGCTTATTAAGAAAACAATAGATGAAGGGGTTGAGGATAAGGAGTCTTATCTAGAACGGATCCAAAAGCTTCAAAAGGAAAAAGCGAAGCAAATTCGCATCGGCAGATTGGCTTCTATACTTCATTATGATGATGAAGAGATAGACAGGGGAATCGATCAATTCTTGAAAGAAATGGAAGCACGGATAAAGGAAAAACGAATTCCCGATACTGATACCGATTCACACGGAGGTGCACAATGACCATGGACATGCTGAAAGTTAACGGCGTCGATTTGGCCTATGACAGCTTCGGTAACGAAACCGACGCGGCGATTCTCCTAATCGCCGGTCTTGGAACCCAAATGATCCGATGGACGGTTCCGTTTTGCCAAATATTAGCTGAGCGGGGCTTTCGCGTGATCCGCTTTGACAATCGCGACGCGGGCTGCTCGACGCACTTTAGCCATCATCGGGCGCTGGATTTTGACGCACTAGCGGCTGCTCTCATGTCCGGACAACGACCGGACATCCCTTATACGCTCGATGATATGTGCGACGACGCTATCGGTTTACTCGATGCCCTTTCTATTGACCGGGCACATTTCGTTGGCAGGTCGATGGGCGGAATGATCGCCCAGATTGCAGCTAGTAGGTACCCTGAACGGGTGCTATCTCTTACCTCCATTATGTCCAGTTCCGGTAATCCCGCTCTTCCGCAATCCGCCCCGGATGTTATGGCAATGATGACAAAACCGGCGCCGAATCCGTTCGAGGATGAAGCAGGATTTCTGGCGCACAGTCTCTCTTTTGCCAAACGTATCGCCGGCACCGGCTATCCGTTTGAAGAGGACACTTATCGGGAGCTTATTCTGGAGGAAGTCCATCGAGCCTACGATCCAGGCACTTTCGGACGGCAAATTGCAGCGATCGCTGTCTCCGGTGACCGTCGTCCGCGGCTAGCGACTATACAAGCCCCAGCACTTGTTATTCATGGGGGAGATGATCCCCTGTTCGTTCCGGCGTGTGGCGAGGATACGGCTTCTGCTATCCCGGGCTCCGAGCTCATGTTGATTAAGGGCATGGGACACGACCTCCCACACCAGCTGTACCATGTAATTGCCGATGGCATTGAACGAACGGCGAAGCTATCCGATGTTAGATAAGATAGCTAAGGAACATTCGATGTATATGAGGGACTTTAGATCTAATTAGTAAGGAGCAGTTGGCGCCTCGGCCACTGCTCCTTTTGTCATTTGCATGAACTCAAATTATGAGCGTTTCGGCATTTTGCTCGCATCCATGTACAGCAGGTTCCAGCGATGGCCGTCCAGATCGGCAAAACCGGCGCCGTACATCCAGCCGTCCGTTTCGCTCGGCTTGCCAAAGATGCTTCCTCCAGCTGCCTCTACCTTTTGAATAAAGGTGTCTACCTCTTCTCTGCTTCCAGCCCCGATAGAAAATATGACCTCAGCGCTATGGGAAGTATCCGCGATTTTTGAACCTGTAAATTTCTCAAAAGCCGCATCTGGGAACAGCAGAATCGTCGTTTGGCCTATGGCAAGCTTAGCTCTCTCGTTACCATAGCTCTCTGCAAGGAATCCAATCTCATTGAAAAAGGCAGTAGATTTCTCGACATCTTTGACCGGCAGGTTGATCCAAATATCCTGTGACATGGCTATATCCCCCTAGCATATATTTTCAACTAATTTTACTATACTCTACATCGAGCATGAGAAGCGAATCTTTTAAATCGTTTTTCGGCAAGGATGCCTCGCCTCCCAAAGGAAACGGGCATTCAGCAAATCTTCAGCTTCCGTTCAACTTACTTTCAGCCTACACTCAGACGCGATTCAGTTACAAGCTCTACACTTGAACTTGTGAAGCGATATGACAGGGAAACATTCATTTTCCACGAGAGATAGGGAGAGGGGAATTACGGATGAAGGTTCGCAATAAAAAAAGATGGATCATTGTAGTATTAGCGGCGCTATTGTGTGGATCCGGCACTTATTACTATGTACATACAAGTGCCAAGCCTGCTGCTACAACAACGCAACAGACAGCTATGAAGGTGACGAAAGGCTCCATCAGCTCGACGATATCGGGGACTTCCCAGCTGCAAGCTCAAAATATGCAAAATATCGTAATTCCTGTAGACGGAATGATTAAAACGATGAATTTGACCAAGAATCAGGCCGTGAAAAAGGGTGACGTGCTCGTCGAGCTATCGGTGCCTTCGACGGAAACCAATCTGAAAGAAGCGCAGGTTAGTTTGGATCAGATGCAAAAGGACCTGGCTGAACTAGAGTCCGAGCAAAATCACATGACGGTATCCGCGCCGATCAGCGGGAAATTGACGCTCAGCTCGAATCTGGACGCGGGCAGTCAAGTGAGCAAGACAACGAAAATCGGGACGGTGTCCGACACATCGGAGTACAAGGTCAAGCTTCCTTTTACACTGCAGGAAGCCGTACAGCTGAAAAAGGGCGATTCGGTGGAGCTGTCCGTAGACGGCTACTTGCTATCGAAAGTCGGGACGGTAGACTCGATCGGACGGGAAGTTACGGCTGACGCAAACGGTAATAAAATCGTGAATGTGGAAGTCCATGTGAAGAATGACGGCACCCTCTCGGAGGGGATGAAAGTAAAAGGCAGCATCGGCAGCGGTGATGACAAGACGGAGTCCACCGATCAAGCGGCGCTTGAATATATTCGTACTTCGGCAGTATTTGCAGATGCGAGCGGTACGATCAAAACGATGAAGTTCAAAGACGGGGACACGGTGAAGCAGGGCGATCTGATTGCCTCCTTGTTCAATGACGATCTTCAGGACGAAATCATCAGTAAAGAGGCTTCCATTGAAAGCCAGAAAATTAAAGTGGACGATGCTCAGCAAAAGGTGGATCAGCTGACGATTACGGCACCTTTTGACGGCATCTTCTCCGCAGACTTTGCCAACAGCAAAACGAATGTGCTGAATAGCTATCCGGTTGGCGCGCAAGTCGAGGCAAACACGACACTAGGGGCTGTAGCGAGTCTGAGTACCATGCAGCTTGCGGTTGCGGTCGATGAGCTTGACTTTACTAGCGTGAAGGTTGGACAGAAGGCAGTCGTTAAAGTCGATGCGATCTCCGGCAAAACGTTTGAAGGTGAAGTCACGCAGATTTCTAATGTAGGTACGACTACGAATGGAGTTACCACTTATGACGCTGTGATTTCCATTCAAAATACAGACGCCAACGATTTGAAGTATGCCATGACGGCAACAGCGGAGATTTACATCCAAGACAAGAAGGATATTTTGGTAGTACCTTTGCAAGCTGTGACCACGACCAAAGGCAAGAGTACGGTAACGGTGAAGAAGGCCGATGGCACGACAGAGGAAAAAGAAATTACGATCGGCATTCGCAGCAAAACGCAAGTGGAGGTCGTGAAGGGACTTAACGAAGGCGACGAGGTCGTCATGCCGACGAGAAAGACGACGACTACCAATCAGCAGCAAATGATGGGCGGCTTCCCTGGAGGCGGTATGCCGGGCGGAGGTTTCCAAGGCGGCGGCAACTTCGGCGGTGGAAGCAGCGGGCGCAGCGGACGTGAATAATCAGTTACAGGGAAGGAGCCACCTAACATGAATATGATCGAACTGAATCAGATCACGAAGAGTTATACGCGCGGTGAAGAAACGCTGCAAATTCTAAAGGGAATTTCGCTAAGCATCGTGGAGGGCGACTTTGTAGCGATTATCGGTCCCAGCGGCTCCGGTAAATCTACGCTTATGAATACGATCGGTTTGCTAGATTCCCCGACCTCGGGCACGTACATGCTAGATGGCGTTGCTACCGAGAACATGTCCGACAATGGGCTGGCGGAGCTGAGGAACCGTAAGATCGGCTTCATTTTTCAGCAGTTTAATTTGCTTCCCAGACTTACCGCTATCGAAAATGTAGAGCTTCCTATGATTTATGCTGGCATTCCGGCTAAACAGCGCCGCGAGCGGGCGCAGCTGATGCTTGAGAAGCTGGGCATGGGCCAGCGCGGTCACCATAAGCCGAGTGAGCTTTCGGGCGGCCAACAGCAGCGGGTTGCTATCTCCAGAGCGCTAGCCATCTCGCCGTCGCTCATCCTGGCGGATGAACCAACAGGAGCTCTCGATTCCAAGACAGGCATCGAGGTGCTGGAGCTGATTCAACAGTTGAATGAACAGGGCAATACGATTGTCCTGATTACCCACGATAATCACATTGCCGATAATGCGCGGAGAGTCGTAACCCTCAGGGACGGAGAGATCATCAAGGATGTGCGGAATCAGCCGCTTCCCGCTCAGGTAAGCAAACAGGAGGCGTTGGTATGAGAGCTTGGGAGTTAATCCAGATGGCGCTGGCAACGATCCGCGCCAATCCGCTTCGCACGGTGCTGACTATGCTGGGCGTGATCATCGGCGTCAGCTCGGTGATTACGCTGGTCGCGATCGGTCAAGGCACCTCCAAAGCGATTGAAAAGCAGTACGAAGGGCTCGGTACGAACCTCCTTACTGTGAATTTGATGGGGAACGGGCGCGCCACACAGCTGAATTACGACGAATTCATGCAGCTCGAAGGTACGGCGGGGATCCAATCCATAGCCCCAACCATGTCGAAGAACAGCGCCAATGTAAAATATGATCGTGACGAGGAAACGTACAATGTCACTGGTACCAATGACCGCTATCTGGAGCTGCAAAAAGGCGAGATGGCAAGCGGCCGGTTCCTCGCGCAAGCGGACCTGGATTTCCGCAATCACGTAGCGGTTATCGGCAGCGACGTCGCGAAACAGTTTTTCGGTACGGAAGACCCGCTCGATGAAGAGCTAAACGTGAACGGATATATGTATACCGTCATCGGCGTGCTGAAGAGCAAAGGCTCCAATACGAGCGGTACGTCGCTCGACAGCGCCGTACTTGTCCCTCTGCCGACGATGAGCCGGGACTTCAAGCTTGGTTCCATTCGCTCGGCTTATGTAGAAGCGGCTTCGGGGGAACAGGTGTCCCGCGTACAGACGGTGCTGGAAGCATATTTAACCAACAAGTTCAAGAGCACCTCAGGGTGGAACATTTTCAACTCTTCTGAATTAATCAGTACCAGACAGTCGGCTTCCAGCTCGCTAACCAATCAATTGGTTGCGGTAGCAGCGATCTCTCTGGTGGTCGGCGGTATCGGGATTATGAATATCATGCTCGTAACTGTGAGTGAGCGGACGAGGGAAATCGGTATCCGCAAGTCGATTGGTGCCAAGCGGCGCAATATCTTGCTGCAGTTCCTGGTCGAGGCGACGTTAATCAGCGGCATGGGCGGATTAATAGGGCTGTTGGCAGGTGTCGGTCTTGCCTTAGCGTGGCCGTATATCAATCCAAGTCAGGAAACGAGCCTGTCGATCAGCGTTGGCTTGTATGCGTTCCTGTTCTCCGCTTTGGTCGGCGTCATCTTCGGTCTATATCCGGCGAACAAAGCTTCTAAGCTGAAGCCAATTGATGCGCTGCGCTTCGACTAACGTTTGGTTAAGCTCGTCAGCCTACATCTAAAGCTCGAACATCACTGGTTCCAAATCTGACGAAAAAACTAGGAGGTTTCTCACTATGATTCGTAAACTTTCATCCCTTTCCATAAAACATACAAGCTTGGCTCTGCTGCTAACCGGAAGCATGACTGTGATGTCCTGGGCGGCTCCATCGCCGGCGGCCCACGCGGCCCGGAAGGTGTCTTCATATCCGGCTCCTCCTACTTTACGCTGGAGCAAGCATCGCTATCGTCGTCTTCCTTGCAATTTGCCGTCAATCTCCATAATGGAGACAGCTCGGTGATTGATTTCAATAACTACGGCGTTCGGGTAACGGATACGTCGGGACGCAGCTTCACTTCCAAGCTTAGCGAGAAGAAGAGCGCGAGTGTGGAGCCTGGACAGGATCAGACCTTCCGTTTCTACTCCAGCCTTCCAACCGGGGAGAGCGCCGACCAGCTGCAGGTTGAAGTGTTCCGCTGGGACAGCAGCCAGTCCGATTTCATGAATCACCTCGGCAAGCTGTCCGTAGCAGCTGTGGCCCAGGCGAATGAGGGCTCTGCGCCGGAAGAAATTCTGAACCTGCATACGCTGGACAGCACGCTTGCTGACGATGCTTCCGTCTCCTTCCGTTTGGGGCAAAGCGTCAAAGCGTCTGAGGATGGCAAATGGTACACCTTTACACAGCTGTCCGTTCAGAACTTAGGTTCCTCCAGCTTGAAGCTGCCATCGGGACTCCAGGTTCGGCTTGTAGATGCAAGCGGCTTGGAATACACAGCTTCCATTGCAGACGGCTCCGACCAAACGCTGCTTCCGAAGCAAACAGGCTTCATCACGGTGAAGTCAGAGGTATCCAAGCAGCTAGCGGATTCAGGACTGAATCTGGAGTTCTATTACATGAACCAAACGGAAGAGGTTACTCTGGGCACGATGAATATGGGAGGCTCCTTCACGACGGTTGCGCTGGGTGACAAGACAGGCTACGCAGGGCAGCATGACGGAGAGAACCTGACGGTCAAAGCGGAGAAATCGACGTATACGACGCAAGCGGACGGCATTCATATTCAAACCGTCGTTACGCTAACGAATGAAGGCGATGCCGTTGCTGAGATTCCGACCTTCCTGGCTTCCTATGAGTTCGGAGACGCAGGAGCATCCGTATCCTCCAGCGATAATTCGGCAAGAGATACGTACCTGGATCCAGCGAAATCGGTCTCCTATTATTTCAATGCGGTTCTGCCAAGCGGGGTTGACCCGAATACGGCTCAGCTCGTGCTCTGGGAGAAGACTTCCACGAAAAGCACAACAACGTCTTCGTCGACAACCAGCAATGCTTCAAGCTCGAGCGCAAGCAGCACGACGGCAGCGTCTTCTACGACGGGGACTTCGACCTCCTCCACTTCGGGAACGGGATCGTCAACGTCATCGACGGCTTCCTCCTCGTCAAGCAACAGCTCGAGCAACCAGATGCCGGTTGCGATCTTCAAGTTAAGCGGGGCGACTGTTGCGGCAAGCGGATTTACAGCTGCGAATGCCTATACGCTGGGCGATAATCTGACATTTGCAGATAACAGCGTCATTGATAAGAACCTGGACATCTCTCTAGTGGAATTCCATGTACACGAGAATGATGATCTCGGCTACAAGACGGCGATTGGTAAATATAAAATTACGAACAAAGGCTCAAGTCCCGTAGCCATGCCTGAGCTTGCGAACGAATTGGTCGACAGCAAGGGGAATTCCTTTACCGGAGTCAGACAGAGCTCGGCAGCGACGCAGGTTACACCTGGAACCTCCTATGTGGTCAGCTATTCCTACCTGCTGCCGCAATCAGAAGAGGACGATAGCTTCGCTCTGCGGGTATTTGATGACAAGTCGGTATCCCAAGGCAGCGTAACGCTTGGTGATTATCAAGTCAGCATGCAAAAAGAATCGGACAGCGACACCATTTCGTTCTATCCGTTCCAAGTCAAATTCAACGACTATAATCTCAGCTGGACTTACAATAACGGATCATACACGTATCAGCTCGACCTTGAGTTGGATTTGCAGCATCCGGATCCGGTTATCGTCGATTCGAATTTCTCCGGTATGGAATTTGATCTGGTCGACGCGTTCGATCGTGTAGTGGGTACTTCCGCTATGACCTTCACAGGCGAGAATAAACTCATCAGCGGCAAGCAAAAGATTGTATTCTCCAGCTTGAAAGAAGAGCAGGGCTCGACCAGCTACCATGTCAACGTGTACGAAACGATTCAGACGCCAAACGGCACGGCCAAGCGTCTTGTCAAGCAGCTTCAATACTAAGAACAAGCCGCGTACCGTCAGGGGCGTTGTATACGCATTGTGTACAAACGCCCTTTTGGCGTGTCTGCAAATGATCAAACAGGGGGAGGATTGGGATGGCGCAAATACTGATCGTGGATGAAGATGAGTCGGCACAAGGCTATATCAAGCATACATTAATGGAAGAGGGCTTTGGTGTGCTGTGCGCATCTCATGGCAAGGAGGCGCTGGCTATGCTGGAGCGGGCGCAGGCCGATCTGATTATTCTGGACGTCATGCTGCCGCAAACAGACGGCTGGCAGTTGGTTCGCGAGCTTAGGAGGATTGTGAGTGCCCCGATACTGATTTTGACGGCGAGGGGGGAATATGAGGATATTATTCGCGGCTTTCAGCTGGGTTCGGATGATTATTTGACCAAGCCTTTTCACCCGGGAGAGCTGGTCATGAGAGTGAGAGCGCTGCTGAAGCGCTACCGGATTGCAGCTTCTGCAAGAATTGAAGTTGGGGATTTGATGATAGACCGCTCCATGCATGAGGTTCGTATCGGCCAAGTCAGTATGTGCCTCCCGCTCAAGGAGTTCCAGCTATTATTCACGCTGGCCAGCTATCCGGGCCAAATCCTGACAAGGGGTCAGATTATCGAGCAAGTATGGGGTGTCAATTATGCCGGGGACGAGCGTACGGTAGATGTCCATATCAAAAGGCTGCGCAGCCGAATCGGAGCCATGAGCAGCCGTATCGCGCTGACGACGGTCCGCGGGCTAGGTTACCGCTTGGATGTGACAGGCCCTGGGACAGCATGATTCCGCCATTCGATAGAAATCGACAAACATTCAGCGGGAGTTCAGCTTCCGTTCATGAGTTGTTCATCTGCTCCTGTCACAATATGGCGAAGAGTACCATGCCTAATCAGGCCGAATAAGACATGGAGGGGTAGGAACGAATGGCGAAGCCAGCGGCATTTTCAAGAAAGGTGTTTATCTTCTACGTTTGCTTGACATTGGTTATGCTCACTAGTATCTCAGGTGCTTGGGGAGCAGGAAGGGCATATGCCAGTGAAACGATCTCACGATTGGTGCTTTCAACCAATAGTCTGACACTGTCGGTGGACGATTCTCAGACGCTTACGGCGACGGCGATTTATGCCAGCGGCTCTACGGATGATGTGTCGATTTTGACAGATTGGAGCTCAGGGGACACGTCGATCGCAACGGTCTATAACGGCACCGTAGTAGCCAAAGCCGAAGGGACTACCGTGATAACGGCTACTTACTTGGCTAAGACAGTGGTCGTCAATGTGACGGTCAAGAAGAAGGTAAGAAGTCTAACGAAGAGCAAGTCCACAGTTAACATGCGGATAGACGCAACAGAGCAGCTGAATTTGACGGCAACCTACACGGACAATTCGACCGAGAATGTAAATGCATTGGCGGAATGGTCGATCGATAACGATGCAATTGCCACAGTTTCAAATGGGCTCATCACGGCGCTCTCTTCAGGACAGGCCGTCATTACCGCCAAGTATGGCAATAAATCGGTCACGATTGCTGTGAATGTCGATGTGGCAAGGAGGCTGGACATCGATCAGAGCAGCTTAGAGCTGCGTACAGGCGGAACCCAACAGTTGAAGCTAATGGCGACTTTCGACGACGGGTCGGTCGTGGACGTTGCGGACAAAGCGGAGTGGAGCACGAGTCAAGGCAATGTGGCGGACGCTTTTAAAGGGTTGGTTACAGCCTACGGTTCCGGCGAAGCTGTACTTACCGCGGAGTACGGGACGAAGACAGCAACGGTATACGTGGATGTCGAGATGGCCAAACGCCTTGATGTGAATAAGAGCGATCTGTTCATGAAGGTGGATGAATCCGAGCAGTTGACGCTAAATGCCACCTTTGCAGATGGAACGGTGGAGGATGTGACCAGCAAAGCGGAGTGGTCGTCGGACAATGAGGATGTCGCTTCCGTTACAAGCGGTAAAATCACCATTTACAGCGTAGGCGAAGCGACGATTACCGCGCAGTACGGCTCCAAGACGACGACTGTTTCGGTCAATGCCGGCGTACCTAAAACGCTGGAGGCTGGAACGCCGACGCTGAATCTGCATAAAGGTGACAAATCCGCCGTTACGATTACAGCTACATATATGGACGGAAATCAAGAAGATGTGACGGATAAAGTATCTTGGACTTCCGATAATGAAGAAGTCGCGTTTGCTTCGGATGGGAATGTCTATGCGCTAACTTCGGGCCAAGCTAACCTAACGGCTGAGTACGGCGGGAAGAAGGCAGTCATTCAGGCTCAGGTTGATGTGACCAGAAGCCTGACGGCTAGCGAAACGTCTCTGTCTCTGAAGTCCGATGAATCCAAACAGGTAACTCTGAAGGTCGTATACACGGACGGCACGAGCGAGGATGTGACCAGCAAGGCGAGCTGGAGTACCGACAATACGGATACGGCAGCCGCTCAGGCAGGCAATATTACGGCATTGAAGCCGGGGCAGGCGACGATCACAGCTTCTTATGGCGGCCAATCTGCTGTCATTACGGTGAATGTGGATCAAGTCAAGAAGCTGACCTCCAGCGAGACGGATTTGTTCCTGCAAAAGAATGGCTCCAAGCAGCTTAGCTTGACGGCTTATTTTGACGATAGTACAAGCGAGGATGTGACGAGTAAGGCGACGTGGACATCCGCGGATGAGGACATTGCTTATGTGACAGGCGGAGCGATCCATGCCGTTTCGACGGGCAGAACGACGATTACGGGCACTTACGGGGGCAAAAGCGTCATTGTTACTGTGGATGTAGCGGTTGCACGTAAGCTGGAGTTTAGTACCAAGCTGCTGTCGCTCCGCAGTGGAGATACGGCTTCTCTAACCTTGAAAGCGACCTTTGCGGATGGCACGAGTGAGGATGTGACCTCCGAAGCGGTCTGGAGCTCTTCCGAGGATGATGTGGCTTATGCGGCCGCGGCAGCGTGCAGGCCTATAGTTCGGGTGAAACGATTGTAACTGCTCAATACGGCGAGAAAACGGCGACGATGACCGTACAGGTCGATGCTGCGAAAACGCTGCAGGCGAAAGAGGAGAAGTACCTGCTCCAGCCGGGTGATGTTAAGCAGGTTGCGTTGACGGCGACATTCGAGGATGATACGACGGAAGATGTGACGGATCAGGCCGTATGGACGGTGAAAGACGCACAGGTTGCGACCGTGCAGAACGGACAGATTACGGCGGTCTCCAGAGGTGCTACGACGGTAACGGCTTCATTCGGACTTAAAAGCGTAGACATCACTGTAAGCGTAGGTGAGATCACACGAATAGCCATGAGCGAGAAGAAGGTGGCTCTGTCCGACGGCGGCTTCAAACAGCTGGGCTTGACAGTGTATTTTAAGGATGGAACAACCAAAGACGTCACAAGCTCGGCGAGCTGGTCTTCCTCATCAAGCAGTATCGCTGCGGTGTATGACGGGCTGGTTGAAGCTGTCGATTCCGGGAAGGCAACCGTTACAGCTTCTTATGGCGATCAAAGCGCAACAACGGCGGTAGAGGTCAATATCGCGCAAGCGCTGACCTTGAACAAGAGGTCTTTGATTGTGAAAAATGGCGATACCTCGCAGCTTTCACTGACGATGACCAACAGCAGCGGCGACATCACGGATGTAACAGATAAAGCGGATTGGACAGTTGGGTCCACAAAAATCGCAGAGGTGAGCACTGGCGGCCTAGTGACGGCCTACGATCAAGGCAAAACAACCGTATCGGCCAAATATGGCGGCAAGACGGTCAGCATCCCGCTGGAAATTGATGTGGCGACGAAGCTTGTCCTGAGTAAGAAAAGCTTGCAGCTCAAAAGCACACAAACGGAGAATTTGACGGCTACGGCCTATTTCTCCGATGGTTCGTCCCGAGATGTTACCTCTGAAACGGAATGGAGCTCGTCCAAAATAGCGGTAGCCGATGTTGAAGACGGGACGCTGACAGCCTACTCCTACGGAAAGGCTACAATTAAAGCGAAATTCGGCGGCAAAACCGTGACGCTTCCAGTAGAAGTCGACAAGCTGAAATATTTAAAAGCGAGCACCACAAGAGTGGAGCTGACGGCGGGCTCCGCGCAGCAGCTGACCCTGACGGCGACGTATGCCGACGGCTCAGAAGGCGACGTAAGCCAAGCGGCTCTTTGGACCAGCTCCAATGAGAAAGTGGCGGATACCAAGGACGGCAAAATTACGGCAGTCTACAAAGGCCTCTCCCGCGTGACGGCCAAGTTTGCGGGCAAGACTGTGACGATTGTAGTGGTCGTCAAATAGCCAGATAGCCATATCGAATGAAGAAAGACCGTAGAAACTTGTTCTACGGTCTTTTCTTATCCTAGAAGCCCCCTGCAAAGTAATTGAATCAGCTGTGGTGTCAAAGTGCCACTAGAAGCGACGGGGAAGTATGGATATTTTTGTAGAGTTACTTGATCCTAGCTAACGTCGTAGCCTTTATTAATAGATGGCTGAATCCAGCGGCGCTTGGAATGCTCTCTGCGGTTGATGATGACGTGGTCTTTGTACACATCCACGACCAAGCTTTGACTGAGCGAGCGGCTCTCTGGCTCGTTCTGTCCATTCCATACCTGCCGGATCGACGCGCTCGATGCGGCGAGGAAGCGCAGCTGCTTCACCTGCTGCGTCGACTCCAGGTTCCAGTGCGTGTGCCCGCTGAACAAGATGACATTCGGATGTGCGTCCAGCAGCGCCCGCAGCTCTTGATGCTGCACGATGCCGCGTTCCCGGTCCGTTCCGTCCAGCGTTCCCGGCAGCGGCTGGTGCAGGAAGACAAACACCGGCTTGTGCGGATCCTCCGCCGCAGCCGCTTGCAGCCTCTCCCGCAGCCAGCCTAGCTGCTCAGGGGACAGGTAGGCGTCCTCGCCTACCGTAGGCTGCACATCGCGGTAGGCTTCACCGCTCAGAAACAGAAAGTGGTACCCCTCGCTCACCAGCTCGTGGTACGGCTTATCATAGTGGAACATTCGCATGAATTGTTCCACGGCCTGCTTGCTGGACCAGGCGGGATTCAGTCTGGTCGTATCCATCTTCCCGTCCGGTCCCCGCCACAGACGGTAGTAGTCGTGATTGCCCATCGTCGCATGAACCGGCGGATGGGCGGTGTGGTTCAAGATCGCCAGCAAGCTGCGATAATCGGCTTCGTCGCCATCCGTGAGGTCGCCGTTCAGCACGAGAAGCTTGCTGTCCTTGCGTATCTCCGCGTGATCGGCAAGCGCCTCCCGCAGCCTGCGATGAGCCTCCGCATCCCACGAGGTGATGTGAATGTCGCTCAGCACAGAGAAGGAGAGGAGAGGCTCGGACTCCAGCTCCGGCTCGGCAGCCCAGGTCTGCCGCACAGCTTCCGAGGTACGGACGCTGCTGCCTGTATGAACGCCTTCCCTTCCGGCTGAGGAGGCGTGAACATAGTCCATGGCCGCTTCCGTTCCGGCTCCGGCAAGGAGCAGACCCAGAATCGTTAGAATAAACGCGCGAATCCATCTTTGCATGAGTACAATACCTGCCTTTATTAGCTCATAATGGCATAGTCTGCACTCGATGCAGGTGAATTTATACACCGCGGGTCGGAAGAAATAGGGCCTTCTTTACATCAGGAAGAGGGCTGAGAGGCTGCTTCTGCCGCTTTCTTGCTATCCTCTGCTTGCTTGGCCTTCATCAGTGCTTCCTGGCCCTTATTTTGCATGGCATTAAGGGCTTGCTCAGCGGATTGTTTGCCGTCAATGACCGCTTTTATTTCTTGATTGGCCAAGCCGTTAAAGCTCTGGAAGAAATCCGTCGGAATCTTATCGTACCCTTCATAGGGTGAATCTGGATTCGGTTTAAGCAAGTAGAAGGCTTCTAAGCTGTGTCCGTCTTTTTCCTTGGAATAGGAGGTGCGGGTCTGCAGATTCTGCGAGGATTTGGACATGATACGCGCAAATTCATCTCCATTGATGTACTTGACGAACTCCCATGCAGCCCGCAAATTCGAAGATTGCGCATTGATGCCGAAAATCTGCGTTACCGTCACGCTTGTCGAGTACTCTTTATTCTGAGGATTAACGGGAACTGTAACGGTATCCCAGTTGAAAGGCTTGAACTTATCTTTTAATCGTTCCTTGGCTTCCTGAAGATTCTGCATGATATAATTGCCGTCTATCGTCATAGCCGCTTTACCTGCGACAAACTGGTTCTGTAAAAGGAAATCTTCATAAGAGCCAGGGTTGTTCATGCTTTGGTTATCGTTGTTTCTGATGTATAAGACTCCGGACTTCACAGCATCTACAGCGGTCTCCAGCGCTTGTTTCCAACCATCGGTCTGAAGCGTGACTTGCATGTTCTCCGGGTCCAGATAGGTAAGCCCCTCTGTCATTCCGATCGAGTTCATAAGCTGGTACCCAATCCCATCTCCCATGTAGGAAAAGGCGGAAAGACCATACACTCTCTCGTCGCCCTGTCCGTCGGTTGGAAAACGCTTGGCCAAATTCAAGACGTCGTTCCAGCTCATTTGATTGGAAGGCAGGGGAACGCCATATTTTTCAAACAAGTCTTTATTATAATAGAGTGCCTGACCATAAAATTCGGGAGACAAGCCGAACAGCTTTCCATCTCCTTTTGCCCGTATAGCATCGACAACCGCCGGCAGTAAATTCTCGATGTCGAACTTATCCTGCTTGACTACATCGTCCAGCGGATACAACCGCCCCTCCTCAATAAATTGGCCGAACTGCTCGGGAGATTGAAATAACAGAACATCGGGTTTTTCCTGATCAATTAATGTCTTTAGCTCCTTCTCGGGGTCTTTATTCGGACCAGAGACGGATTGAGTGGAGATTACATCTACGTCGATATTGGGAAATTTGGACATAAATAAGTTTCCATATTGCTGAAAGAACGAATTCTTATCGTAATACAGTACTTTAATCGCCGTTTTCTCATCCTTCCCCAATTTGTTTAAAATCCCATTGGTTCCTCCATTCGCCGGCTCCGAGCTGCTGCAGCCTGTAGCCGCCACTGCAACGGCACTCGCCGCGATAACACCTACCCATCGTTTCATGACTACTTTTCCTCCAACCTTCTCTCTTATTTCGGCAAATCAGTCAATTTACCGACTTTATCATACACCTTTTATCTATTATTTTACAAATTTTACCTAATTCTAGTAGAGTCTATATGCAGGTCTGAGACACGCCCCGACTTAGGTCTAGGTTCAAAAACCGTCGCGGGTCCGTTTTGGCTGGAGCCTCTTTAACCTAGAATAAAGACATGAACGAGAGGTCAACATCAACAGAAAGGCGGTGACAAATTCGATGAAAAGAAACTCAGGTCTTGCCGTACTGCTAATTGCATTCGGAGCTTTGATTCTTCTGCATAAGTTCGGCTACCATATGGGACCGTTCATCGGCTCCATCATGGGTTACGTCATTCCGCTCGCCATGGTCGGACTTGGCTATGTAGGAATTAAGAATGGCAGTAAGTTTGGATGGATCATAGCGGTGCTTGGCGCGATAATTCTGCTAGGCAAGCTGGCTGGCTGGGCTATTATCCTGCTGGCGATCGGTTTGATCGTATATGGGGTATCGCTGTTAACCAGAAGATCACAGTATTAATCGCTGTAAAGAATATAGAGAGCATAAAGGTGGTATGAGGAAATGAGTTTGATCAAACGCATGAGAGATATAACCGTTGCAACGCTGAACGAGCATCTGGAACGGTCGGAGGACCCGGTTCGATTGATCGATCAATACTTAGCTGCACAGCGTGAGCAGCTTCATCAATCCGAGAAGCTGTATCAGCAATGCGTCAGTCACGCAGCCTCGCTTCGGCAGCAGTACCTGACAGCGCTGGAAACCAAAGAAAAGCGTGAGCATCAAGCTATGCTTGCCTTGAAAGCCGGCGAAGAGCACATAGCCCGCATCGTCCTGCAAGAGAAGCTGCAGGCGGAGGAAAAAAGCGAGCAGTACCGGGAACTTTACGATCAAGCCAAGCAGTCCATCCTTGATCTGGATGAGGAATTGCAGCAGCTGAAGGCCGACTATAAGGAAGTGGCCGACAAACGCAGCTATTACTTGGCCAGAATGGAGTCGGCTCGTCTGCAGCAGCGTCTGCATGCAAGAGCGAGCAGCTTTGCGCACGATGCAACGCCGCGTATGTTCGGACGTCTGGAGGAACGCGTGTCCGACATGGAGCTGAATGCCAGATCGCTCCGGGATGTAAGAAGAATGAGCCGCGAGAGTTACTATGCGTCCAGCAATCCGGCTGTCGACGCGGAAATGGAAGCTTTGCGGAATAAACTGAAACAGGAGGGTTAAGGACCATTATGAGCAAACTGTATCGCTCTAGACGAGATAAAAAAGTAACCGGCTTGTGCGGCGGTTTGGCGGAAGCCATGAATGTGGATGCCACACTGCTCAGATTGCTGGTCGTGATTACAACATTTTTCACAGGGGGTACGGTGATCTTTATCTATTTCATCGCTTCACTGGTGATCCCGAAGGAACCTGGCTTTGATCCGCCTCCTTACGATCCTTACGGCACGTTTGGACGCCATTCCTACAATGGCGCTTATACACCGCATCCGCCGCATTCCGGTCCATCCGCAATGGGAGCGAGTCCTTATGCAGGCTCCTACGAGCCTCATGCGAAATCCGGCGGGATCGATGAAATGATGAAGGATATTGAGAAAAAAGCGCTGCAAAGAGAAATCGAAGAGCTCAGAGCCAAAGTGGCTCGTTACGAAAATAAGAATGACCAAAACAAAGGAGACGTGTAAACCATGGGAGTATTTAGCAGAATGAAAGATATGACAAAAGCTTCGCTTCACGAAATGCTGGACAAAATCGAAGATCCGATCGTGATGCTGAATCAATATTTGCGCGATATGGAGCAGGAGATCGCCCAAGCGGAAGTGACGGTTGCCCGTCAAATCGCCAATGAGCGTAAACTCAAGCAGCGCCTGGAGGAGTCGGTTCGCCTAGTAGCTGACCGCGAAGCCAAAGCTGCAGCAGCACTCAAGAACGGCCAAGAAGCTATTGCCCGCCAAGCGCTGGAAGAGAAGCTGTATCACGAGGAGAAAATCGCCGAATATACCGACATGCATGCAGGTTCCAAGGCTCAAGCCGATGAATTGACACAGCAGCTGCATGAGATGAAAGACGAGTTCTACAAAATGCGCAACAAGCGCAACGAACTCGTATCCCGCGCTCAGCTTGCCAAAGCCAAGAAACAAATGGCGCAGGTCTCCTACAATGGTGTAATTGAAAGCGGCAGCGCAGCTCGCGGGTTCCATCGTATGGAAGAGAAGATCATGCAGCTTGAGGTTGAAGCGGAAATCGCCCGCAAGCCGTACGTATCCGCCGGAACAATCAGCAGTTACACGCCGGTAGATGCAGTGAAGCAAGCTAAAGTCGACGAGCAATTAACTCTATTGAAGGAAAAGCTGAGCGGCGGCTCTAACGAATAATTACACGTAAAAAACTCTCCAGTGCGATCTGCGCTGTGAGAGTTTTTTTGTACCATTTTCCGACTGCATTTCCTGGGAAATAATGTTTGATGTTGTCGTATAGCTTCTAATGAAGAGGAATGTCTCCGTTCCGTGTCAAAATTGTAACCATGCATAAATACTCACTGAAGAGAGTTGAAAGAATGGGCTGGGACAAACAGAAGACACCATTTTCATGGATATATATGTGTGTGTTTGGGATAATGGCAATTTTACTAACGAAATATCCCTTGCACTTGCTTTATGGCATCGAAAGTTATTTCCTAGGTTCGATAGCTTGGTTCACAGTAAGACGCGGCGGATATGGGCAGGCCGTTGCTATCTCCCTAATAGGAAGCGCAGCAGGGGTCTGGCTGTGGGATCAAACACCGCTTGTGCTAGTAATTCCTCTTGAAATTGCTTTAGTCGGACTAGTATTTAAAAAGCGCAGGAGGCAGCTCGTGCTGCTGGACCTTGTTTACTGCTGCTCCATAGGAGCTGCGGCTCACCTCGCAGGGTATTATGGCTTGAGTCAATTTGGCTTTGGATATTCCTTGATCTATGTGATGTTTCAAGGCGTCACTAGTATTCTGAATGCGGTGCTCGGAGATATGGCCGCGGAATATTTGCCTAGATGGAGCGGGAGTGCCCTGCACCCACAGGCTTTTATCAAAGAACGGCTGAAGATTGGACGTGTGATGACTCATATGTCCATCTCTATTCTTGTTCTTCCGCTCTTTATTTTTTTATATCTAAACAGTCAGTTTACGAATGAACAAAATATGAAGAATACCTCAGATAAATTCGATTCTATCGCGAGTCATGTGAGTGAGAGAATCAATCAGATGTCACGACTGGAGCTTCGGGATTTGAAGCTGCATTCGATGCTGCAGAGGGCGTCGATGAAAGAAACGTTTTACAACGTAACATCGGCATCAGACATTAAGCTGATTCTAGTCGATGAACATAATCAAGTATTTGCCTCTAATGATCCGAAGATTGAGGACGGTCAAGAGGATTTTGATTGGCAGCCTGGTGGAATTGTGTCCAGCGTAGATGATCGGCTTTACCTGTTTCAGCCTGAGCATACACCACTCTACAATCCCATTGCCCTTTGGAGCCAAAGTGAATATGTAAAGGAATATCAACTCGTTCGAATTCCGTACAAGCTAATCATCAAACAGCCGATTGAAGAGTACCAACAAGAAGTGTTCCAAATGTATACGTACAGCTTGGCGCTGATCTGTATTCTTTTTGCCATTGTCGTATTGATAGCAAGTCGAGTAACAAGGATGTTGGAACGCCCATTGTTTGAGTTAGGGAGCATTTCTACAGGGCTTCCCTTTAAAATAAGAATGAACGAACGTGTTACGTGGAGAGAAAGTCGAATCCATGAGGTGAATCTGCTTAAGAACAACTTTGAGCATATGTCACAGGAATTGGCGTCGATGTTCGCGGAAACGGATCAAAAGAATCTCATGCTGCGTGATTCAGAGGAAGCTTTAAGGAAATTAGCGCACTACGATACACTAACTGGGTTAGCGAACCGGTATAGCTTTAGCTTGTTTTTTCCTGAGCTTATTCATGAGGCCAAGCTGAAAGGGGAAAGAGTGCTTTGTTTATTCATCGATCTGGACCGATTCAAGTTGATTAACGATACGTATGGACATGATGCCGGAGATACCGTGCTTCGGACATTAGGGGAGCGATTGAACCCTTACAACAATGAGCAAACACGGGTGTTCCGTTTGGCTGGTGATGAATTTGTCATCATTACGAGGGAGCCTCTGCCGATTGATGCGGAGGGCTGGGCGAATCAAGTTCGTCTAGCCGTCGTCAAGGAGCCGGTTCAGCATGCAGAGAAGGCCATTTCTTTACAGCTTAGCGCAGGGCTTAGTGTGTTCCCGGAGCATGGGACGGACCTGGAATGCCTGCTTCGCAACGCAGACTCCGCCATGTATGCAGCGAAGGTGTCGGGACGCAATCAAATTCGCACCTATTCCAAACCAATGTCGTAATTGAAGGGGGCAAGACACCATGAGTATGCGCAGTGCCGTCATGATCATCCTGACGGTAATACTGACATCCGCATGCAGCTGGCAGCATAAGCCCAGTGCGGAGACGGTTAAGTATGATGAGGTCGCGAGTGAGAGCCATCCCATTACAGAGCCTCAAGGTGAGTTGACGATATGGGCTCCTGATCGGATGTTTGATTATGAAATTGAACAATTTCAAAGACGATTCCCGAAGGTGCATATTACATTGACAGTTTTGGATAATGTACCGCGGTTAGCGGATTATTATTTGAACGCACTGGCGGAGGACAAAGCTCCCGACTTGATGGTGCTAAGGGATCGAATGCTGGGCGACTTTAATACGACGGATAAATTGGAGAATCTTCTAGCTGCTCCCTATCGTGCAGGCAAATATCAGAGCAGCTTGGGAGAAGGTATATGGAGGCAGCACTCGTCTATGGACGGTAAACGCCTTGTTGCAATGCCTTATCAGTCTCAACCGATGGTTACCTTTTATAGGGCGGACGTGTTGAAGGAAGCCGGGCTGCCGGACGACCCGGAAGCTCTTGCCGATTATATGGAAGAACCGGACCGCTGGCTAGCCATGGCGAAACTTTTACAAGAGCAGGATAAATGGATCGTGCAGTGGAGACGGGACACCGTAGATATACTTAATAATGGGGATTATTTTTTCGATAATCGGCTTGATTATGAACGAGGAAAAGAATCCTATCTCAAGAGCATGAAGGCTGCTAAGCAGGTAAGAAGCTTGACCCTGAATATGAGCATGTGGATCCCGCCGGGCAGGATGCTATAAGGCAAAATAGGCTTGTTATGCTGAATCTTCCAGCATGGGGAGAACAAAAGCTGCAAGAATGGGTGCCGGAGCAAAAGGGGAAATGGAGAGTGACAAGGCCTCCGTTTGGAATTATAGGCAATGACATGGATAGCAGTAATAGCATTGCTCTTACTTCACAAAGTAAGCAAAAGGAGACGGCATGGCTCTTTATTCAATATGTATGCGAGCAGAGCGGCACGATGAATTGGTACATCAACCCGAAGCCCAGTGAATTTCTGGGTGGGCAAAACGCGCAAGAGCTGTATAGGACGCTGACCGGACTGGGTTCTTCCGGAATGCCGACTCCTTTAGATCGCAAAGCATCCGAGATATGGAATAGGTCCATCGATGAAATTATCAATAAAAACACAAGCGCGGAGGACAGCCTGTCGTTGCTGTACCAAGACATAATGGACGAGGTCTCCATTCCTTATCAGCAATTACTGAATTATAAAAAATAGATCCAATCATAACGCAAAGAAGGTCGGTTCCATGGAACGGGCCTTTTTATTCTGAGATACTAACGTGAGGTGTTAGATTGTTTGAGGTATTTTTATGCCTCTTTCTTGCTTTTCGAATGTTTTTAAAGAAATGAATTTGAAAAGAAGGGTTGCTGTCGTAACTTGTCGAAATATTTAGAATGTATGTAATAATAAATCACACGAAATATTATGTTAACTCCATATTCATCCATTATTAATAACAAAGGTGGTTTTTATGCTTTCTCTTTTACTGACTCCTTTTACAGCCCTGATGACTCGAATGAAATACGCTCAAAAGTTTGTATTGATTAGCCTGCTATTCTTAGTACCGCTAGGTCTGCTAATCGGGATATGGTCGAAGGATCTGCAAAATCAAATACAAGATTCGAAGAAAGAATTGTTGGGCAGCGCTTATATTCAGGGGCTCATGCCACTTATGCTGGATATTCAGCAGCATCGTGGTTTAGCAAACGGGATTTTAAACGGAGACACAGCCTCCAAGACGATGCTAGCTGATAAAGAGAAAGCAATCGAGGCGAGTATGGCGCGTGTGGCTGAGATGAATGCACAAAACGGTGATGAGCTGCAGACCGCTACTGCTTGGCAAGCCATTCAGAATGACTGGAAGAACCTCGAAGAGCAGACACTTCAGCTTCCGGCCAAAGAATGCTATGACCGTCACACGGCCCTAATCGGTGACATTCTGGACTTCATTGTCCATATTGCCGATGAATCGAACCTGACCTTGGATCCTGAGGTCGATTCCTACTATATGATGAACGTCATGGTCCACCAGCTTCCGCAGCTCATCGAGTTTACCGGACAGGCGAGGGGCGATCTTAACGGCGTGCTTGCCAGTAAGAAGATAACGGACGATGGAAAAGTGAGCGCTCGAATCGAAAAGGCGCTTATCCAAACATCCATTCAGAATATCGAAAAGGCACTAAATATTATTTCGGAATCCAATCCGACTCTTTCCGCTGTTCTCGAAGGACCAGGTGGACAAAGTGTGCAGTCAAGCAAGGGCTTTCTTGCGACCATTGATAAAAATGTCTTGAATGCTGCTTCCTTAACTATGAAGCCGAGTGATTTTTTTGCGGAAGGAACCAATTCGATTGAGATATCAAATCAATTTTTTCAAGTCGTCTCAACCCAGTTGGATCAGCTTCTGCAGCATCGGGTTGACCGGTTGAGCAGCGATCGTGCGAAGATGATGTCTCTGGTAGGTATTACGATTCTTCTTGCGGCGCTCTTCTTTCTGGCCTTCTACCGAAGTGTAAGAATGACTATTAGATCCTTGCAGCATGGGGCCGAGAGGCTCGCGGGAGGAGACCTGTCCAAGCAGGTAGAGCTGCAAACGAGAGACGAGCTCGGTGAAGTTGGTGTTGCTTTTAATCAAATGACAGACTCGTTAAGAGGGATTCTGCGCATTAATCAGGATATATCCGAGCAGGTTGCCGCTTCATCGGAGGAGCTGTCAGCCGTGTCTACGGAATCGACGTCGGCCATGCAGCAAATCGCGATGGCGGTTCAAGTCGTAGCAGAAGGAGCCGAGCAGCAGAAGAAAGCCTCTGAAGAAAATGCTCTCGCCATGAATGAGATGGCAATTGGTATTTCGAGAATTGCTGACAGCGCTTCGGAGGTTTCTGAGCTGGCGGTTGATGTATCGGATGGAGCACGAACCAGTGAGGAGAAGCTGAAGGTTGCGGTCGGTCAAATGCAAACGATTCGTCATGCGGTTCATGAATCTGCGGATGTCGTAACGCGGCTTGGCGAACATTCGAAGGACATCGGGGCGTTCGTCTCCACGATCAAGCACTTATCTTCGCAGACGAACTTGCTGGCGCTCAATGCCAATATCGAGGCGGCTCGGGCAGGGGAATACGGCCGTGGCTTTAAAGTGGTCGCTTCGGAGATCGGCAAACTGGCCGGACAGACGCAGGAATCGGTTGAATCTATCACGTCAATTGTGAGTTTGATTCTCGACCTCGTCGAGGGGGCGGTAGTTTCCATGAAGGAAACGGCTGCCGAGGCGGAGCTCGGATTATCGGCGATCCAGCAGACGGATAGTGCGATTAGCTCCATCCTGGACTCCATCCGCAAGGTAGCCCACCAAATCCAAGAGGTTTCCGCAGCATCCGAGCAAATGTCTGCCAGTGCCCAGCAGGTTACGGCATCTACCATGGATATGGTAGGCTTTGCACGAAGCGCCTCCGACCGTACCACGGAAATGGCGGCGGCTGCTCAGGAGCAGCTCGCATCTATGGAAGAAGTGCAGGCTTCCTCGGATGCTCTGGGCAGCTGCGCTCAAGACCTGCAGGACGAGTTGAGAAAATTTACTTTGGCATAGGTGGATAGCGCAGCCTAATAACTGCGATACCCTTTCTATGAAAAAGCACATCTTGTGAAATGCTTGGACACAATAGATGATTCCTGTACTGAGTACTGAACAGGGGTCATCTTTTTTAATCCACATTGATATCTGTGATGGTTGTAATATTTGATTTAGCGGTCTATCTCATCTTAGCTTTAGCCATGCACTTGTAAGGATTTGCTTTTCTGTGCGGGCACACAAGATTTAGTTGTTTCATAAGCCGACGGATTCTCTTTAGGTTGTAGGTGATGCCAAATTCATTCTGAAGAACCATCTTAGACCTGACTATGCTCTGGTTGAATTTTTTTAGCTTTAGGGGATTAGCCCATAATTTACTTCAACTGAAAGGGTCATAAATCCCATTGGATGAAAATGGATTAACATCGAATGTCTGTAAATTCGGGATAAACAGGATTCCTTTTATAGTCATATAGGGATTAAAGGGATGCGAATGCAGAAGATGATAGGAAAGCAGTACCATGAATAATAGTCTGAAAATTGTGAACTTAGACCGATACAAGAAAACGCTTACATGTCTTATGATGATATCAACACATCGGATTCGACCTAAAGCGACAAGCTTCGACGAATCTCGATAAAGGCAAAACTGATGAAAATCAGTGACGCAAAGCTACAGGGGCTAACGCGCATGAAACAAGCGCCATGCCAGCCAGCTGCCGAAAGATTTGAAGGGGGCTTGTTTTTTATATGCCAATATTCCCTTCCTTTCGGAGAAGGTGGGTTATTTCAGACAAGAATGGAGGGGATAGTCCGCATGAAGTTAGTCCTGCCTGAGAGCGGACACGTCGTTGCTGAAGAGGTTTGGGTGGCGGCAACGTTTTATCGGAGATTGAAAGGGCTGATGTTTTCATCCGAATTGCCTGAGGGCTGCTGTATGTACATAAGGCCGTGCAGGTCCGTGCACACCTTCTTTATGAACTACAGTATCGACGTCGTTCATCTCGATGCAAAACACCGGGTCGTAGGATTGGAACAGGCTTTGGCGCCGGGGAAGATAGGAACATCATTTCCGAATTCCGAATCCGTAATTGAGTTTCCCGCAGGAAGCATCGAACGAAATGCTCTGCAAGTGGGCAGCATGGTTCAATTTGAAAGCTAAACTTGGAACCTAAACTTAAACAACTAAACTAACCAATACAAGGGAGCGATTACTCATGATGAACAAATTCAAAGCGCTGGTTACACAAGAACAAGGTCAAGGTATGACAGAATACGGTCTCGTGCTGGGGCTAATCGCGGTGGCTGTAGTAGCTACTCTGGTAACCCTTCGTACAGAAATCGTGAATATCTTCCAAGATGCATTATCAACCGTGCAAAGCCGTAATACGACTCCGTAAACGTAAAGCAAGCAATAACAAGACCAAGATTGCCGATACGTACCAAAAGGTCTTACGTGTTCTACCGCGTAGGGCCTTTTTTCACAAATTTGAGCTTTACTAGGCAACGGAGGTAGGGAGATGCTTTTTACTATCATGCTATTGACCGTGCTGTTGATCTCGGTTGTGACCGATGTGAGGAGCAGAAAAATACATAATAAGGTGATATTTCCCGGAATAGCAGCTGCATTAGGCGCACATACAGCAATGGCCGGATGGACCGGATTAGGGGCCTCTCTTGCAGGCTTCCTCGCAGGGTTAGGCGTGCTGTTGATCCCGTATCTTCTTGGGGGCATAGGTGCTGGCGATGTCAAGCTCCTGGCATTAGTGGGCGCAATGAAAGGGACTTCTTTCGTATTGATGACTTCCGTATATATGGCTCTAATCGGAGCGATATTGGCCGTATTGGTCATTGTTTTTCGGAATGGAGCGATGATCAGAATGAAGTGGATCGGTATCTGCATGTACAGCTTCCGCTATGGCGTCCTGTTACCCGTAAACGCTGACAAAACAGTCCTAACCGCAACGTATCCATACGGAGTAGCCATAGCAGGCGGCGCCTTGGTCTGCCTGTGGTTTAAGGGATGGTGAGGACCATGCGAAAAGCGGATGCAGCATTCGCCTGCCGGAATTTGCTGAAAAACGAGAAAGGGCAGTCGTTGACGGAATTCGCTCTGCTCGTCCCGCTGCTCCTTTTGATCGTTTGCGGCATGCTGGATGTCGGGCGGGTTGTGTTCACGTATCTGCAGATGAATCTGGTCGCTCAAGAGGCGGTCAGGCTTGGAGGATTAGGCAAAGGGGACGCGGATATCACGGCATTCTCGAGAGCGAATGCACAAGTAGATAACCGCAATGCGCTTCAAGTAACGATCTCTCCGGCACAATCGACAAGAAAGTCGGGAGACTATGTGAAAGTAACTTTGCAATACAGTTTGCCTTATATCACCCCGCTGATTGGAAGCGTACTTCCAAAACCGCTTATATCCGCGGACTCTACCATCCGGGTGGAATAGGAGGCAGGTTATGAAGATGGAACGAGGCAGCAGGTACATACATGGACTATGGCGGGAAGAGCAAGGAAGCTCCATTGTGCTGATCGGACTTATGCTGATGGGGTTACTGGCGGCATGTGCACTAATCATCGATGGCGGAACTTTATTCGCCGAGCGCAGCCATTTGCAGAAAGCGGCCAACGCTGCTGCGCTCTCCGGCGCGCAGGAGCTTACAGGGCAATCCCAGACTGTAACGGCTATTGTCCAAAAAATTTTGCAAGAGCATCAGGAAGCGGGCAGCCTGAAGTCAACCGGCATTGAGCTTGGGAAAAGCATTAGGGTCAGTCTGGCGAAGCCGGTACCTCTTCATTTTGCCAAACTGCTCGGATGGGATGAAGTAACAGTAGAAGCCGAGGCAGCCGCACAAATTCTGCCAATGGGAAGCGGAACGGGCGTAGCGCCTCTTGGCATCGATGATTCCATCGCTTTGGAATATGGAAAGGCGTACAAGCTGAAGGTCGATCAAACACAGAGCGTATCCGGCGTTTTCGGAATCCTGGCTTTGGGCGGCAATGGCGCCAATACCTACGAGTACAACTTAATGCATGGGTACAGCAATGAGGTGGACATTGGGGATATCATTGATACGCAAACCGGTAACATTGCGGGCAATACAAGGGATGCGGTTCAGTACAGAATTAATGCGGATCCTTATCCGCCGGCAGATCTCTCGCACCGGGACTCGCCAAGGATTCTTTTGGTGCCGACATACAAGCCGTATAATTTCACAACGAACCAGATGAAACAAATTCAGGTGACCGGCTTTGCTTACTTTTACATCACAGATCCAATGAGCAGCAAAGATACCGCCATCAGCGGCATCTTTATCAAAAGGACGGGGAAAGGCACGGCGAAGCCGGGAGCCATTGATAAAGGGGCTTATGCCATCAGACTTATAGAGTAGGAGAGCCGAATATGCGATCAAAAGCGGTTTTGATACTGGCGGTTATCATGGGGTTGTTAACAACCTTTCTTTTTATCAAATATATGAAAAAATTCGATGAAGCGGCAGTTATCAATACCAACATGACGGATGTGGTTGTGGCGAAGCAGCCCATCAAGCGCAACACTGTGATTGATGCAGGTGCTATTGAAATTGCGCAAGTGCCCAAGAAGGCGCTGCACCCAGAGGCCGTACTCACTATAGAGGAAGCCGCGGGAAAAATCGCCAACAGTGATCTGGCTCCGGGAGAGATGCTGCTGAGCCACCATCTGCAAGGGCAGAAGGAAGAAGCGCTGCTTGTCTCGCGGAAAGTGACGGACGGCTATCGGGCTGTGTCTGTTGGAGTCAATATCGTCAGATCAGTTTCCAACTTGATCGAGCCCGATGATTATGTCGATGTGATTTCGAACCAAACGGATAAACAGTCCAATGGGCCGCTTGTTTCCACGCTCATCTTGCAGCATGCCAGGGTGCTTGCCGTTGGACGAAGAATGGTCGAGGCAACCACGGAGACGCCTTATGTGGAATACTCCTCGGTAACGCTTGAAGTGAAGCCGCAGGACGCAGTAGCGTTGGTTAATGCGAGTGAAGCTGGAAGCGTGAGCTTAATGCTGTATAGCCGGATCCAGCCAAATGGAGAGACAGAATCGAAAGGAGCAGGCGGAGATGAAAAGTAGCGATACAGGTATGGAGGGGCCGCTGAAGGAAAAGCGAGGCGAGATGATCGCCATATGCAGCAGTAAGGGCGGCATCGGCCGTACTGTACTCGCTGTCAATCTCGCTGTCGCGCTTTCCAAAAGCAATATTCAGATCAGCATCATCGATGGGGATCTGCAGTTTAACGATGTAAGCTTGGCGATGGATTTGCATCCCACTTTCACGATTAAAGATGTGGCTGAAAGTATCGATACGATCGACAAGCACACGCTGCCTAGCTACATGATCCGCCATAGCAGCGGCGTGAAAGTATTGGCTGCGCCTGAGCGTCCGGAATTTGCAGATTTAATTAAACCGGACGTGATTGACCGGGTTTGTGAAATGCTGCTGGCTCAGCACGATTATTTAATTGCCGATACAGGTGTAGGCTTGCAGGAAAATACGATGCAGTTCATTGAGAAAGCAGATCAAATCTTCGTGCTGACCACACTTGAAATGAGCGCAATCAAAAACACGAAGCTGATGCTGGAAACATTAGATGCGCTGGGCCTCAAGCATAAGGTGCAGCTCGTTATTAACCGGTCTACGATGGAAAGCGCCATCAAGGCTTCGGATGTGCCGGATATTCTTGGGGCGGAGAATCCCATCTACGTGCCGAATGATTTTCAGATTGTCTCTCAATCTATAAATATCGGGATCCCGTTTGTTCTGAATCAAGGAAAAACGGACATCGCGAAATCGGTGTTCAAAATGGCCGAGCAGCTCATCTCCCGGAGGGAAATCTCGCTCTTCAAACCGAAGCCTGCATCCATTTTTCATATGCTGTTTAACAAAAATAAAGGCAATGCACCCCAATCGTAAGGAGGAGACAGCGAATGAGCTTACTGGATAAAATACAAGCCCGTGCCGGACAAATCGACCCGAATTCGGAAGCTGGTGCCGAAGGGGAGCATGCAGATACCCTCCAGACAGCGCAGCCCGTGAAAAAGGATTTGCTCAGCACCTTTCGCGATATACGCCGCTCCGACTCTGCGAATAAGGAGAATCCGCGTGAAATCAGCAAGCATCAGGAACTGAAAAATAAGCTGCATAAGCTTATTCTCAGCGAAATGAAAGACGATGATGTCGAAGCGATCGTGCCTAAGCTTGACGCGATGGCGGTCGAGATTATGAAAGAAGACGAAACCTTCCGCGGCAAAATCGATCGCAAAAAGGTCGTTGAGGAGCTGATCAACGATTTGACCGGCTTCGGGCCGATTAATCCGCTACTGCTTGATCCTGATGTGTCCGAAGTGATGGTGAACGGACCGAATCAGGTGTACGTCGAACGCAGCGGACGAATCGAGCTGTCGTATGTCCAATTCAGGGACGATGAGCATGTCATGCATGTGATTGAAAAGATCGTTGCGCCCATCGGCCGCCGCATCGATGAAAGCAGTCCGATGGTGGATGCCAGACTGCCTGACGGATCCCGTGTGAATGCGATTATTCCGCCGCTGGCGCTTAACGGACCAACGATTACGATACGTAAATTTTCCAAAGATCCTTATACGATCGAACATTTGATCCAATTTGGCACCGTATCCCGGGAGATGGCGATTTTCCTGGAAGCCTGTGTCAAAGCGAGACTTAACATATTTGTCAGCGGAGGCACGGGCTCCGGTAAGACCACCACACTGAACGTGCTCTCCTCGTTTATTCCCAGCGATGAACGAATCGTTACAATCGAAGATGCTGCCGAGCTGCAGCTCTGGCAAGATCACGTCATATCGCTAGAATCGCGCCCGCCGAACATCGAGGGCAAGGGTGGCATCTCGATCCGCGATCTGGTGCGCAACTCCCTTCGGATGCGTCCAGACCGCATTGTGATCGGCGAGGTGCGCGGAGGTGAAGCGCTGGATATGCTTCAAGCGATGAATACCGGCCACGACGGGTCGCTGGCGACCGGTCACTCAATAGTCCGCGCGATATGATAGCGCGTCTGGAAACGATGGTGCTGCTCGCCGGCATCGAGCTGCCGGTCAAGGCGATTCGGGAACAGATCGCCGGAGCGGTGGACGTCATCATTCAACAGTCCCGTCTGAAGGACGGGTCGCGCAAAATTACGAACATCACCGAAGTGCAGAGTATGGAGGGTGATGTGATCGTACTGCAGGATATTTTCACCTTCCAGCAGACAGGAATCGGAGAGAATGGCAAAATCATCGGAAGATTGCTGCCGACGGGCATTCGTCCCAAGTTTTATGATCGGTTGGAGCATTCAGGCATCCATATCCCCACCTCGGTATTTCTGGATGGAGGCG